>NZ_JBEZDJ010000033.1:0-79511 GCF_040648275.1 Micromonospora sp. NPDC049171
TGGAGTTATTGCTGCGACACGCCGGTGCGTAGGGCAATAACTCCATGATCAACGCGGCGAGGGTGGGTGGGGTGGGGTGGGTGGGGTGGGGTGGGTGGGTTAGTCGCCGGTTGCGGTTTCTGCTGCTGTTCTTAGGTTGGGGGCGCTTGCTGGTTCGGCTATGCCGCCGGGAGACTCCGTGAAGCCTGCGACCTCCGCGGTCTCCGCGGCGACCGCCGGCTGGTCGGCCGGCATGACCTCGGGCATCTTGGGTACGGCGACCACCGCCGTTCCGTAGGCGCAGATCTCCATCCACATCTCGCCGCAGTCGCGGCTGTCGAAGCGCATGCCGATCACCGCGTTCGCGCCGAGCCGCAGGGCCTCCTCGCCGAGCCGGGACACCGAGTCGGTGCGCCACCGGGTCAGGTTGTCCGGGGCCATCGGGTCGTACGCGCCACCGCGCAGGTTCTTGACCCCCTCGCGGTACGGGTTGCGTGTCCTGGCCATCGAGGACACCACCTCACCGAGAATCTGGCGGATCTCATAGCCGGGCAGTTGCTCTGTCGTCACGACCAGCACGGTTCCGATGCTGTCAGGAGTGGCGCGACCCGATCGGGTGCATTGTTCACCTGATCGGATGCTGCAAAACAGCGCGGCGCGGACGGCCGACACGCAGCCGACCATCCGCACCGCGCGGGGCGTTAACCGTCAGACACCGGCCACCGAGGTGATCCAGGCCCGGTTGTACGCAACGCTGCCGTAGTTCTGGATGCTGTAGCCGTCGGCGGTGGAGGCGACGCCGACCTGCTGGCCGTTGTAGAACTGTGGGCCACCCGAGTCGCCGCGCCACGCGTTGCCGCTGATCTCGGTGCTGCGGATCGCCTGCCCGCCGTACGCGTCGGTGACGCTGTTGCTTGTCACCCGCACGGTGGCGGTCTTCAGTTGGCTGGATGCGGAGCAGCCGCTGTAGCAGGTCATGCCCCAGCCGTAGATCGAGTTGGTCGAGTTGATGGGTGGGTTGCTGCTGGCCAGGGTGACCGTCGAGGTGCTGACGGTGCTGGAGAGCCGCATGAGGGCGAGATCGTTGCGGGTGTAGGTGGCGCTGACCGTACGGGTGACGCCACCCGAGGCGCGGTAGACGCTGCCGACCCGGACCGACATGGTGCCGCTGATGCAGTGCCGGGCAGTGAGCACCCACTGTGCGGCGATGACGCTGCCGGAGCAGGTGAACGAGCCGTTGCTCAGCACCGCGGCGGCCCAGGGCGCGGACGAGACGGTGTTGCCGCCGATGATGGGTTGCGGGCCGGGTGGGGCGGCGGACGCGCCGGACGCGGCGCCGAGGGCGCCGACCAGGGCGGTGCTGAGCACGGCGAGCAGGGGGCGGATGCGCATCGGGTGGACTCCTTGGGCGGGGCGGACCCGGGGTCGCCGGGTGCGGAAGGGCGACGGAGGGAGGTCCCCACCGCCGCCTAAATCGACTTATGTCGATGTACGATAGGGCCCGGGACCATCGTTATCAAGATGTTGATCGGGATGGATCAATGTAACGATTCGGCCACCCGCGGCGCCATGTTTGTCCTGCTGAGGCCGCCTGTCGCGCTCCCTGGGTCACCCTGGATGCCGGCAATGTCGATCACTGCCTGAACTGCGGGCGGCCGGTGCGGGCGCGGCGATATCTGCCAGGTACGCTGGCTGCGCTCGCCCGTTGTGGGTCGGCACCCAACTGCGTACACAGTCAGGAGTGCCCAGTGCCTCGCGTCGTCGTCGACGTCATGCTCAAGCCCGAGATCCTCGATCCGCAGGGCCAGGCCGTCGCAAACGCGCTGCCCCGGCTCGGCGTCGGTGACGTCGCCTCGGTTCGGATCGGCAGGCGGATCGAGATCGAGTTCACCGGTGAACCGGACCTGGACCGCGCTCGGGAGATTGCCGACAAGTTGCTCGCCAACCCGGTCATCGAGGACTTCACCATCCGCCTGGTCGAGGCCGACGAGACCGCGGACGCCCGCTCGTGACCGCCCGGGTCGGTGTGGTCACCTTCCCCGGCTCGCTCGACGACGGGGACGCGGCCCGAGCCGTCCGCATCGCCGGTGCCGAGCCGGTCCGGCTCTGGCACGGTGACCCGGATCTGCACGGGGTGGACGCGGTCGTGCTGCCCGGCGGCTTCTCCTACGGTGACTACCTGCGCTGCGGCGCCATCGCCCGGTTCGCCCCGGTGATGGAGACGATCGTGGACGCCGCCCAGGGTGGCCTGCCGGTGCTGGGCATCTGCAACGGCTTCCAGATCCTGTGCGAGGCGCACCTGCTGCCCGGCGCGCTCACCCGCAACCAGCACCTGCACTTCCGCAACCGGGACCAGGTCCTGCGCATCGAGTCGGCCGGCACCGCGTGGACCAACGCGTTCCAGCCCGGCCAGGAGGTGCTGATCCCGGTTAAGAACGGCGAGGGTTGCTACGTCGCGGACACCGCGACGCTGGACCAGCTCGAAGCCGAGGGCCGAGTGGTGGCCCGGTACGTCGGCGGCAACCCCAACGGGTCGCAGCGCGACATCGCCGCGATCACCAACGCCGCGGGCAACGTGGTCGGCATCATGCCGCACCCCGAGCACGCGGTGGAGGCGCTCACCGGTCCCTCGTTGGACGGCCTCGGCTTCTTCACGTCGGTCCTCAAGCACCTGGTCGGGGCGCCGGCGTGACCGGCGACACGATCATCGGTCAGCTCAACCGCATCTCTGGCGGGCACGAGCGCAGCGAGGAGAGGTCATGACCACCCATCCGGACCCGGTACGCGACACGCCCGAGGCGTACTCCGCCCCGGCGCAGCCGGCCGAGCCGAGCCCGGCGCAGCCCGTCGCTCCGGCGGCCGCTCCCGCCCAGCTGGCCGCTGCCGTCTGGACCGAGGGCGTGGACACCGTGCCGCGCGCCGGTGGCACCCCGGGCGAGCTCCAGCCGTACACCGAGCTGGGCCTGCGTGACGACGAGTACGACCGGATCCGGCAGATCCTCGGCCGTCGGCCCACGCAGTCCGAGCTGGCCATGTATTCGATCATGTGGAGTGAGCACTGCTCCTACAAGTCGAGCAAGGTGCACCTGCGCCAGTTCGGCGAGAAGGCCGTGCACAGCGACCGGCTGCTCGCCGGCATCGGTGAGAACGCCGGTGTCGTGCAGGTCTCCGACGAGCTGGCGGTGACCTTCAAGGTCGAGTCGCACAACCACCCCAGCTTCGTCGAGCCGTACCAGGGTGCGGCGACCGGCGTCGGTGGCATCGTCCGGGACATCCTCGCCATGGGTGCCCGCCCGGTCGCCGTGATGGACCCGCTGCGTTTCGGCGCCGCGGACCACCCGGACACCGCCCGGGTGCTCACCGGTGTGGTTGCCGGCGTCGGCGGCTACGGCAACTGCCTCGGCCTCCCGAACATCGGTGGTGAGTTGGTCTTCGACCCCTCCTACCAGGGCAATCCGCTGCTCAACGCGCTCTGCCTGGGTGTGCTGCCGGTCGAGCGCCTGCAGAACAAGGCAGCGGCTGGCCCGGGCAACGTTGTCGTACTCATGGGTGCCAAGACCGGCCGGGACGGCATCGGCGGCGTGTCGGTGCTGGCCAGCGCGACCTTCGACGAGGGCAGCGAGGCACGCCGGCCCGCCGTGCAGGTCGGCGACCCGTTCACCGAGAAGCTGCTGATCGAGGCCTGCCTGGAGCTGTACGACGGCCAGTTGGTGGTCGGCATCCAGGACCTCGGCGGCGCCGGCCTGACCTGCGCGCTCACCGAGACCGCCGCCGCGGCCGGCACCGGCATGCGGGTCTGGCTGGAGCGGGTGCCGCTGCGCGAGCCCTCGATGGACCCGCACGAGATCCTGGCCAGCGAGTCGCAGGAGCGGATGCTGCTGGTCGTCGCACCGGACAAGCTGGAAGCGGTGCTCAAGACCTGCGAGAAGTGGGGCGTGCTCGCCACCGCGATCGGCGAGGTCACCCCACCGGAGCCGGACGGCCGCCCCGGCCGACTGCTGATCACCTGGCAGGACCACCTGGTCGTCGACGTGCCGCCGGGTTCGCTCGTCGACGACGGCCCGGTCTACGCCCGGCCGATGCGTGAGCCGGCCGACCTGATCCTGCTCCAGGCCGACCGGGCCGAGACGCTGCCCCGCCCGGCCGACCCGGAGGCGCTGCGGGAGACCGTGCTGCGCATGATCGCGTCGCCCAACCTGGCCGACAAGACCTGGGTCACCGAGCAGTACGACCGTTACGTGCTGGGCAACACCGTGCTCGCCCAGCCGGAGGACGGCGGCGTGATCCGGATCGACGAGCGGACCGGGCTCGGCGTGGCGCTGTCGGTCGACGGCAACGGGCGGTACACCCGACTCGACCCGTACCACGGCACCAAGCTGGCCCTGGCCGAGGCGTACCGGAACGTGGCGGTGACCGGCGCGAAGCCGATCGCCGTCACCAACTGCCTCAACTTCGGCTCCCCGGAGGACCCGGGCGTGATGTGGCAGTTCGCCGAGGCCGTGCGCGGCCTGGCGGACGGCTGTGTGGAGCTGGGCATCCCGGTGACCGGCGGCAACGTCAGCTTCTACAACCAGACCGGAGCGGCGGCCATCCACCCGACCCCGGTGGTCGGCGTGCTGGGCGTGCTGGACAACGTCGCCGACCGGGTGCCGATGGGCTTCGTCCCGCGGCCCGGTGGCGATCACGACCAGCTCTACCTGCTCGGCGAGACGAACGTGGAGCTGTCCGGCTCGGAGTGGGCCTGGGTGACGCACGAGCACCTCGGCGGCATCCCGCCGCAGGTCGACCTCGCGCGGGAGAAGGCGCTCGCCGACCTGCTGGCCGAGGCGGCCCGGGTCGGTCACCTCGCCTCCGCGCACGACCTCTCCGACGGCGGCCTCGCCCAGAGCCTCGTCGAGTCCTGCCTGCGGCGCGGCGTCGGCGCCCGCATCGCGGTGCCGGAGCAGTTCGCCGAGGGTTCGATGCCGTTCGTCTACCTGTTCAGCGAGTCCGCCACCCGGGCGCTGGTGTCGGTGCCGCGCGGCCACGACAAGGCGTTCGCGGCGCTCTGCGCCGAGCGTGGGGTGCCGTTCGAGCTGATCGGTGTCACCGACCCGACCGGCGGCGCCCTTGAGGTGCACGGCCAGTTCCGGATCGAGCTGGACGAGCTGCGCAGGGCGCACACCGAGACGCTGCCCCGCATCTTCGGGGGCTCGGCGGCCGTCGAGGTGCCCGCGCCGGCCGCCGGTGTGGCGGGTGCGGTCGAAGCCGTACCGCTGCCGGTCGCCCCGGCCCAGCCGATCGACCCGGCCGAGGTGCTCTCCGAGCCGATCGCGTCCTCGGGGCCTTCCCCGGCGGCCGGCGCCGTCGAGCCGATCGGTCCGGCACAGCCCGGTGGGTCGTCCGAGTCTGACACCGGTGTCACCGAGCCGTCGCCTGACGAGCGCTGAGGCGTTGGCGGCCGCCGTCTACGGCCAACCCGGCTCCGGTGCGCGGTTCGACTGGGGGCTGACCGGGGCGGCCGAACTCGGCCGGGTCTGCGCGGCGTTGGTGGTGGTGGACGTGCTGTCGTTCACCACCGCCGTGGAGGTGGCGGTCGCCCGGGGCATGCGGGTGCACCCGTTCCCCTGGGGTGAGCAGGCCGCCGAGTACGCGGTGCGTGTCGGCGCGGTCGCGGCGGTGGGCCGACGGAAGGTGACCGCGGAGCATCCGTGGTCGCTCTCGCCCGCTGCTCTGAGCACGGCACCGGTGGTGGCGGACCTGGTGCTCCCCTCGCCGAACGGCTCGGCCATCAGCGCCGCCGCCAGCGCCACCGGCCTGCCGGTGGTCGCGGCGTGCCTGCGTAACGCACCGGCCGTCGGGCGTTGGTTGCGCCGCCAGGGGTACGGCACAGTGGACGCCCCGATCGGCGTGATCGCGTCCGGAGAGCGGTGGCCGGACGGGTCGTTGCGCCCGTCGGTGGAGGACCAACTCGGTGCCGCCTCGGTGCTCGACGCCCTCTCCGGCGTACCGGGCGGGTTGTCCGTGGAGGCGGCCATGGCACTTGCCGCGCTGGCGAGCACTCCGGACGTGCCCGCCGCGGTGCGCGGAAGCGTTTCCGGGCGGGAGTTGACCGAGGGCGGCTTCGCCGAGGACGTGGACGTCGCCGTCCGGGTCGGCGTCTCGAACGTCGTGCCGGTGCTCCGTCAGGGCGTCTTCTCCGCCGCCTGAGCGGCGACCAAGCCGGCGCTGGGCGGATCAAGCCGAGCGGTGCCGTGCGATCGCGGTGATCAAGCCGGGCCGGGCCGCGCGTTCGGGCTGATCAAGCCGGGCCGGGCCGCGCGTTCGGGCTGATCAACTCGGGCCGGGCCGCGCGTTCGGGCTGATCAACTCGGGTTTCATGAAAGCGGGGTGTCCAGGCGTGCGGGACACCGCGACTTTCTTGACCACGAGTGGATCTTGACGCGAAACGGCCACCCGGAACTCCGGGTGGCCGTTTTCGTGCGGTGTGGTCGGTCAGTCGTCCAGCCAGTCGAGGCGTCGACCGCCCCGGTCGGTCTGCGGCGGGGTTTCCGGCCGCGCCCGCCCGGCCGGCGGCTGACCGTAGCCGCCCTGGTCGTAACCGCGGTCGTCGTAGCCGCCGCGCTGCTGCGGCGGGGGTTCCTGGCCGTAGGTGCCGCCCTGGTCGTACCCGCCGGCCGGTTGGCCGCCGTAGCCGCCCTGGTCGTAACCGCGGTCGTCGTAGCCGCCGCGCTGCTGTGGCGGGGGTTCCTGGCCGTAGGTGCCGCCCTGGTCGTACCCGCCGGCCGGTTGGCCGCCGTAGCCGCCCTGGTCGTAACCGCCGGCCTGCTGGCCGCCATACCCTGCGGTCGGCTCGGCGGCCCGACCGCCGTACGGGGCCGAGTCGGGCTGGCCGCCGTACCCCTGCCCCTGCTCCGGCTGGTAGACGCCTGTGGCGTACGGATCGGCCGGTGCCGGGTACTGGGTGTTGTCGCCGGTGTAGCGGCCGGTCGGCTCGTCGTACCGCTCGCCGTAGGGCGCTCCGCCGGCGGGAGCCGGCGGGTAGGCGGCGGTCCCTGCCGGGCCGTTGTAGTCGCGGCTGCCGTAACCGCCGCCGGAGGCCGGCGCGTTGCCGTAACCAGCGCCGGAACCGGGCGCGTTGCCGTAACCAGCGCCGGAGGCCGGCGCGTTGCCATAGCCGGCGCCGGAACCGGGCGCGTTGCCGTAGCCGCCAGCGGGAGCCGGAGCGCCGCCGCCGTAGCCGGCGCCGGAACCGGGAGCGGCGCCGTAGCCCTCACCGGCGCCGTAGCCGCCCTCGGAGCCGGCTGGGGTGCCGTAGCCGCCGCCGGAGGCGGGAGCGTTGCCGTAACCGCCACCCGACGCCGGTGCGTTGCCGTAGCCGCCGGCCCCGTAGCCGCCGGGTGCCTGCTCGTCGCCGTACCCGGCGCCGCCCCAGCCCTGCTGGCCCGCGCCGCCGTACGCCTGCGCCGGCGCACCGTACGGGTCCGGTGGGACGTCGTCGACCACCGGGCGGTGCATCATCGTCGGCGCCTCGCTCAGCGCCGCGCCGCCGACCATGGTCGGGTCCGCCCCGCCACCGGGTCGGCCGCCGACCATCCGGGTCTGGTCGTCGGGGCTGCGGAAAGCGCCCCGCGACGGCGGCACCACACCGCCGCCACCAGCCGCAGCCGGGGCGTCGTCGTCATCGCCGCCGCTCTCCCTGCGCTTCATCCAGAGCATCACGATCGTGCCCACACCGGCGGCCACCAGAAGACCACCGAGCAGAATGATCAGGTACGGGCCGCTGCCGCCGTCGTCGCTGTTGGAGGCGTTCGCCGGAGCGCCCGGGCTGGCCTCATCGGTGGCCTGGTCCCCCGCACCCGCGTCGGCCGGGTCCTCGCTGGGGGTGGCGTCGGCGGTGGCGGACGGCGTGGCGCTGGGCGTCACCTCGACCTTGATGGCGAGGCTGATCCGTTGGCCGGTGATGGCCTGCCCGGCGGCGGCGGTCAGCGTCTTGCGGGCCTGCACGTTGTCGAAGGTGGCACCCAGGTCGATCCGACCCGGCGCGATCGGGGCACTCGTGGTGCCGGTGAAGCGGAAGTTGCCGCTCCCGTCGCTCGTGGTGTCGAAGCGCTTGCCGGTGCTGTCCAGCAGCATGACCACCGCGTTCGGCACGGCCTTGCTGTCGGCCTGGACGACCACCTTGCCGGAGATCGACTGCACGGTCTGCGTCTGCGGCGGTGGCGGCGCGGCGGCCGCCTTGACGGTCACCCGGAGCGTGCGGGAATTGCCGTCTCCCGATACCGTGATCTTCGCCGAGCTGCCGTTGGCCGCGGGCGCGTTGGCCGCTGCCGACAGGGTCAACGTCACTGCCTTCGGGTCGGTCGAGTCACCGAAGTTGACCGGCCCGCACCCGCCGCAGGAGACGCCGTCGGGCAGGTCGGTGATGTCGAGGTCGGCGGACTTCTCGTCCGGGTCCGGTCGGACCACCACGTTGACGGTGCTGCTCTTGCCCGCGTCGATCGTGACCGAGTTGTCCGCCGTGCTGATCTTGGCGGCCAGCGCTGGTGGGGCGGGGACGGCGAGCAGAGCGCCGGCAACCAGCGCTACGACCACACCGGCCCGCTGCTTCCAGGCATATCGGTGTGTTGACACGTCCACCGCCTTCCGGGCTGACTTCCCTCTGGCCGGCGGGGCGCCGGGCCGGGGATCATCACGGTACGAATACGCCGTCGGCAACTATGCCTTGTCCAACTGGATCGGCGCGACCCAGGGCCGACGTCAGGTGCGCGACCTGCGGGTCGTATCGTCCCGTCGTGTCCTCTCCGCACAGTAAGTCCGCTGCCGTTACGGCGGCGTTGTCGGCGCTCGACGAGGGGCGTACACCCGAACGGCCGGTGTTCCGTGAGGCGGTCCGGTCGCTGTTGGCCATCCTCGCGGAGCGCGCCCCCGGCCGATCGGTGGAGGTGCGCGTCCCACCATACGGTGCGATCCAGTGCGTACCCGGACCTCGACACACCAGGGGAAACCCGCCGAACGTGGTCGAGATGGCTGCGGGGACGTGGTTGGAGCTGGCTACCGGGCGGATCGGCTGGGCGGAGGCGGTCACCGAGGGTCGTGTCCAGATGAGTGGTGTCCGGGCGGACCTCTCGGCGTATCTGCCCCTCTAGTCGTCCGATGTCCCACTCATCGTGACGCTCGGCATGGGAAACGTGACTATCTGTGTCGACGGCGATTCGCGTACACTGTCAGGCGATGACAGTGGTCCCGGCAGACGAGTGTGGATCCGCCCGTGATCCCGCCCAGCCGGTCCAGACCAGCATGAGGGAGCGGTAGGTGCCCCGAGGCGACGGCCGGCTGAGCCACGACCTTGACCCCCAACGACCTGGCCCCCAAGACGCCTGTGGTGTCTTCGGTGTCTGGGCGCCCGGCGAAGAGGTCGCCAATCTGACCTATTTCGGCCTCTACGCCCTCCAGCACCGCGGCCAGGAGGCGGCGGGCATCGCGGTGAGCGATGGTTCCGGCGTGGTGGTCTACAAGGACCTTGGCCTGGTGGCCCAGGTCTTCGACGAGCCCACCCTGGCGAGCCTGCGTGGCCACCTGGCGATCGGGCACGCCCGTTACTCCACGACCGGCGCGTCCAACTGGGAGAACGCCCAGCCGACGATCCGGTCCACCACCTCCGGCACGACCATCGCGTTGGCCCACAACGGCAACCTGGTCAACACCGCCGAGCTGGAGAAGGAGGTCGCCGACCGCGGCCTCGTCGCGGACGGTTCGACGAACGACACCTCCCTGGTGACGATGCTGCTCGCCGGCCGACCGGATCTGTCGGTCGAGGCGGCCGCACTGGAGGTGCTGCCGCAGCTGCGCGGCGCGTTCAGTTTCGTCTTCATGGACGAGTCGACCCTCTACGCGGCCCGTGATCCGCACGGCGTACGCCCGCTGGTGCTCGGCCGGCTGGAGCGCGGGTGGGTGGTGGCCAGCGAGACGGCCGCGCTGGACATCGTCGGTGCGAGTGTGGTCCGCGAGGTCGAGCCGGGCGAGCTGATCGCGATCGACGAGAACGGCCTGCGCTCCACCCGCTTCGCCGCGCCGGAGCCGAAGGGCTGCCTCTTCGAGTACGTCTACATCGCCCGCCCGGACGCCACGATCGCCGGGCGCAACGTCCACGCGGCACGGGTGCAGATCGGCCGGCAGTTGGCCAAGGAGCACCCGGTCGAGGCCGACCTGGTGATCCCGGTGCCGGAGTCGGGCACCCCGGCCGCGATCGGCTACGCGGAGGCGTCCGGCATCACCTACGGTGCCGGCCTCATGAAGAACCCGTACGTGGGTCGTACCTTCATCCAGCCGTCCCAGACCCTGCGCCAGCTCGGCATCCGCCTCAAGCTCAACCCACTGCGGGAGAACGTCCGGGGCAAGCGGCTGGTGGTCGTGGACGACTCGATCGTGCGCGGCAACACCCAGCGCGCCATCGTCCGGATGCTGCGTGAGGCGGGGGCGCTGGAGGTGCACGTCCGGATCTCCTCCCCGCCGGTCAGCTGGCCGTGTTTCTACGGCATCGACTTCGCTACCCGGGCGGAGCTGCTGGCCAACGGGTTGGACAACGACGGCATCCGGCGTTCCATCGGCGCCGACACGCTGGGTTATGTCTCGCTTCCCGGCCTGATCGCCGCGACCGAGCAGCCGAAGACCCGGCTGTGTCGGGCGTGTTTCGATGGGGAGTACCCGATCGAGCTGCCGGCCGGCAACCTGATCGGCAAGCACGTGCTCGAAGGAGTGGGCCGCCGGGTGGCCAACTCGGCCCCGGAAGCACCGCACGCCAACGGCTCGTTCGTCGCCACTCCGGGTGGCGTTACCGCAAACCGCCCGTAGCACCAACCGGCGCGGCCCGGCCACCGCCGGCGCGGCACCGAGAACCAAAGGGGAGAACCGTGACGCACGTGTCCGAGCGCAGCGGCGCAGGAAGCAGCCCGACGGGCGCCGGCGGCGACCGACAGCCCTGGACTGGCGGTGCCGGCCGACAGGCTCGCAAACGCTCGGTCTCGTACGCCGACGCCGGAGTCTCCATCGACGCGGGCGATCGCGCGGTGCAGCTGCTCAAGTCGAAGGTGCGCGAGACCCGGCGCCCCGAGGTGATGGGTGACCTCGGTGGGTTCGCCGGCCTGTTCCGGCTGGACACGAAGAAGTACAAGAGCCCGATCCTGGCGTCCTCCACCGACGGGGTGGGCACCAAGCTGGTGATCGCCCAGCAGATGGACATCCACGACACGGTCGGCATCGACCTGGTCGCGATGGTCGTGGACGACCTGGTGGCCTGTGGTGCCGAGCCGCTGTTTCTGCTCGACTACATCGCCACCGGCGAGGTCGTCCCGGACAAGGTCGCCGAGATCGGCGCGGGCATCGCGGACGGCTGCCGTTACGCCGGCTGCGCGCTGCTGGGCGGGGAGACCGCCGAGCACCCCGGCGTGCTCCGCCCGGACGAGTACGACATCTCCGCGACCGGTGTGGGCGTGGTCGAGGAAGCCGACATCCTCAGCCCGGAGCGGGTCGAGGTGGGTGACGTGGTGATCGCCATGCGCTCGTCCGGCCTGCACTCCAACGGCTACTCGCTGGTCCGGCACGTGCTGCTCGGCGCGGCTCGGATGCGACTGGACATCGTGATCGACGACTTCGGTCGGCAGCGCACCCTGGGTGAGGAGCTGCTCACCCCGACCAAGATCTACGCCAAGGACTGCCTCAAGCTGATCGCCGAGGCCGAGGTGCGGGCGCTGTCCCACATCACCGGCGGCGGCATCCCCGGCAACCTGGTCCGGGTGCTGCCGGAGCACGTCGACGCGGTGGTCAACCGGTCCACCTGGAAGCCGCAGCCGATCTTCGACCTGATCCAGTCGAAGGGTCGCATCGACGACCACGACATGGAGTCGACCTTCAACATGGGCGTCGGCATGTTCGCGATCGTGTCGGCCGAGGACGCTGACCGGGCGTTGGCCACGCTGACCGGCCGTGGGGTCGAGGCGTGGCAGGCCGGCGAGATCATCGAGGGCACCGGCAACGTGCAGATGGTCGGTCAGCACACCCGAGGTTGATCACGCGCTGGTGGTCGTACGGGCACCTGATCAGGGCTTCACCCAAGTGGCCAATGCCGCCTAGCCTGAAGGGCTCGGGCTAGGCGGAGGAGGGTGATGGCTGCACGGGGGCAGGCGTTCAGCGGGATGCGCGGTCTGGCGGCCGTCCCGTCGTACGTCGTCATGCAGCCGACCACCCTCTGCAACCTGGACTGCGCGTATTGTTATCTGCCGTTTCGGGCCCTCGACCGCCGGATGCCGGTGGCGGTGGCCGCCGCGGTCGCGACAGCGGTCAACCCCTGGGCGACGGCCGGCCGGTTCTCCGTGGTCTGGCACGGCGGTGAGCCGCTGGCGGCCGGCCGGGAGCACCTGGCCGACCTGATGGCGCCGTTCGGGCCCGAGGTCGAACATCACGTGCAGACCAATGCCACGTTGATCGACGACGACTGGTGCGCCTTCTTCGCCCGGCACGAGATGCGGGTGAGCGTGAGCGTGGACGGGCCGCGGGCGCGCAACGGCGACCGCGTCAACCGGGGTGGCCAGCCGGCGTACGACCGGATCCTGCGGGGTGTCGCCGCGCTGCGGCGGCACGGGCTGCCCTTCTCCGCGCTGGCCGTGGTCTCCCGACCGGAGCCGGGGCTGGCCACCGAGCTGTACGACTACTTCCTCGACCTGGGCTGCGACGTGTTGGGCATCAACATCGAGGAGACCGAAGGGGTCAACACCCGCGACAACAGCCACGACCCGGCGGCGGTGACCGGCTTCTGGGCCGAGCTGGTCGCGGCCTGGCGGCGGGAGCCCCGGATCCACCTGCGCGAGATCGAGTGGTCGCTGCGTTACGCCGCGGCCGTGCTCGACGACACGACCGACGGGGTGCTGCCCCGGCACCTGGACCCGATCCCGACGATCGGTCACGACGGCTCGGTGATCGTGCTGTCCCCGGAGCTGGGCGGTTTCACCGACCCCCGCTACGGCGACTTCAGCAGCGGCAATGTCCTGACGACCCCACTGGCGGAGATCCTCGCGGGTGCGGCGGCCACGCCCTGGGTCGGCGAGTTCCTGGCCGGTGTGGAGGCGTGCCGGGCCTCCTGCCCGTACTTCGGCTTCTGCGGGGGCGGTCATGCCGCCAACCGATACTTCGAGCTGGGGCGTTTTGACGGTACCGAGACCGAGCACTGCCGCAACAGCAAGATCCGCCTATTGGAGGGAGTGTTGGAGCATGCCCGAGACCACCAGTCACCGGCGCCCTGAGCGCGAAGCGGACGACGGCGTCACCGAACGGGTGCGGGAGGCGGGCCCTGCTCTCGTTGCCCTGCTGCAGGAGGCCGAAGACGCGCGGAGGCTGCGCTCCGAGGTTTCGGGAGGCGACGGCACCAGCGCGGTCTGCGCCTGGAACCACTTCGAGAACATCCCGACGTTCTACAACTGGAACAACCGCCCACGCTGAGGTGAGCCGCGATCGGGGGCCTGTCGAGCGACCGGAGTGTCGGTCGGGTCAGGCCCCTGATCGTCGGCAACTGCACAGGACGTGCGTGAGCACGCGGGAGTGCCGCGTGCTCAGTTGCGTCGAGAGGGTCAGCGGGTCGGACGGACCCAGGGATCCGGATCGTCGTCCGCGTGATCCTCATCATCGTCGTCGACGAACTCTTTAGAGTCGTCGTCGAAGTGGTGCTCAGACTTACCAGCACCCGCCAGTTCGCGCTGCAAGGCGGTGAGGTCGGTGTTCGGGGAGTGGTACTTCAACTCCCGGGCCACCTTCGTCTGCTTGGCCTTAGCACGGCCGCGCCCCATGGCTCGACCCCCTCGCACAGAATGCGGGGCAGCCCGAAGGCGGGCCCCGATGACGTCAGGCATCTCTCGTGGCTCTTACGGTACATGGGGATGCCACCGTTCGGCACCTCGGGTTACCGTCAGCCGGCTCTGCGCGTCGCGTCGATCCGGCCGTCACCCAGTGTACCGGGTAAGGAGCGGATCGGTTAGCACCCGTGACACCGGACAAACCGCATCAAAGTTGACCCGACTTCAGCTTACCCACCCGCGCCGACCACGGAGGCCCGGAGGCGGATCCGGTCGACCCGCCTCCGGGAATGCTCAGCGCAGGTGGATCCCGCGCAGCCGGCCGATGTCCGCCATCCGCCGCTCCGCCAGCCGGTCGGCGGCCACCGCCGGCGGCACACCCTCGGCGTCGGCCATGCGCAGGATCTCGCGGGTGGTGTCGTAGATCCGGGTCGCCCGCAGCTTCGCCCGCTCGAAGTTGAAGCCCTCGATCTCGTCGGCCACCTGGATGACGCCGCCCGCGTTGACGACGTAGTCCGGCGCGTAGAGGATGCCCCGATCGGCCAGCAGCTTCTCGATGCCCGGGTGGGCGAGCTGGTTGTTGGCCGCACCGGCCACCACCTTGGCGCGCAGCGCCGGCACGGTGTCGTCGTTCAGGGCGCCACCCAGCGCGCAGGGCGCGTACACGTCGATGTCCGCGGCGGCCAGCGCGCTGGAATCGTCGATCAGGGTGACCTGCGGGTGGTTGGTGCGCACCCAGGCCAGCGCCTTCGGGTTGACGTCGGTGGCGACCACCTCGGCGCCATCGTCGAGCAGGTGCCCGGTGAGGTACTTGCCGACCTTGCCCAACCCGGCCACACCGACCCGCCGGCCCCGCAGGCTCGGGGTGCCCCAGAGGTGCTCGGCGGCCGCCCGCATGCCCTGGAAGACGCCCCAGGCGGTGAGGATCGACGAGTCACCGGCGCCGCCGTGCTCCACGCTGCGCCCGGTCACGTAGCGGGTCTCCCGGGCCACGACGTCCATGTCCGCCACGTACGTGCCGACGTCGCAGGCGGTGTAGTAGCGACCGCCCAGCGACTCCACGAAGCGACCGTACGCGCGCAGCAGCGCCTCGCTCTTGATCTGCTCCGGGTCGCCCCAGATGACGGCCTTGCCACCGCCCAGGTCCAGACCGGCGAGCGCGTTCTTGTACGCCATCCCGCGGGACAGGTCGAGCACGTCGGCGAGGGCGTCCTCCTCGCTGGCGTACGGGTAGAAGCGGGTGCCGCCGAGCGCCGGGCCCAGCGCCGTGGAGTAGATCCCGATGATCGCCTTCAGGCCGCTCTGCTTGTCCTGGCAGAAGACGACCTGTTCGTGACCTGCCGATATCGGGTCGTCGGTGCTCGCGAATACGCCCATTGTTGGCTCCTGGAGTGGTGTGCGCCCTTGTGGGACGCGGACCTGGCGGACGCCGGCGGGGATGCTGCCGGTGTGATCGAGCCTAGTATCGGCCGCCCTGCGGGCGCTCGACGCGCCGCCGCCGTCCCACGTTGCGGCGCGCGTGGTCCGGTCGCTGACCGCGTACGGCTGCGGTTCGTGGGAGGATCGCGCCGTGCCGTCGCTCTTCGCTTCTTACCTGCGCGTGTACGAACCGTTGACCGCCTTCGACCGAGACCGGCAGAGCTACTGGCGCCGCTATGTCTCGGAGGGGCGGGCGGTGGCCCCGGTCGAGGGTCCCGGTCGGCAGCGGACGGCGGTGATCGAGGCGCTGGGCGCTGGCTGGACCCGGCTGCCGGACCTGCCGGAGGAGGCGTACGTCCTGGAGACGGACGAAAGCCTGCTGGTCTGCCCGTGGAACCTGCGGATCCGGGTCGCTGAGGCCGCCCTCAGCGCTCGGGACGGGGTGCCCTCGGTGCTCGCCGACGCCTTCGTGCCGCCGGTGCTCGCCGGGCAGGCCAGGGCGGTGGTCGACGACTGGCGCAGCGGCGCCCGGGTGCTGGAGCACGGTGTGCCCCGGGTGCACGAGCAGATCGCCACCTGGGGCGTGCCGCTGCGCTGGTTCGTGCTCTTCGAGCCGGCCGAACGGGACCTGGTCACCGAGCCGGGTCGACGGGCGCTGCGCTACCGCACGGAGATCTCCAAGGCCCGCCGTCGGTCGTCCCGGGCGCTGTCGGTGTTGCGCAAGTCGGTGGGCGAGGCGCCGATCACCGAGGCGGTGGAGGAGGCGGCTCGCTGGCTGGAGGAGTTCCATCCCCGGTCGGTTGTCGAACTGGACTACGGCGGCCTGGTCGATCTTCTCTCCAACGAGACTCTCGCGGCGGACGACTCGCCCGAGTTGGTCGCCAACGGCCTGGCGGGGCTCTCGCGCGGTGAGGCCGAGGAGGCTTCCGCCGCGTACGACAAGCTGGTGGCCCGGTGGCGCGCGGTGCAGTTGCTGGAGCGGTGCAATTAAGGACATATGCCCATAGGAGCGCTCCCAAAGTGAGGCGTGCTCGTAGTTGACGCATCACGAACCGTGATCATGAGTCCGAATAAGGTGGTTTCTGCCGTGTAAAAGTCGTAAAAATCGGGCATGGTTCATCCGTCCGTCTAGGGACCTTCATCCGTTCGGCCCATGTCGGACATCGGGGACTAGCCGGACCATGGGAGACGCGTCGGCCGGCGGGACCCCGGCCGATGTCTATACATGTGGAGGAGTGACCGATGGCATCGCGAACGCACGAACCAGAGCCGCTACTCACCCCGGCCGAGGTGGCGTCGATGTTCCGTGTCGACCCGAAGACGGTGACCCGGTGGGCCAAGGCGGGCAAGCTCAGCGCCATCCGCACCCTGGGTGGTCACCGTCGATACCGCGAGTCGGAGGTCAGGGCGCTGTTGCAGGGCCAGATCCCGCAGCAGCGGCAGGGTGACTGAGCGGCACAATTTTTCCGGTCAGGGGCGGTGGATCTCGATCCGCCGCCCCTTTCCATGCCGGCACACGCCCTCAGCGACGGCCGTCGGCCAGCATCACCCTCAGCGCCGGCCCTCAGCCAGCGTCACGCGGATGCCCACGGTGCCGCCCTCGCCGCGGCGTAGCCGGCTGCCCAGCAGGCTCAACCGGCCGATCACGCGGTACTTGTGCTTGAGCAGGTCGCGAATCCGGCCGGTGTCACCGCCGCCACAGATCGTCGCGTGGGCCGGCACCTCCGCCCCGTGCGGACGCCCCCGCACGTCGCAGGGCGCCAGGGTCACGTCGCCGTTGTTGCGGATCCGTTTGACCTTGCCGGAGTCGGCCCGGGTCCAGACCGCCAGAGCCTCGCCGTCGCGGACCGCCCAGACCGGGGTCGGCACCGCCCGACCGTCCTTGCGGAAGGTCGTGAGCAGGAGGTATTTCTCGGCGGACAGCCGGTCCAACATGGTCACGCCGCCAGGATACGACCGCTGCGGGCCGTCCAGTGGCCGGATAGCGTGAACGCCGTGACGGGCGAGCCTCAAATCGGTGACGTGGTCGGTGAGCTGCTGCGGGACACGCTTGCCGTGGCCACCGGGGTGGGCCCTCGACCGCTGGTCGGCGGTCGACTGCCCCGGCCGGTCATCGAGATCATCGAGCGGGACGACGGGCTGATCAACGGCGCGCCGGCCGCGCACTACCTGGACGGGCCGCAGGAGTGGCAGCCGTACGACCACCGGGCGGTGGACCGGGTCCGCGGCGAGACGCTCGACATCGGCACGGGCGCCGGCCGGATCGCGCTGCTGCTCCAGGAGCGCGGCGTACCGGTCACCGGGCTGGACACCTCCGCGGGGGCGCTGGCGGTCAGCCGGCGTCGCGGCGTCCGGCGGGTGGTGCACGGCACCGTGGACACGCACGTCGCCGACGGTCACCGGTACGACACGTTCCTGCTGCTCGGCAACAACCTCGGGCTGTTCGAGGGCCGGCAGCGTGCCCCCGCGTTCCTGGCCGCGCTCGCCGCGCTGGCCCGGCCGGGCGCGCAGATCATCGCGCACGGCACCGACCCGTACGGCACCCGCGACCCGCTGCACACCGGCTACCACGAGCGCAACCGCCGTCGGGGCCGGCTCGGCGGACAGTTGCGGCTCCGGCTGCGTTACCGCGAGCTGAGCACCGAATGGTTCGACTACCTGGTCTGTTCGGCTGACGAGTTCGCCGCACTCGTGCACGGCACCGGCTGGCGGCTGACCGATGTGGACGACCGGGACGCCCCCTACTACCTGGCCACCCTGCGCCTCGCCGACTGAGCGACGGCCCCTGCGCGACGCTGCGCGGGGGCCGTCGTACAGCTCAGACCTGGACGGTCGGGGGAAGCTCCTCGGGCGGCATGCCGCCGTCGCCGTCGACCACCTCGTCCGGGGTGCCGTCCTCGTCGAGGTCGACCATGGTGATGTCCACCTTGCCGTCACCATCGGTGTCGAACTGGAACAGGTCGGCCTTGCCGTCGCCGTCGGTGTCCACCACCCACACGTCGGTCTTGCCGTCGTTGTTGGTGTCGGCGCGCAGCAGCTCGACCCGCTCGTCGCCTCGGGTCTCCACGATCTCGGAGTCGGTGACGCTCTCCGGTGCCTGGCTCATGTCGACTGGTTCCTTCCCTTGGTTGACGGGCCGTCATTACCCGATCCCGCGCTCCCCCAAGCATGGGCCGGGTGGTCGAGCTGTCTAGGGTCGCAGCATGAGCGAGCGGAGCGGGCGAGACACCCAGCTCGGTGTGGCGGGGACCCCGCGCGCCGACGGGCGGGACAGGGAGGCGTGATGAGCGGACGTTTCGTGGTCGTCGGTGCCGGCACGATGGGGCTCGGCATCGCGTACGTGGCGGCCGGGGCCGGGCACGCCGTCGAGTTGGTCGAGGTGGACCCGGAGCGGGGCGCCGCAGCGCTGAACCGGCTCGCCGAGCTGTGGGAACGAGCCGTGCAGCGCGGGAAGCTGAGCGCCGACGAGGCCGCCGCGCACCGGCAGCGGGTCACGCTGCGCCCGACGCTCGCCGAGGTCGCCCCCGGCCCCGACGTGATCGTGGAGGCGGTGCCGGAGCGGCTCGACCTGAAGCGGGCGGTGCTGCACGACGCGGCTGCGCTGCGCCCGGCGCTGTTGGCCAGCAACACCTCCAGCATCGCCATCGGTGAGCTGGCCGCCGGGCTGGACGCGCCCGAGCGCTTCCTCGGCCTGCACTTCTTCAACCCGGTCTGGGCGATGGCGCTCCTGGAGATCGTGGTCGGCCCGGCCACCGCCGAGGAGACCACCGCCGCGGCTGTCGCGCTCGCCGGCCGGTTGGGCAAGGACCCCGTCGTCGTACGCGACCTGCCCGGCTTCGCCACCTCCCGCCTCGGGGTGACCCTCGGGCTGGAGGCGATCCGGATGGTCGCCGACGGGGTGGCCAGCCCCGCCGACATCGACAAGGCGATGGTGTTGGGATACCGGCACCCGATCGGGCCGTTGGAGCTCACCGACCTGGTCGGCCTCGACGTGCGGCTGGACATCGCCCGTACCCTCCAGGCCGCGTACGGGGACCGTTTCGCGCCGCCGTCGCTGCTCGTGGAGATGGTGGACGAGGGGCGGCTGGGCAAGAAGTCGGGGCACGGCTTCTACCGGTGGAACGACGGGGTCAAGCAGTGAGCGCGCTCGCGGGCCCCACGGGCGCCAACGAGAGGTGGGCGGGGCAGTGAGCGGGCTGCGGATCGAGGAGCGGCCGGACCGGCTGGTGGTGACCCTGGACCGGCCGGAGAAGCGCAACGCCATCGACGCCGACCTGATCGCCGAGCTGCACCAGGTCTGCGCCGAGTTGGAAGCCCGTCCCCGGCTGCTGCTGCTCACCGGTGGCACGGCCGGCATCTTCGCCGGTGGCGCCGACATCGCCCAACTCCGGGAGCGGGGCCGCACGGACGCCCTGGCCGCGATCAACTCCGCCGCCTTCGCGCGGATCCGGGCGCTGCCGATGCCCACGGTGGCCGCCGTCGACGGCCCGGCGCTGGGTGGTGGGGCGGAGCTGGCGTACGCCTGCGATCTGCGGGTGTGCACGGCGCGGGCGGTCTTCGGCCAGCCGGAGGTGCGGTTGGGCATCCTGGCCGGCGCGGGCGCGACCCACCGGCTACCCGCGTTGATCGGCGAGGGTCGGGCCAAGGAGCTGCTCTTCACCGGGCGGCGGGTGGACGCCGCCGAGGCGCTGCGCATCGGTCTGGTGAACCGGGTGGTGGACGAGCCCGACGAGCTGCTCACGGTGGCTCACGCGCTGCTGGACGAGATCGCCCTGGGCTCGTCGTTGGCGCTGCGGTTGACCAAGCTGGCGGTGGACGCCCCCGCCGCCGCGCACCCCCACCTCGATCTGGTCAGCCAGGCGGTGCTCTTCGAGGACGAGGAGAAGCACCGGCGGATGACCGAGTTCCTGGAGCGCCGCCGGCCGCGCTGACTCCGGGAAACGAAACGGCCGCACCGACGCTCGCGCCGGTGCGGCCGTTTCCTGCTTCTGGTGGTGCTACTGCCGGATCTGCACTCCGCTGTCGGCCAGCGAACGGATCACCGAGGCCGACTCGCCGAAGCCGATGATCAGTACGGCGTCCGCGCCGAAGTCCTTGATCTCCTTGGCGCCGCCGGAGAAGTCCACCGGGGGAGCCTTGGCGTCGGCGGGCGGCTCGTAGGTGAGCAGCTTGAGGCGGTCGCCGGAGATGCCGGCCTTCTCCAACTCGTCGCGGACCGTGCCCTGGAGGCCCTCACCGTAGGAGTCCTTGCGGGCAACGATGACGATCTTCTGCGATCCGTCGCGGAGGATGACGTCGGCGAGCGCCCGGCCCTGGAGGCTGTCCGGCGGTGCGGTGCGGAAGTAGAGGCCGCCGTCGTCCACGTCGGTCAGGCTGCTGTCGGTGTTGGACGGGGAGAAGAGGATCTTCCCGGCCTGCACCACGTCCGGCAGCACCGCCCGGGAGATACCCGAACCACCCGCGCCGATGATCACGCTGACGCCACCCGTCACGTGCCGGGCCACGGTCGCCTTGGCCACCACCGGGCTGGTGCCGTCGTCGCCCTCCACCCACGTCACCGGCTTGCCCAGTGCGCCACCGGCGGCGTTGATCTCCCTGATCGCCAACGCGGCGCCGGCCGCCATCGGCGGGTAGGCGATGGCCAGGTCACCGGTCTTCGGCAGCAGGCCGCCCAGGATCAGCGGCTTCTGGTCGGGGTCGGCGGTCGGCCGCTGCTTCTTCGGCTTCGGCGGCGTCTTGGTGCTCGCCGCCGACTCGATGCCCGCGCCGACGAACTCGGTCTTGCCGTCGTTGATCTGCTGCCCGTCGAAGGTCAGCGTGGCGTAGCTCGCGGTGGCCGGCTCGCCCTTGTCGGTGAAGCCCGCCCGGGTCAGCGAAACGCCGCGGTACTCGATGTCCTGCCCGGCACGGGCCAGCGCGAGGCAACTGGCCGCGTCCTCGCAGCGCTGCCCGTCGTTGGTCACGGCGACGATCTGCTTCGCGATGGCAGCCGGGTCGGTGCTCCCGGCCAGTTGGGCGGCGAGCACGGCAACCACCACCGCGTCGTACGTCTCGGCGGAGTACACGTAGTCCGTCAGCGCCGGATTGACGGTCCGTAGCCGGCTCTTGAAGTCGTCGGGCAGCGGAACGAGTGGCGTGGTGCCCTTCATCCCGTCGACGAGACTTGCACGTTCCTTCAACTCCGCAGGATAGGAGTTGAGCATGTTGCCGTCCGTGCCATAGAGGCGCACCTGTTGGGCGCTGGGCTCCTTGGCCTTGTCATCCCCGCAGGCGCTTGTGGCGAGCAGGATCGTCGCGCAGGCAGCCAGTGTGGCCACCCGCGAACGGCGTGATACGAGCATGGTCGTCCTTCCTCCGGCGAAGGTCCGCTGCGCACATTAGCGTGCCGTGGCCGTCGGCGGGACCGTGGAGGTGGCGTAATGCGCAGGTAGCTCGCGTTGAACACGGACAGTGACGATCTTCCGGGTCGCTTGACCGGCCGTCCTACTGTGCGCTGCGTGACGGACCTACCACAGCAGACGTTCGACGACGCGACCGCCGTGCTCCACTCGGCGCTGACCGGAGATGGGGACGCCGTGGTGGGAGCATTCGACGCGGTCGTCGACCGGGCCGGCCTCAGCGGCGCGTACGGGGTGGCCTGGTGCCTGGCCGCGACGATGGTCGGTGACGCGCCAGCGGCCAGCGGAGCGGCGCTCGACTTCCCGGGAATCGACCAGGCCGACTACGACACCCGCTGGGTGGCCCGCTTCGTCAGCGCGTACGCCAATCGCGACGAACCGACGGGCGAGGCGCTGTTCGGCGCCGCGGCGGCCGACGGGCTGCTCCCCGCCTGCCTCCTCACCCTCGCCGGCTCGACGATCGCCACCCTGCGCAGCCGCGCCGAGCCCGATGGTGTCCGACCCGTGTGATAGCTCTGTAGCCATGTCCGAGGCGATGCTGAGCAAGGTGCGCAAGCTGCTCGCCCAGGCTGAGGACCCAGCCTGCACACCCGCCGAGGCGGAGGCGTTCACCGCCAAGGCGACCGAGTTGATCGCCCGCTACGGCGTGGACCGGGCGCTGCTCGCCGTCCGTGACCCGACCACCGACCCGGTCGGCGACCGGGTCCTGGAGATCGTCGCCCCGTACGCCCGCGACAAGGTCGGTCTGCTCGCCGCGGTCGCCGAGCCACTGCGCTGCCGCTGCGTACGCCGCCGGCAGGGCAACGGCTTCACGCTGCACCTGTTCGGCTTCGCCAGCGACCTGGAACGGGTCGACCTGCTCTTCACCTCACTGCTCGTGCAGGCGGCGCACGGCCTGGCCGCCACCGAGGTGCCCGCGGACGACCATCCCGCCGCCTTTCGCCGATCCTGGTTGGCCGGTTTCGCGGAGGTGATCGGGGGTCGACTCTGGGCGGCGGAGACGGCGGCGGCCAGCGAGTCGGGGGCTCCGTCGGTGGCGCTGGTGCTGGCTGACCGGTCCGACCGGGTGCAGCGGCGGCTCACCGAGGAATACCCGCGGCTGCGCACCGCACCGCCCCGCAGGCTGGGCGGCACCGGCTTCGGGTCGGGGGCGGAGGCCGGCCGCCATGCGCATCTGGGTGGTCGCGACCTCGGTGGCGACACTGCCCGGGCACGGCAACTCGGCCATTGACGAGCGCGTGCGGTTCGGCCTCGGACAGCCGGATGTCGGTTCGGCCTCCGACGACCTTTTGGCGTTGAGGGTCAGGCGGGGGTGGTGGGCTGCTGGCGCGACACCGTCGCGACGTAGCGGGTGAGCAACTCGTGCCAGCCGGCGGTGAGCGCCTCGCGGTATCCCTCGGCTGCCTCGCCGTGCCGGTCGAAGTGCCGGTGCTCCAACTCGACCCGGGTGCGCTCCGCCCCCTCGGGATGGAACAACACCTCGACCTCGCTCGCGCGGGCCGGGTCCGGCACCGGCGCCCGGTCGGGGCCGATCTGCCAGACGAAGACCAACCGGCGCGGCGGGTCCCAGGTGAGCACCCGACCCCAGTCGGAGCGGAAGCCGTACGGGCCGATCTCGTAGAGCATCCCGCCAGCCCGCGGCTCCATGCCCAGCTCAGCAAGGGCGTCCGGGCCGGACCAGGTGTATTCGGTGACCCACCAGTCGGTCAGCTGGTCGGTGAAGACCGCGAACGCGTGCTCGGCGGAGCCCGGGACGTGGAGGCTGCACCGTAAGGAGAACCGGTCGCCGTCCTGCCGGATGTCGGCCGGATCAGTCTTTTCCTGTCCCATAGGCCCGGACCATACCGGCTGATGCCCGCGTGTGCAGCTTCGTGTTGCGCCGGGTTTGGACACCGGGTGGCCGATCCGTCACGGACGGGATGCTCCGCCGGAAAGCGGGTACCCGCGCCGAACGGCCCGGACGACCGGACCGGTTTGCGGGCGGGCGGGAGAGCATGAGCGAGAGCGCGCAGCAGCGGGAGCCGGGCCAGGGGGACCCGGATGTCCTGCTCGACATTCCGAGGGTCTCCGTCGACTCGATCCGGCTGGCGGTCGACGGACTGGACGCCGACCTGTCGCTGCGGGCCCGGGTGGCCAACCTGATCCAGGTCGACGCCGGCGTACGGGTGCACCTGAGCGGCGCCGAGCTGGACATCGACGGGGTGCACGCCGAGGCGCAGCTGCGGGTGCGGTTGGAGCAGTTGACCATGATCCTCGGGCGGGCACTCGACACACTCGACCACAACCCGCAGATCATCGAGGCGCTCGCTCGGACGGCTGTCACCGCCCTCGACGACGTGAACCGCGGCGCACCACAGCCGGCCCCCGGGGCCACGGCGGTCGGGGCACGCCCCCCCGGCGGCTTACTCGACGGGCCGGGCCAGCGGGTGGGCGCGGTCGGCGCCGTCTCCGACCCGGGCCGAGCGGGCTCCGATCGACCGGGTGCCGATCGGCCAGGCGATCGTTCTGGTCCTGATCGTTCTGGTCCTGATCGGGCGGGAGTGGGTCGGCCCGGCTCTGCTGCTGAAGGCCCCACGTCTCACGCTGGCGGCCCGGGGCCCAGCGCTGGAGGACCCGGGTCTCGGGCCGGTGGCCCGGCGTCGGGGGAACAGGTACGACCGGAGTCCGGCGGAACGCAGGGCCGTCACCCGACAGGCCGGCGGCACGGGGAGCGCCACCACCCCGAAGGGCAGCGGCCGGCAGGTCTGGACGGTGGGCAGCGATCGGCAGGTCCCGGCGATGAGCAGCGGCCGGCAGGTCCGGGCGGCGGACAGCGGCCGGCGGGCCCCGGCGACGGGCAGCGACCCGCAGGGCCGGGCGGTGGGCAGCGATCGGCCGGGGCGGCTTGGGGGACCGGGGGCCCGGCGGGGGCGGCGACCGGGCAACCTCGTAGCCGACCCGATCAGTCGCCCGCCCCGGGCCCGAGCGCGTCCGGAGATGGGGACGGCGGCAGTGGTCCGCTGGGTGGGGCGCAGGCCGCAGCGCAGAGCGCGGCCCAGTTCGCCGAGCAGGCGGGGGAGACACTGCGCCAGGCCGGACGCAGCGTGTGGGAGGCGATCCAGAGCGGCATGGCGCAGCACCGCCAGCAGGGCCGCGACGACTGACAGCCGCAGGGATTTGGCAAAATCGGGGCATTTTGCACGCCTGGATGCCCCGATTTGCAGGAAGTGGAGTGGATCACATTCCGGCGGGCCGAAGGTCGTCGGTGAAAAGACGCCCCAACAGCAAGATCCCCACCTGCGTTTCCGCTGGTGGGGACCTCTGTAGCCCGGCGAAAGGCTATGTGGCCAGGGGCGGGGTCGAACCGCCGACCTTCCGATTTTCAGTCGGACGCTCGTACCAACTGAGCTACCTGGCCGTACTGCTCGGCCCATGTTACCCGGCAACCGGACGAACCGGCGGCAAGGGCGACATGCTCCGATACGCAGAACGCCGCGCGAGGCGCGGCGTCAGCGCTGCGGTCCTGACGGGACTTGAACCCGCGACCTCCGCCTTGACAGGGCGGCGAGCACTCCAACTGCTCCACAGGACCTAGCTTGTGTTGCTCCGGCTTACGCCGGTCGTGCCCCCAACGGGATTCGAACCCGTGCTACCGCCTTGAAAGGGCGGCGTCCTGGGCCGCTAGACGATGAGGGCGGCCCCGCCATCATTGCACATTGGCAACTTCAAGCGGACTTGCTCCCATCCGGCCCCGCCGGAGGCTTGGAAAGCATACGTGATGCCAGGTCGGTGAACAAAATCGGTATCGGGGTGCCCGGAGATCGGGGCGTAACCGCAGGTCAAAGGGTGTTTCAAGGTGCTGGCCGGCCTGCGCCGGCCCGGAGACAACACCGCCGGAACTCCGGCTCGACCGGTCCGGCACGTCCTAGTTGAGTCGGGCGATGCCGAAGCGTTTCTTCAGATCGGCGATCACCTGGGGGCAGGCGGCGAGCGTCGCGGCCCGATTGCCGCCCCCGTCGTGCAGCAGCACGATGGCACCGGGACCGGCGGCGGCGTGGATTCGCTTGCCGATCGTGGCGGCGCTCGGCTTGTCCCAGTCCTGTGGGTCGACCGACCAGTGCAGGGGGCGCATGCCGAGGTCCTTCGCCACCCCCAGCACCTCCGACGTCCATCGGCCACCTGGTTGCCGGTAGTAGGACACCTTCGCCCCGGGAGCCGCCGCCTGGATGGCCCTGTTGGTGCGGTCCAGGTCGGCCCTGATCTCGGCGACCGGTCGCCGCGCCAGGTCGAGGTCGTGCCGCCAACTGTGGTTGCAGAGCTGGTGGCCCTCGCGGACGATCCGGCGGACCAACTCCGGGTGTCGCTGCACCTCGCGACCGACGACACAGAAGGTGGCCGTCACCTTGGCGGCCCGCAGTTGATCGAGCACCTTGGGCGTCCAGGCCGGGTTCGGCCCGTCGTCGAAGGTCAACACCACCGGGCGCGCACCGGTGGTGCGACGCAGGCCGGCGGGGAGCTTGGCCGGCAGTGGTCGCAGCGGAGTCTTGGGCGGCTTGGCGACGGTGGGGTGCGGCGGGGTGGGCGGGGCCGATGGCATCGGCTGCGACGCGCTGGAGCGGGTGATGGTGCGGTCCGGCTGGGCACAGCCGGACAAGACCAGCGCCATGGCGAGGACGGACGCCAGGGCGGCGCGGGCTTGCATCTGCTGGCTCCCGGAGGGGTCGGGGTAGGCGGAGCCTCCGACGGTAGTTCACGCCGCAAACGGGCGACAGTGCGGTCAGTCACGCCTCGACTGGTCCAGCGAGTCACGGACCGCGACGGCGAGCGAGACGGCCTCGGCCAGATCGATCGGCCGCACCACCCCGGCGGGCAGCGCGTCGGCTCGCCAGCCCGGCCCGGCGGCGAGCACCAGCAACGGGCGACGGGGTGCCGCGAGGAGCGCGCTGAGCTGAGCTGGGTCAGCGGTGGCCCGGGTGTGCGACCAGAGCACCACGGCGGCCGGTCCGGTCCGGTTGACCGCCTCGAGGAGGGCGGCGACCGGCACTCGGGCGCCGAGCGTCCGGTAGCTGACCCCGGCCTCCGCGAGCGCGGCGGCCAACGCCTCCAGCGGCAGGGTGTGCTGCTCCTCGTCGGCGCAGGAGAGCAGGATGCGGGCCGGCCCGCTGGGAACCTTGGCCCGACTGGCCGCCGCGAGGGCCTCCGAGACGCAGCGGGACACCAGGTGTTCCACCTCGATCAGGCCGGCGGTGGCGGCGTGGCGTTCGCCGATGCCGGTGAGGACCGGGCGCAGCAGGCCTTCCCAGGTGGCGACGACTCCGCCGGCGGCCAGGGCGTGCGCGATCGTCTCGCTGATCGCCGCCGCGTCCAGCCGCATGGCGGCCCGGGCCAACCCGCGGGCTGCCGGGCCGGCGCGGCCCACCGGGATGGTTCCACCGCCGTCCCGGCCGGGTCGGTGGATCCGAGTGGGGGCGACGGTGTCGGTGGGCGTCGGATCGGGTGCCTGGCGGGCCCAGCGGGCGGCCTCGGCGGGGCTCACCCCCTCGGCGGTGAGGCGGCGCATGATCTCGAGGCGGGCCAGATCCTTGGGCGTGTACCGGCGGTGGTGGCCGGGGATGTGCTCGCTTGGCCCGAGCCCGTAGCGCTGGTGCCAGGTGCGCAGGGTGGTCACCGCGACCCCCAGCCGGCGTGCGA
Source organism: Micromonospora sp. NPDC049171 (assembly GCF_040648275.1). Taxonomy (NCBI): domain Bacteria; kingdom Bacillati; phylum Actinomycetota; class Actinomycetes; order Micromonosporales; family Micromonosporaceae; genus Micromonospora; species Micromonospora sp. NPDC049171. Next base: position 27,290 of record NZ_JBEZDJ010000033.1, read on the forward strand.
CCGCCCCCGCACTCAGCGCCTCATCGACCACCCGACCGCTCCGCCGTGTCATCCGCCGACGGTCCGGACGGGGTCACGGCCGGATCGGATGTGCCCGACGTGGCGCCCGAGGGGTGCAGTAGCCGGTTCACCACCCCGCCCAGCCAGGGGGCGTACGACCGGGGGTCGAGGTCCAGCTCGGCTTCGAGTGCGGTGGGGTCGGCCCAGCGCAACTCGGCGACCTCGTCCGGGTCCGGCAGGAGCGGGGCCGCGGGCAGGAAGTCACCCCGCAGTACGTGGTCGTACTCGAATTCGACCCGGCCGGTGGCCGGGTCCTCGGCGTAGTAGACGTAGACGCCGACCTCGGTCAGCTCGACCGGACCCGCGCCCAACTCCTCGCGTAGCCGCCGGTTGGCCGCCTCGGCGAGGGACTCGCCGGGCCGGGGGTGGCCGCAGCAGGAGTTGGCCCAGCGCAGCGGGAACCGGGTCTTGACGGCGGCCCGGCGTTGGAGCAGCACCTGGCCGTCCGGGTCGACCAGCAGCACCGAGAAGGCCCGGTGCAGGTGCCCCGGGGGTTGGTGTGCGGCGGCGACGGTCATCTCGCCGCGGGCTTTGCCGGCGTCGTCGACCAACTCGACAAGGTGCTCCTCGCGGCTGCTCATCGACCTTCTCCACTGATCCGGCCGGCGGCGAGCTTGCCGGAGATGAGCACCATCGGCACACCCACCCCGGGTTGGGTGCCGGAGCCGACGAAGACCACGTTCGGCAGGTCGCGGTGCAGGTTCGACGGGCGGAACGGGCCGGTCTGGAAGAGGGTGTGTGCGGCGGCGAAGGGGGTGCCGGCGGCCATCCCCTGCTCCTCCCACTCGGCCGGGGTGATCGCCCGCAGCACCTCGACCCCGGCACCGAAGCCGACGTACCCGCGCTCCTCCAGCGTGCCGATCAGCTGGTCGCTGTAGCGCTGGGTCAGGTCACCGCGCCACTCGAACGGCGCCCGGTGCAGGTTGGGCACCGGGGCGAGCACGTAGTAGGTGTGCCGGTCGGGTGGGGCCACCGAGGGGTCGGTCCGACTCGGGTTGGTCACCAACAGTGACGGATCGGTCATCAGCTCGCCTCGCCGGATGACCTCATCGAAGGTGCCCTTCCACGCGCGTCCGAAATGGATGTTGTGATGGGCGATCTTCGCATAGGCCTGTCGGGACCCGACGTGCAGAACGACGCACGACGGGGAGTAGGTGAGCCGACGCCGTGGCGCGGCGGGGAGCAGGTCCCGGTAGGCGACCGGTAGGTCGGGGTTGAGCACCACGACATCCGCCCGCACCAGTTCGCCGTCGGCGGTGAGCACACCTGTGGCACGGCCGTTCGCCGTCTCCACCCGGGTCACCGTCGTGTCGTACCGGATCTGCACGCCGTGCTTCTCGGCGGCGCCCGCCATGGCCCTGGAGACCGCGTGGATGCCGCCGCGCGGGAAGTAGACCCCGGCCACCGAGTCGAGGTAGGCGATGACCGCGTAGATGGCGAGGGCGTCGTGCGGCGCGAGGCCGGCGTACATCGCCTGGAAGGAGAAGATCCGCTGGGTACGCGGGTCCCGGAAGAATTGGTTGATCTTCGTCTGGAGGCGTCGGAAGGCTCCGCCGCTGAGCAGCTTGAGGAGGTTGCCGGTGATCAGGTCGGTCGGCGCGTCGAGGTTGCGCTCGATGAAGTCGGCCCGCTCCAGCCGCCACAGCTCACGCGCGTAGTCGACGAAGCGCAGGTAACCGTCGGCCTCGCGCGGCCCGCAGACCCGGGAGATCTCGGCCGCCATCCGCGTGGTGTCGGTGAGCACGTCCAGCGTCGAACCGTCCGGGTAGTAGGCCCGGTAGGCCGGATCGAGGGGGGTCAGGTCGAGCCAGTCGTGCAGCTCCTCGCCGACCGCGCCGAGCGCCTCGGCGATCAGGTCGGGCATGGTGAGCACGGTCGGGCCGGTGTCGAACTCGTAGCCGTCCACGGCGAGCCGGCCGGCTCGCCCGCCGGGCACCGGCTCGCGTTCCAGCACGGTGACCTGTCGCCCGGTGCCGGCCAGGTGCAGCGCGCAGGCGAGCCCGCCCAGGCCGGCCCCGACGACCACCACCCGGTCCGTCCGTCCTGTCACCGTCCGCACGTGACCACCTCCTCGAGAGAATCGCTCATCAGGCCCGCCGGTTGGTCGCGGCGGTGGCCAGCCCGGTCAGTGCGGTTCGCGCCGTACGGTCCACGGGTGCGGCGTCGAGCGCGGCAAGCGCGTCGCTCACCCGCTCGGCGATCATCCGCTCCACCCGGGCCACCGCGCCGGTCTCGGCCACCAGCTCGGCGAGCCGGTCGACAGGTGTGTCACCGGGGCGCTCCAACGCCTGGAGTTGCGCCGGCGTGGCCAACTCCCGGGCCAGCATGAACAGCGTGGTCGGCTTGCCGGTGCGAAGGTCGTCACCGGCCGGCTTGCCGGTGGCGGCCGGATCGCCGTACACACCGAGCAGGTCGTCGCGGAGCTGGAAGGCCTCGCCGACGGCCAGGCCATAGCGGGTGTACGCGGAGATCAGCGGATCGTCGGCGGGCACCCCGGCCAGGCAGGCGCCGAAGAGCAGTGGTCGTTGGACGGTGTAGCTGGCGGTCTTGTAGTGGGCCACCCGCAGCGCCCGGTCGACCGACCAGTTGGCCGGGTCGTTCTCACCGAGCACGTCCAGATACTGCCCGGCGACGGTCTCCACCCGCATCTGGTCGTAGCAGCGGCGAACCTCGAACAGGCGGGCCGGTGGCACCGTGGCGTGCGCCAGCAACCGGTCGGCCCAGACCATGCAGAGGTCGCCGATGAGGACGGCGACGGCCTCGCCGAACCGCCTGGGATCACCGCGGTGACCGGCGGCGATGTGCTGCTGGGCGAGCGCGACGTGTGCGGTGGGGCGGCCGCGCCGGGTGGTGGAGGCGTCCATCACGTCGTCGTGCACCAGGGCGAAGGTGTGCAGCAACTCCAGCGCGGCCAGCGCCGGCAGCACGGGCGGCAGTGCCTCGGCGCCGCCGATCGCCCCGCGCCAGCCCCAGTAGGCGAACGTCGGCCGGATCCGCTTGCCGCCGACCAGGACGGCCTCCCGCGCGGAGGTGGCGAAGCTGCCCATCGACGCGTCGATCTCGGCGAGGGAGTCGACCTCGGCGGTGAGGAAGGTGGTCAGGGTCTCGTCGACCGCCGCGACCAGCTCATGGGTGTACGCGGCCAGAACGGCACCGACCGGGTCGTCCCGGTCGACCGGGACTGCCGCCGCCACACGAGTCGCATTGCCCGCAACTGCGTCGTTGGCCATGCGGCTGAGCGTACCCTAGGCTGCGAGTTGCGTCGATTGGTGCGTCGATAAATGAGGAGGGCCGGTGGACACAGATCTCACCGCTGCCTACGACAGGTGTCGTGAGCTGCACAAACGTCACGGCCGCACCTACTATCTCGCCACCCGACTGCTGCCCGCATGGAAACGGCGACATGTGCACGCCCTCTACGGGTTCACCCGGTACGCGGACGAGATCGTCGACCGCACCGAGGACCTGCCGCCGGCCGAGCGGGCCGCCCGCCTGGACGACTGGGCCAGCCGGTTCGTGGCCGGTCTGCGCGGTGCGCCAGTCGACGACCCGCTGCTGCCGGCCGTGCTGCACACCATCGCGGTCTTCGATCTCGACCGGGACGATTTTGCGTCGTTCCTGAAGAGCATGGCGATGGATCTGACCGTCACGGCGTACCCGACCTACGACCACCTGCTCGACTACATGGAGGGCTCGGCGGCGGTCATCGGCACGATGATGTTGCCGATCCTGGGCAGCTCCGACCCGGCGGCGGCGCGGGAGCCGGCCCGGCAGCTCGGGTTCGCCTTCCAACTCACCAACTTCATCCGGGACGTCGCGGAGGATCTCGACCGGGGCCGCACCTACCTGCCCGACGAGGACCTGGCGAAGTTCGGGGTCACCCGCGACGAGCTGCTCGAGGCCCGCACCAGGGGGCGCGGCACGCCCCGCATCCGCGAGCTGATCGAGTACGAGGTGACCCGCGCCCAGGCGCACTACGCCGCCGCCGCGCCGGGCATCACCATGCTGGCGCCAGCCTCGCAGGCCTGCATGCGCACCGCGTACGCCCTCTACGGCGGCATCCTCGACGAGGTCGCCGCGCAGGACTACGACGTCTTCGTCCGGCGTGCCGTGGTGCCGCAACGGCGACGGATGGCGGTGGTCGGACGGGCGCTGCTCACCTCGACCGGTACGCCGGTCACCATCCCCGGGCCGACTGTCGATCCGGAAACCCGGTGACCGCAGGCACCGCGATCGTCCTCCTCACCCGCGACCTGCGGGTGCACGACCACCCGGCGCTGGCCACCACCTGCGCGGCCTTCGACCGGGTGGTCCCGCTGTACGTGCTCGACCCGGCGCTGGCCGACCGGTCGGCCAACCGCACCCGGTTCCTGCACCAGGCCCTCGCCGACCTGCGCGCCGAACTGCGCGAGCGGGGCGGCGACCTGGTGGTGCGACACGGTGACCCGGTGGCCGAGACGATCCGGCTGGCCGGCGAGGTCGGGGCCACGGCCGTCGCGCTCTCCGCCGACGTCAGCCACTACGCCCGCCGGCGGGAGCGGCGACTGCGCGCCGAGTGCGAGCGGCACCGGCTGCACCTGCGCCTGTTTCCCGGGCTGACCGTGGTCGAGCCGGGCGCCCTGCGGCCCGGTGGCGGCGGCGACCACTACCGGGTGTTCAGCCCCTACCACCGGGCCTGGGCGGCCAACCGGTGGCGGGAGGAGTTGGCCGCGCCACGCCGGGTGACGCTGCCCGGCGGTGTGCGCGTGGGCAGCCTGCCGAAGCCGCCGGCCGGGGACTCGCCGGACGCGGCGGTCGGCGGTGAGCGGGTCGCCCAGCAGCGGCTCACCGACTGGCTGCCGGACCTGGACCGGTACGCCGACCAGCACGACGACATGGCCGGCGACGACACCTCCCGACTCAGCCCGTACCTGCGCTTCGGCTGCGTGTCCCCGCTGGCGGTGGCCAACCGCGCCGGCGACCGGTCCGGGCCGTTCGTCCGGCAGATCTGCTGGCGGGACTTCTACTACCAGGTCACCGCCGCCTTTCCGGAGATCTCGACCGCGGCGTACCGGCGGGGTGCCACCGAGCAGTGGCGCTACGACGACGACGCGCTGGCGGCCTGGGCCGAGGGGCGGACCGGAGTGCCCATCGTCGACGCCGGGATGCGGCAACTGCGGACGCAGGGCTGGATGCACAACCGGGCCCGGCTGATCACCGCCGGCTACCTGACCAAGTCGCTCGGGCAGGACTGGCGGGGCGGTGTCGGAGTCTTCTTCCGCTGGCTGCTGGACGGGGACGTGGCCAACAACTCCGGCAACTGGCAGTGGGTCGCCGGCACCGGCAACGACACCAAGCCGTACCGGGGGTTCAACCCCGTCCGGCAGGCCGAACGGTACGACCCGGCCGGCGACTACGTGCGCCGGTGGGTGCCGGAGCTGGCGACGGTGCAGGGTAAGGCCATCCACCAACCGTGGAAACTGCCCGAGGCGCCCGACTATCCACCGCCGCTCTCGGTGCCGGGCACCGACCCGGTCTGGCTGCGCTGATCAGAGGCAGGAGTGCAACACCTCGACCAGCTCGTCCACCCGGTCGTGCTCGGCGAGGTGCGCCGTCGCGTACGCGAAGGTGTAGCCGCGCTCCGGGTCGGCCCACGCGCTGCTGCCACCGAGGCCGCCCATGCCCCAACTGCCGTCCGGCTCCCACTGCATACCCAGCGTCCAGTGGGCCGGGCGGTCCAGCACCAGGTCCGGCCCGTCGTACTGGACCCGGGTCGCCTCCGCCACCAGTTCCGCGCCGAACAGCCGAACCCCGTCCAGGACACCGCCGGCCAGCAGACCGGTGTAGAGCCGACCCAGGCCGCGAGCGGTGGCGTGCAGGTTGACCGCCGGCATCTCGGCAGCCCGCCACAGCGGGCTGTTCACCACGGCGAGGTCCTGCCCACCGGCCGGGTTGCCCATCGCGCGCGCCCGCAGTGAGCCCGGCTCGCCGAGCGCCCGGGTCGGCCACCCCGGGTCGCCGTAGCGCAGGTCGGCGCAGCGTCGCTGGTCCGCCTCGGTCAGCCCGAACGCCAGGTCGAGCTGCCACCGGTCGGCGATCTCCTCGGCCAGGAACCGGCCCACCGACCGCCCGTCGACGCGACGGACCACCTCGCCCACCAGGTGCCCGTACGTCCAGGCGTGCTCGCCGGCCACCGAGCCGGGTGACCACTCGGGGTCGGCGGCGGCCAGGTCGCCGGCGAGCAGCGCCCAGTCGGCGATCGCGGTGGCGGGCCGGGGCACCGGAAAGGTCGGCAGCCCGGCGGTGTGCGACAACACCTGGCGCACGGTGGCGGGGGTGCGGAACTCCGGCCAGTACCTGTCGACGGGCGCGTCGAGGTCGACAGACCCCCGGTCGACGAGCATCAGCAGACAGAGCGCGGCCACCGGCTTGCCGACCGAGTAGACGTTGACGAGCGTGTCCGGCCGCCACGGCTCGGCGCCGGTCCGGGTCCCGCCGACCAGGTCGACGACCGGCTCACCGTCGTACCAGATGACCAGGCCGGCGCCGGTCTCCCGGCCGGAGGTGAGCAGGTCGTGGAAGCAGTCCCGGACCGGAGCGAAGCGTGCGTGCATCCCGCCACCGTAAGGGGCCGGCACGGGTGAGCGTGTCGACTTTTCTCCGGGCCCCGGTGGTTGCGGTGGTGTCGCTGGGGGATGCTGTTCCGGTGGCAGAGCCGGAGCTGGTGGATGTGGTCGTGGTGGGGCTCGGGGTCGGCGGCGAGGAGGTCGCCGAGCGACTCGCCGAGGCCGGCCTGAGTGTCGTCGGCGTCGAGCGGGACCTGGTCGGTGGGGAGTGCCCGTACTGGGGCTGCATCCCGAGCAAGATGATGATCAGGGCCGCCAACGCGCTCGCCGAGGCCCGCCGGGTGGATGGGCTGGCCGGGACGGCCCAGGTCCAACCGGACTGGGCACCCGTGGCCAAGCGGATCCGTGAGGAGGCCACCGACACCTGGGACGACACGGTCGCGGCGGAGCGGTTCACCGGCCTGGGCGGTCGGCTCGTGCGCGGCAGTGGCCGCTTCGACGGCCCGGCCCGGGTCCGGGTCGGTGACCAGGTCTTCCAGGCCCGCTACGGGGTCGTGTTGGGCACCGGCACCCGTCCGTCGGTGCCGCCGATCGACGGCCTGGCCGACACCCCGTACTGGACCAACCACCAGGCGATCGAGGCCGACCAACTGCCGGAGTCGCTGCTGGTGCTCGGCGGCGGCGCGATCGGCCTGGAGCTCGCCCAGGTCTTCGCCCGCTTCGGAGTGCGGGTCACCGTGGTGGAGGCACTTGACCGGGTGCTGGCCGTCGAGGAGCCGGAGGCGTCCGACGTCGCCGCCGCGGCGCTGCGCGCCGACGGCGTGGAGATCCACACCGGGGTACGCGCCGAACGGGTCGACCACGACGGCACCCGGTTCGTCCTGCGCGGTGGCGGCGGGGCGGAGTTCACCGCCGACCGGCTGCTGGTGGTGACCGGGCGCAAGGCGCACCTGGAAGAGCTGGGGTTGGACACGATCGGCGTGGACGCCAACCAGCGTTACCTGTCGGTCGACGACCGGTTGCACGTCACCGATCGGGTCTGGGCGGTCGGCGACCTGACCGGCGAGGGCGCCTTCACCCACATCGCCATGTACCAGGCGAGGATCGTGATCGCGGACATCCTGGCCCTGGCCCGGCAGACGAAGGCCGGTGCGGACGCCAGCGGCACGTCCAGCGTGGTCGGTGGCGCGATGGGGGCGTCCAGCTCGCTGGCCGCGAGCGGGTCGAGCGGGTCGGCCGGCACCGTCCCGCGAGCCGACTACCGTGCGCTGCCCCGGGTGACCTTCACCGATCCCGAGGTGGGCGCGGTCGGGCTCACCGAGCAACAGGCCCGCGAACGCGGCATCAACGTGCAGGTCGGCTTCACGAAGCTCGGCAGCTCCACCCGGGGCTGGATCCACCAGGTCGGCGACGACGGGTTCATCAAGCTCGTCGCCGACGCCGACCAGGGCGTGCTGATCGGCGCGACGTCGGTCGGCCCGGCCGGCGGCGAGGTGCTCTCCGCACTGGTGGTGGCGGTGCACGCGGCGGTGCCGCTGAGTCAGCTCCGCCACATGATCTACGCGTACCCGACCTTCCACCGGGCCATCGAGGCCGCCCTGGGCGACCTGTCCTGACGCCCGCGCCGCGCCGGGCCGCGCCGGGCCGCGCCGGGCCGCGCCGGGCCGCGCCGGGCCGCGCCGGGCCGCGCCGGGCCGCGCCGGGCCGCGCCGGGCCGCGCCGGGGGTGATCCACTCGATTGCAGGAAAGTCGCGGTGTCCGGGGGCTCTCGACACCGCGACTTCCTGAAAGCCGAGTCGATCAAGACCCGGACGGTGCGACCTGGTGTCGAGAGGGCCCGGACACCGCCGCCCGGCCCCGATGCCGCGCACCGGAATGGGGCCGGATGGGAAGAATGCGGCAGCTATCCAGCAAACGCCGGGCATTTTGCTGTTCATTTCTTTCATTGTGGTGACGTACGATTGCGGCTGTGACCAAGCGGTTGACTGAAGTTGCCAAGAAGGCGGGCGTCAGCGAGGCCACCGTCAGCCGGGTGCTCAACGGCCGTGACGGGGTTTCCGAGGCGACCCGCACCGCCGTGTTGACCGCACTCGACGTGCTGGGTTACGAGCGGCCGACCAAGCTGCGCGGCGAACGTGCCCGGCTGGTCGGGCTGGTGTTGCCCGAGTTGCAGAACCCGATCTTCCCGGCGTTGGCCGAGGTCGTCACCGGGACCCTCGCCCAGCGTGGCTACACCCCGGCCCTGTGCGCCCGGACCATCGGCGGCGTGTCCGAGATGGACTACGTGGAGATGCTCCTCGACCATCAGGTCTCCGGGGTGATCTTCGCGGGTGGCTCGTACGCGCTCGCCGACGCCCGGCACGACCACTACCGTCGACTGACCGACCGGGGCCTTCCCGTCGTGCTCGTCAACGCGGGCGTGGACGAGTTGGGCTTCCCCCGGGTCTCCACCGATGACGCGGTCGCGGTGGAGCAGGCGTACGGGCACCTGCGCTCGCTCGGGCACGAGCGGATCGGGATGGTGCTCGGCCCGGAGGGGCACGTGCCGTCCCGCCGCAAGTTGGACGCGATGATCCAGGCCGCCCGCTGGGGTGCGGCCGACGCCGAGTGCGTCGAGCGGTCCAGCTTCTCGATGGAGGGTGCCCGGGTCGCCGCGACGAAACTCGTCGAGCGTGGCGTGACCGGCATCATCTGCGCCAGCGACGTCCTGGCGTTGGGCACGATCCGTGCAGCCCGGCGGTTGGGTCGCTCGGTGCCGGCCGACGTGTCGGTGGTGGGCTTCGACGACTCCGCGTTCATGACGTGCACCGACCCGCCGCTGACCACGGTGCGGCAGCCGATCGAGACGATGGGGCAGGCTGCCGTGGACCTGCTGGTCACCCAGATCGAGGGTGCCGGCGTGCTGCACGACGAGTTGCTGTTCGAGCCCGAGTTGGTGGTTCGCGGTTCGACCGCTCCCGCCCCGGGTCGCTAGGGCCGCACCCACACGACGCTTCGGCCGTCGACCGCTCCTGCGGTCGGCGGCCGTTTTCGTCGTTGCGCACCAGGACCGGCATCGACCTTGCCGAATGACCCGCCAAAAGGGATCAAAAACCAACAAACGGGGCTGCTTTCACGGCTTTGCAAACATCTGCCGTAATCACGTCGTGTCCTTTCGGAACAGGGTCGATACCTTGCCGAAATGAGTCCCCCTCGCTACAGTGACTCCACTCACACCTGGCTCCGACGCAGCTACTGGGCGTCAGGTCGTATCACCGCAGATCAACGAAGGTCATTGGAGTCACCCGTTCCCGAAGGGATGGACAGATGTCCGTACCGCAATACCGAAAGGCTGCGGCGGTTGCGCTCGTGGCCGGCCTGGGGCTCAGCCTCACGGCGTGCTCCACGAAGAGCGACGACAAGGACACGACCGCCGGCGGCAAGGTCACCATCACGGTCGACTGCCAGCCCGTCGGCGCCCAGAAAGAGCTGTTGAAGAACTGGAACGACGACGTCGCCGAGTTCCAGCGGCAGAACCCGGACATCGTCGTCAAGAGCGTGAGCGTCGGCGAGCAGTGCAACAACCCGCCGGACTTCACCGCCCGCCTCGCCGGCGGCACCGTGACCGACGTGTTCTACGGCTACATGACCGACCTCCAGCAGGTGCTGGACTCGGGCCAGGCGATGGACATCACCCAGTACGCCAACAAGGACACGATCCCCACCTGGGACAGCGTCGACCCGGCGCTCAAGGAGGTCTTCACCGACGGCGGCAAGCTCTACGCCGTCCCGGTGAAGAACTACTCGATGGGCCTGGTCTACAACAAGGCCCTGTTCCAGCAGGCTGGGCTCGACGCCAACAACCCGCCGAAGACCTGGGCCGACGTCCGGGCCGCCGCCAAGAAGATCTCCGCACTCGGCAACGGCATCGCGGGCTACTCGGAGTACAGCGCCGGTAACACCGGCGGCTGGCACTTCACCTCCCTGCTCTACTCGCAGGGCGGCCGCGTGCTGACCGAGGACGGCAAGAAGGCCGACTTCAACAACGCCCAGGGCAAGCAGGTCCTGCAGAACATCAAGGACATGCGGTACGGCGACAACAGCATGGGCGCCCGCCAGCTGCTGCAGTGGGGCGACCTGCTGACGAACGCCGGCGCGGGCAAGGTCGGCATGTTCATCGGCGCTCCGGACGCCACCCAGGCGATCGTCACGCAGTTCCAGGGCAAGTTCCAGGACTGGGCGATGAGCCCGCTGCCCGGCCAGGACGGCGCGGCGAAGGGCACGCTCGGTGGCGGCGAGGGCTACTTCTTCAAGAAGGACCTGACCCCCGAGCAGGTCAAGGCCGGCATGAAGTGGATCGCGTACCAGAAGTTGACGCCGGGCAAGGGTCAGTTCGACTACGTCCGGGCCAAGCCGCAGAACTACCCGGTGGGTCTGCCCCAGCCGCTGCTCTTCGCCAACGGCAGCGAGGCGCAGAAGCAGGAGCTGGAGCTGCGCAAGGCGAACGCGAACGTCGACACGGCGAACTTCGCGCTCTTCGAGGCCACCCCGGTGCCGATCAAGGGTGAGCCGCGTAACGCACAGGCGGTCTACGCGGTGCTCGACGCCGCGATGTCCGGTGTGCTGACCAACCCGAACGCGAACATCGACGCGCTGCTCAAGACCGCCGAGCAGAAGGTCAACCAGCTCCTCGCCGCGGAGAGCTGACAGTTCGTGTGGGGGCCGGGACGCCGACCGGCCCCCACACCATCCGCGCCACACCATCTGCGCCACATCGTCGACGTCACCGACTCACCCAGGAGTTGCCTTGGCGATCACCACCGTCCCGGAGACCCCCAGGAAACCGGGCCGCCCGCCGTCGCCGTACTCGGCGGGGCCGCAGCGCACCAGCCTCGGCCGCAAGTTACGGGACAACCTCACCGGGCACGCGTTCCTGATCGGCGCGGTGCTCTGCTTCGTCGTCTTCTCCTGGTACCCGATGGTCCGCGGCCTCGTGATGAGCTTCCAGCGGACCCGGCGCGGCGAGACCACCTGGGTGGGCTGGGACAACTACTCCCGTCTCATCGCCGACCCGAGCTTCTGGCCGGCCTGGCAGAACACGCTCTACTTCACGGCGCTCGCGCTCGTCCTCGGGTACGCGGTGCCGTTCTTCGTGGCGGTCCTGCTCAACGAGTTCCGGCACGCCAAGGGGTACCTGCGGATCCTGGTCTACCTGCCGGTGATGCTGCCGCCGGCCTCGGCGCTGTACCTCTTCAAGTTCTACGCGTACGACCCCAGTGAGGCCGGGCTCTTCAACGCGATCCTGAAGGCGCTGCACCTGCCCACCTCGCAGTGGATGCAGTCGCCGGAGATGACGATGCCGGCGATGGTGATCGCGTCGACCTGGATGAACATGGGCGGCGCGGTGCTCATCTACCTGGCGTCGTTGCAGAGCATCCCCGGCGAGCTGTACGAGGCGGCGGAACTCGACGGCGCGGGGATCTGGAAGCGGATCCGCCACGTGACGATCCCGCAGACCCGGCTGATCCTCGCGCTCCTGGCGATGATCCAGATCGTCGCCACGATGCAGCTCTTCATCGAGCCCCTGATCCTCGCCAACGGCGCGGGCGCGGAGGACTCCGCGACCACTGTGGCGTACCTCATCTATCAGCACGGGTTCTTCCAGAACGACCTCAACGGCGCCGCCGCACTGGGCGTGATCATGCTCGTGGTGCTGGCCGGCTTCTCCGCCGTGTACCTGCGGCTGAGTGCGAAACAGGACTAGGACGGCGAGGAATGGCACAGGAATCCGGCACCCGGACCCTCATCTCCCAGGCCCAGATCAGCCGGGGGCGCGGCAAGGTCATCTACTGGACGCTGCTGGTCGTCGTCGTGGCGGGCTTCACGCTCGTCTTCCTCGGCCCGCTCTACTGGATGGTGACCGGCGCGCTCAAGTCCGGTCAGGAGATCGCGCAGACCCCACCGACGCTGTTTCCGAAGGACCCCCAGCCGCAGAACTACATCGACGCCTGGAACAACCTGGAACTCGCCAAGCTGCTGTTCAACACGTTCTACTACGCGATCGGCGCGGTGCTGTTCCAGCTCGTCCTCGACGCGGCTGCCGCGTACTCGTTGTCCAAGCTGCGGCCGATCTTCGGCAACGTGATTCTCGCGCTGATGCTGGGGACGCTGATGATCCCGGCGATGGTCCTCATCGTCCCGCAGTACGTGACCGTGATCGACCTGCCGATCGTGCACATCAACCTGCTGGACTCGCCGTTCGCGATCTGGCTGCCCCTGGTGGCGAACGCGTTCAACATCTTCCTGTTGAAGCGGTTCTTCGACTCGATTCCGGAGGAGTTGATGGCGGCCGCCCTGGTGGACGGGGCGACGTCGCTGCGTACGCTCTGGTCGATCATCCTGCCGATGTCCCGCCCGATCCTCGGCGTCGTCGCGATTCTGGCCATGACGGCGGTCTGGAAGGACTTCCTCTGGCCGAAGCTGGTCATGCCGTCGCCGGAAACCCGCACGGTCAGCGTCGGCATCTACTCCTTCGCGGGTGGAACGCCCGAGAACGTGGTGATCGCCGCGTCGGTCATCGCCGCGATCCCGACAGTCATCGTCTTCCTGATCTTCCAACGCAACATCATGTCCGGTCTGACCACGGGCAGCATCAAGGGATAGCCGGCAACGTAACCTCCCGCGCGGCGAACAACGACCGTTCGCCCGAACACATGACCAGGTCCGGCGAACCCGCCGACGTACTGACGCAGAAAGCAGGTGCTCGTGTCCACAGCTGACAGAAGTCCGTGGTGGCGTGGAGCCGTGATCTACCAGGTGTATCCCCGGAGCTTCGCCGACGGCAACGGCGACGGCATCGGTGACATCGCCGGCATCCGGTCCCGGCTGAACCACCTGTCCGCGCTCGGCGTCGACGCGATCTGGTTCAGCCCCTGGTATCCCTCCCCGATGGCCGACGCCGGCTACGACGTGTCCGACTACCGCGACATCGACCCGGTCTTCGGCAGCCTGGCCGAGGCGGAGGCGCTGATCGCCGAGGCACACGCGCTGGGCATCCGGAGCATCGTCGACGTGGTGCCGAACCACTGCTCCGACGCGCACCCCTGGTTCCAGGCGGCGCTCGCCGGCGGGCCCGGCGCGGCGGAACGGGACCTGTTCTGGTTCCGGCCGGGCCGGGGCCCGAACGGCGACCAGCGGCCCACCGACTGGATCGGCGAGTTCGGTGGCGAGACCTGGACCCGCACCACCAACCCGGACGGCACCCCCGGCGACTGGTACCTGCACCTGTTCGCCCCGCAGCAGCCGGACTTCAACTGGGACCACCCGCGGGTGCGGGCGGAATTCGAGGACATCCTGCGGTTCTGGTTCGACCGGGGCGTGGACGGCATCCGGATCGACTCGGCCGGGCTGCTGGTCAAGGACGGGACACTGCCCGAGGTGCACCCGGACCAGCCACACCCGTTCCACGACCTCGACGGGGTGCACGAGATCTACCGGGGCTGGCGTCGGGTCGCCGACGAGTACGCCGACCGGGCCCTGATCGGTGAGGTGTGGCTGCCGGACCGGCAGCGGTTCGCCAACTACCTGCGCCCGGACGAGCTGCACGCCGCGTTCAACTTCGACTTCCTCGGCTGCGCATGGGACGCCGCGGCGCTGCGCGAGAGCATCGACGGGACGCTGAGCGCACACGCGCCGGTCGGCGCCCCGGCCACCTGGGTGCTCTCCAACCACGACGTCACCCGGCACGTCACCCGCTACGGTCGGGCGGACACCCGGTTCAGCTTCGCCGCCAAGCGCGAGGGGACCCCCACCGACCTGGAGTTGGGCACCCGCCGGGCCCGCGCCGCCGCGCTGCTCTCGCTGTCGCTGCCCGGCGCCGCCTACGTCTACCAGGGCGAGGAGTTGGGCCTCTACGAGGTCGAGGACATTCCGTACGCGTTGCGCCAGGACCCGATGTGGGAACGGTCCGGTCGGATCGACCCGGGTCGGGACGGCTGCCGCGTACCCCTGCCGTGGGCTGGTGACGAGCCACCGTTCGAGTTCAGTCCCGCCGGTGCCGCGGCGCCCTGGCTGCCCCAGCCGGCCGACTGGAAGGACCGGACCGCCAGCGCGCAGACCGGTGACTCCGCCTCGATGTTGGAGTTGTACCGGGCGGCGATCCAGGCCCGGCGGGCCGACCCGGCGCTCGGTGACGGTGAGCTGACCTGGCTGCCCGCCCCGGACGGGGTGCTCGCGTTCAGCCGCGGCGGTGGCTTCGCCTGCCTGGTCAACCTCTCCGACACTCCGGTGCCGATGCCGGCCGAGGGGGAGTTGCTGCTGGCCAGCGGGCCGCTCGACGACGGGTTGCTGCCGTCGGACACCGCGGTCTGGCTGCGTACCACCGAATCGGCGGACGGACCCCGCCTGACCTGACTCTGCTCGCGGTGGTGCCGGCGGCTCGTCCCGGCCGCCGGCACCACCTCACCCACGGAAAGGAGGACCGGGGGAACGCGTCACACCGCACCGACACGGGGGGATCTGGCCTGCCTGACGAAAGGGAGAGCGCAGCTCATGGCCAACCACACCACCGGCACCCCGCACCACCTTCGACACCCGACCCGGGCAGGGTTGGCCGCCATCGCCGCCACCCTGCTTGCCGCCACCTCGTTGACCGCCCTCGCGATCACCGGCACGGCGACTCCGGCCGCGGCGGCCGGGTTGTCACCCTTCGACATTTCCGGCCGGGGCGCCACCGTCCCGTTCGTCGAGCAGGAGGCGGAGGAGGCCGCCCACAACGGCTCGAAGATCGGCCCGGACCGGCGCTACGGCACGCTGCCGTCCGAGGCGTCCGGCCGGGAGGCGGTCACCCTCGACGCCGTGGGCGAGTACGTCGAGTTCACCCTCACCGCGCCGGCCAACGCGGTCACCTTCCGCTACAGCCTGCCGGACAGCCCGTCCGGGACCGGCCGGGACGCCGCCATCGACCTGCGGGCCAACGGGTCGCTGCTGAAGTCGGTCCCGGTGACCTCACGGTACGGCTGGTACTACGGCGGGTACCCGTTCAACAACAACCCGGGTGACACCAACCCGCACCACTTCTACGACGAGACCCGGGCGATGTTCGGCAGCACCCAGCCGGCCGGCACGAAGATCCGGTTCCAGGTCTCCTCCACCGCCCAGTCGCCCACGTTCACCATCGACCTGGCCGACTTCGAGCTGGTCGCACCGGCGATCACCAAGCCGTCCGGTGTGCTCGACGTGGTCACCGACTTCGGCGCCGACCCGAGCGGCGCGACCGACTCGACAGCCAGGTTCCAGGCGGCGGTCGACGCCGGCAAGGCCCAGGGTCGGGCCGTCTGGATCCCGACCGGCACCTTCACCCTCTGGGACCACGTGGTGGTCGACGGGGTGACCCTGCGCGGCGCCGGCCCCTGGTATTCGGTGCTCGGCGGCCGGCACCCCACCGACCGGAACAGGTCGGTCGGCATCTACGGCAAGTACGTCCCCGGTGGCGGCTACACCGGCCCGGTTCGCGCGCACGAGGCGAACGGGCCGAGCCGCAACGTCACGCTGCGGGACTTCGCCATCATCGGCGACATCCGCGAGCGGATCGACGACGACCAGGTCAACGCCCTGGGCGGGGCGATGACCAACTCGGTGGTCGACAACCTGTGGCTGGAGAACACCAAGGTCGGGGCGTGGATGGACGGCCCGATGGACAACTTCACCATCCGCAACAGCCGGATCCTGGACCAGACCGCGGACGGGGTGAACTTCCACACCGGCGTCACCAACTCGACGGTGACGAACACGTTCGTCCGCAACACCGGCGACGACGCCCTGGCGATGTGGGCGCAGAGCGTGCCGAACGTCAAGAACTCGTTCACGCACAACACCATCGGCGTGACCCTGCTGGCGAACCACCTGGTCAGCTACGGCGGTCGGGACATCACGATCTCCGACAACGTGACGGCCGACTCGCTGACCAACGGCGGCGGCATCCACGTGGCCAACCGCTACCCGGGTGTGCAGGGCGACACCGCGGTCCGGGGCACCTGGACGATCGCCCGGAACACCCTGATCCGCAACGGCAACTCGGACTACAACTGGAACTTCGGCGTCGGGGCGATCTGGTTCTCCGCCCTCAACGAGTCGTTCCAGCAGGCCACCATCAACATCACCGACACCGACATCCTGGACAGCTCGTACGCGGCGCTGCACTGGATCGAGGGCCAGACCAGCGGCATCAACCTCAACAACGTGCGGATCGACGGCGCCGGCACGTACGCGCTCCAGGTGCAGGCACCCAGCCAGGTGTCCTTCACCAACGTGCGGGCCACCAACATCGCGCAGAGCAACCCGATGCACAACTGCGTGGGCGGTGGCTTCCAGATCACCCAGGGTTCCGGCAACTCCGGCTGGTACACCTCGACCCCGTACTGCGGGCCGTGGCCGGACCCGCGGTGGGGTGGCGGACCCAGCACGCCGCCGCCGACCAGTCCGGCACCCACCACGCCGGCCCCGACCACCGCGGCACCGACCACGCCGCCGCCCACCAGCGGGGGGAACCTGGCGCTGAACCGGTCGGCGACCGCGACCAGCACCAACCAGAGCTACCCGGCGGCCAACGTGGTGGACGGCAACGCGGCCAGCTACTGGGAGAGCGCCAACAACGCCTTCCCCCAGTCGGTCACCATCGACCTGGGTTCGGCCCGGTCGGTCGACCGGGTGGTGCTCAAGCTGCCCAGCGGTTGGGAGCAACGCACCGAGACGCTGTCGGTGCTCGGCTCCACCGACGGCTCGTCGTACGCCACCCTGGCGTCGTCCGCCGGTCGGGTCTTCAGCCCCGGCTCGGGCAACACCGTGTCGATCGGCCTGCCGTCCGGTGACCGCCGCTACCTCCGGGTGACAGTCACCGGCAACACCGGCTGGCCGGCGGCCCAACTGTCCGAGGTCGAGGTGTACGGAGGCACGCCGACCACGCCGCCGCCGACCACGGCGCCACCCACTACGGCGCCACCGACCACTGCGCCACCGACCACCCCGCCGCCCAGCGGCAACCTGGCCGCCGGGCGCTCGATCACCGAGACCAGCCACTCCGACGTGTACGCCGCCCCCAACGCGGTGGACGGCAACGCGAACACCTACTGGGAGAGCACCAACAACGCCTTCCCGCAGTCACTGACGGTGGACCTGGGCGCCAACCGGACGGTGTCCCGGGTCGTCCTGAAACTCCCACCGTCGTCGGCCTGGCAGACGCGTACGCAGACGCTGGCGGTGCTCGGCTCCACCACCGGGTCGTCCTTCAGCACGCTGAAGGCGTCCGCCGGCTACACCTTCAACCCCGCCAGCGGCAACACCGTCACCGTGACCTTCACGGCGACCAGCCAGCGATACCTGCGGGTGACCGTCACTGGCAACACCGGCTGGCCAGCCGGTCAGCTCAGCGAGTTCGAGGTCTATTCCAGCTAGGCCGACGCCCCCCGCCCGGCTCGGGCGGGGGCAGCCGGTCGAGAGCGCGGCGCCGGACCCGCCGCACCCGTCCCACACCGCACCGTCCCCCACCTGTCGCGGCACGACGGGCGTACCCCTGCACCCGTCACCGGGCAACGCACCCACACCACCCCCGAAAGAGGTGTAGCCACCCATGTCGAGAAACGGCCCCACCCGAGGCACCCCGCGTACCGGCTCGCCCGGTCCCGTCCCCCGACCGGACCGAGCCCACCAAGCCGGCCGACTGCCGGCCAGGCTGCTCGCCGGCGCGGTCGCCGGACTGCTCCTCGCCGCCGTCCCCGCCCTCACCCCCGCGACCGCGGCCCCGGCGGCGAAGCCGGCACCGGCCCCGGCCGGGTCCGCCCGCGCGGCCCTGCTCGCCGGGCTCTCCGCCACCATGAGCGCCAGCAGCTACAACCAGAACTACGTGGCGAGCAACGCCAACGACGGCAACGCGTCGACCTACTGGGAGAGCGCCAACAACGCCTTCCCGCAGTGGATCCAGGCGGACCTGGGCGCCACGGTCAGCGTCGACCGGGTGGTGCTCAAGCTGCCGCCCGCGGCGGACTGGCAGACCCGCACCCAGACGCTGTCGGTGCTGGGCTCCACCAACGGCTCGTCCTTCAGCACCCTGAAGGCGTCCGCCGGCTACACCTTCAACCCGAGCAGCGGCAACACCGTCACCGTCAGCTTCACCGCCGCCAGCACCCGCTACGTCCGGGTGCAGGTAACCGGCAACACCGGCTGGCCGGCCGCGCAGCTCTCCGAGGTCGAGGTGTACGGCGCCAGCGGCGGCACCGACAGCCAGGCGCCGAGCGCCCCGGGCAACCTGGCGTACACCCAGCCGGCCAGCGGACAGATTCGGCTCACCTGGTCGGCGTCCTCCGACAACGTCGGGGTGACTGGCTACGACGTGTACGCCAACGGTGGGCTGCGCGGCAGCGTCAACGGCTCGACGCTCACCTACACCGACAGCCAGTCGGACAGCGCCACCGTCTCGTACTACGTACGGGCCAGGGACGCGGCCGGCAACCAGTCGGCGAACAGCAACACAGTGACCCGGACCGGCACCGGCAACCCGCCGACCGGGAGCAACCTGGCGGTCGGCAAGCCGATCACCGCCTCCGGTTACGTGCACACGTTCGTGGCCACCAACGCCAACGACAACAACGTGGCCACCTACTGGGAGGGCAACGGCACCCCGAGCACGCTGACCGTGCAGCTCGGTGCGAACGCCAGCCTCAGCCAGGTCGTCGTGAAGCTCAACCCGGACTCGGCCTGGGGTGCGCGTACGCAGAACATCACGGTGCTCGGGCGGGACCAGGGCTCGTCGAGCTTCACCACCCTGGTCGGTGCGACGAACTACACCTTCAACCCGGGCAGCGGCAACACGGTGACCATCCCGGTCTCCGGCGCGGCGGCCGACGTCCGGCTCTCGATCGCCTCGAACACCGGTGCACCGGCCGGGCAGGTGGCCGAGTTCCAGGTCTTCGGCACCCCCGCGCCGAACCCGGACCTGACCGTGACCGGTATGTCGTTCAGCCCGTCGGCACCGGTGGAGACCAGCACCATCACGCTCTCCGCGACAGTCCGCAACGCGGGCTCGACGGCCTCCGGCGCGACGAACGTCAACTTCTACCTGGGCTCCACCCGGGTCGGCACCGCGTCGGTCGGTGGCCTCGCGGCGGGCGCCTCGACCACGGTCAGCGCCAGCATCGGCACCCGTGACGCGGGCAGCTACCCGCTCAGCGCCAAGGTCGACGAGTCGAACACCGTCGTCGAGTCCGACGACACCAACAACAGCTACTCCAACCCCAGCCCGCTGGTGGTCAGCGCGGTCGCCACGTCGGACCTGGTCGCCTCGTCGGTGGCCTGGTCGCCGGGCAACCCGTCGGCCGGCAACACTGTCACCTTCTCGGTGTCGGTGCGCAACGCCGGCACCGTGGCGTCCGCGTCCGGCTCGCACGGCATCACGCTGACCGTGCTCAACGAGTCCGGCACGGTGGTCCGTACGCTGACCGGCTCGTACTCCGGGGTGATCAACGCCGGTGCCACGGTCGGCCCGGTCAACCTGGGCACCTGGACCGCCGCGAACGGCAAGTACACAGTCCGCGTGGTGCTCGCGGCCGACGGCAACGAGCTGCCGGTCAAGCAGACCAACAACACCAGCGACCGTCCGCTCTTCGTCGGTCGCGGCGCGAACATGCCGTACGACATGTACGAGGCCGAGGACGGCGCGGTCGGCAGCGGCGCCAGCGTCGTCGGGCCGAACCGGGAGGTCGGCGACCTGGCCGGCGAGGCGTCCGGTCGGCGTGCGGTGACCCTCAACTCGACCGGCAGCTACGTCGAGTTCACCACCCGGGCCAGCACCAACACCCTGGTCACCCGGTTCTCCATCCCGGACGCCCCGGGCGGCGGTGGGATCAACTCGACGCTGAACGTCTACGTCAACGGCACGTTCCACAAGGCCATCGACCTGACGTCCCGGTACGCCTGGCTCTACGGCAACGAGACCAGCCCGGGCAACTCGCCGAGCGCGGGCGGGCCGCGGCACATCTACGACGAAGCCAACGTCATGCTCAACTCGACGGTCCCGGCCGGCAGCAAGATCCGCCTCCAGAAGGACTCGGCCAACACCACCAACTACGCGATCGACTTCATCAACACCGAGCAGGTGTCGCCGATCGCCAACCCGGACCCGACGCGCTACACTACGCCGACCGGCTTCACCCACCAGGACGTGCAGAACGCCCTGGACCGGGTGCGGATGGACACCACCGGCACCCTGATCGGGGTGTACCTGCCGGCCGGCAACTACTCCACCTCGTCGAAGTTCCAGGTGTACGGCAAGGCGGTGCAGGTGACCGGTGCCGGCCCCTGGTACACCCGGTTCAACGCCCCGTCGGGCCAGGACAACACCGACATCGGCTTCCGGGCCGAGAACTCGGCGGCGAACTCGTCCTTCAAGAACTTCGCCTACTTCGGCAACTACACCTCGCGGATCGACGGTCCGGGCAAGGTGTTCGACTTCTCCAACGTGTCGAACATCGTGATCGACAACATCTGGAACGAGCACATGGTGTGCCTCTACTGGGGCGCGAACACCGACTACATGACGATCAAGAACTCCCGGATCCGCAACATGTTCGCCGACGGCATCAACATGACCAACGGGAGCACCAACAACCTGGTCAGCAACAACGACGCCCGGGCCACCGGCGACGACAGCTTCGCGCTGTTCTCGGCGATCGACGCGGGCGGCGCCGACATGAGGGACAACGTCTACGAGAACCTGACCTCGACCCTCACCTGGCGGGCCGCCGGTGTGGCCGTCTACGGCGGCTACGGCAACACGTTCCGCAACATCTACATCGCGGACACGTTGGTCTACTCCGGCATCACCATCAGCTCGCTCGACTTCGGCTACCCGATGAACGGCTTCGGTGCCAGCCCGCCGACCCGGTTCGAGAACATCTCGATCGTGCGGGCCGGTGGGCACTTCTGGGGCTCGCAGACCTTCCCGGCGATCTGGGTCTTCTCCGCCTCGAAGGTGTTCCAGGGCATCCGGGTCAGCGACGTCGACATCGTCGATCCGACCTACAGCGGCATCATGTTCCAGACCAACTACGTCGGCGGGCAGCCGCAGAACCCGATCACCGACACGGTCTTCACGAACATCTCGATCAGCGGGGCCCGTAAGAGCGGTGACGCCTACGACGCGAAGTCCGGCTTCGCCATCTGGGCCAACCCGATGCCGGAGGCCGGGCAGGGGCCGGCCGTCGGGTCGGTCACCTTCAACAACCTGCGGCTGAGCAACAACGCGGTGGACATCCAGAACCCCACGACAACCTTCACCATCAACCGCAACTGAGCTAGCCGGTAGCCGATGCCGCCGGGGGGTGCACTCCTCCCGGCGGCATCGTGCCGTGTCGGCCCTCGCCCGCCACGAACCGGGCCGCGCCAGCGGCCGCGTCCGTGGCCAGCGAAGCCATCCCGTACGCCAGCTCGGTCGCCAGCGCCTCCGGCTCGGGCAGCCCGCCGCCCGCCAGGACCGCCGCCCGGTCGTTGCGCAGGCAGGTCTGCGGGTGCCGGGCGATCGCCGCCGCCAGCTCCTCGGCCGCGGCCCGCGCCTGGCCGGGTGGCACCACCCGATTGACCAACCCCATCGAGTACGCCTCGTCCGCCCTCACCGGCCGGCCGGTGAGGATCAGATCCATGGCCCGGCTCTCGCCGATCAGTCGAGGCAGCCGCACGGTGCCACCGTCGATCAGTGGCACTCCCCAGCGGCGGCAGAACACCCCGAGCGTCGCGTCGGACTCGGCGACCCGCAGGTCGCACCAGAGTGCCAACTCAAGGCCACCCGCCACCGCGTACCCGGAGATCGCCGCGATCACCGGTTTGCTGAGCGTCATCCGGGTCGGGCCCATCGGGCCGTCCCCCTCCGGCTCGACCCGGTTGCCGCTCGGCGTGCCGAGGGCCTTGAGGTCGGCGCCGGCGCAGAACGTGCCGCCAGCCCCCCAGAGCACGGCCACCGCGGCGTCCGGGTCGGCGTCAAAGGCCCGAAACGCATCGGCGAGCGCCCGAGCCGTAGGCCCGTCGACGGCGTTGCGAACGTCCGCCCGGTCGAGCACCACCGTGCTGACTGCCCCGACCCGCTCGACCCGCACACCCATCCCGCCAGCATGCCCGCCCCGCCCCACCCCCCACAATCCCGCCGATCTTGCACTCCGGTCGCCGATTCGCGAGGTGTGCCCTATCTTGTCGCGACACAAAGTGCAAGATCGGCGGTGTGGGTGGCGCGGCAGGTTTGTTCCCGCCTACCGGTTTGCGACCGCGATCGCCGGGAAGTCGGTACTCGTGCGAGCACTTTTGACGAAAGTTGAGCAGGACTCCCGGCTGGACCGCGCGGGTGACCGGTTGCAGAAGGCCGTCCTGGGGACACTGCGTCCGCGGCGGCTGCGCGACCTGCTGCACGGGGTGACCCTCGGGCATCCACTACACCCGGCGATGGTGCAGGTGCCGGTCGGCGCGTGGATCAGTGCCGCCGTGCTGGACCTGATGCCCGGCCAACGTCGACCCGCCACCGTGCTGGTCGGCCTGGGCACCGTCAGCGCGCTGCCGGCGGCGGTCGCCGGGCTGAACGACTGGGCGGCACTCGCCCGGGACCAGCGCCGGGTCGGCCTCGTGCACGCCGCCGCCAACACCGTCGGCATGACGCTCTACGCCGGCTCACTGGCCGCGCGGCTGTCCGGTCGGCACGGCGTCGGCCGCGCACTCGGCTTCCTCGGGCTCTCCACCGTGAGCCTCGGCGCGTACATCGGGGGTCACCTCGCGTACAAGCAGGGGGCGCAGGTCAACCAGAGCGTCTCCGAGTTGCACCGGATGACCGACGGCTGGCACTCGCTTGCCGACATGGCCACGTTGCCGCAGCGCACCCTGATCACCCGAGAGGTGGACGACGACATCTCGGTGATCCTCTACCGGCACGGTGACGAGGTGACCGTGATGTTGGAGCGGTGCCCGCACCAGAGCGGGCCGCTCGGCGAGGGCGAGGTGCAGGAGATCGACGGCCACGCCTGCGTGGTCTGCCCGTGGCACGGCAGCGCGTTCCGGCTCAACGGCGGCGAGGTCATGCAGGGGCCCTCCGGCAACGACCAGCAGATCCTGCCCACCCGGATCCAGAACGGTGTGCTCCAGACCCGCCTGCCCTGAGGCGGTACGCGCCGAGCCCCGGCGAACGGATCAGCCGCGTCGGTGTCGGCCGACCGACGGCCCGTCCGGTACGGAGTCCCCGTCGTGCCCGCCGTCGAAGAATCCGCCTTCGGCGCTGCCGCCAGCCCAACCGTCGTCGGCACCCCAGCCCGACGCACCGGCGGGCGCCGTTCCGCCGCCGGGCGGTGCCATTCCACTGCCGTTCGGTGCGGTACCGCCGTCGCGAGATGCCGTGCCACCACCGTTCGGTGCCGTGCCGTCGTTGCGGGTTGCTGGCGCTTCGACGGCCGCGACCGTCCAGCTGGCGGCCCACGCGGCACCACTTCCCGCCGACCCGGAACCGGTTCGCCGGCCGCCGCTGGTTCGGCCCGCGCGCTCGGCGCCCCGGCTCGTGCTCCCGCCGGCCCGGCCGGTGCTCCGGCCCGCACCGCCCCGGGGCGTACGGGAGGAAGCGAGAGCCGCTCCGGCGGTGGCCGGGCGGCGGCGCAGCCCCAACACGGCGCCGATCTGAGCGCCGACGATGCTCGCCACGGCGAGGACGGCCGAGACGGCGAGCGGACGGTTCACCCGGTCCTCGGTGCCGGCTCGGGCCGCGCCGACGGTCATCGCCGGTGGTTGGCCCGCCTCCGTATTGCTGGGGGGCGCCGGGGCCGGCTGCCGCGGTGCGGCCCGTTCGGGCGCCGGACGGGGCGCGGGTGGTTTCGGCGCCGCGGGCTGGTCGACGATCCGACCGGTGGCGTGCTGCCGGGCACCCTGGTCGGCGGCCTCCGTGGGCAGTCGAAGCAACTGGCCGGGGCGGATCCGGTCCGGGTCGTCGATCTTGTTGAGCTTGGCGAGCTGTCGGTAGTCGCCGAACTCGTCCAGGTAACGCTCGGCCACCTCGCCGAGGTAGTCGCCCCGCGCCACCCGGTACACCGGGGCGGGCTCGTCGTTGGCCGTCGAGCCACCGGGGGCGGCGGCCCTGCCCGCCAGCCCGCCCGGCGCCAGCGGGGCTGCCGTGTCCGGCGTCGTACCCGCGCGGGTCGGTGCGGCCAGGGTGGCGGTGGCCGGTGCGTTCGTGCTCGCGTACGCCGGGGCGCCGTAGACCGCCGCGGCGCTGGCGGCGGCCGGGCTGGCGGCGAGGATCAGCGCGACCGAGCCGACAAGCGCGGCGGCGGCCTTCTGCTGGCGACTCATCCCGGGCAGCCTCGGTGCCGGGCGGCGCAGGCTCTGCGCCCCCAACTCGACGAGGACGGAGAAGGCGAACGTGGCCCAGCCGAACCAGCCGGCCACCGCCAGTGCCCGCAGGAAGAGCTGGCCGTCGTCCCGGCTGGTCAGCGTGGTACCGATCTCGGCGATGCTGGGAAGGTGGTCAGGCAGGGGATTGCCAGCGAAGGCCAGCAGCGCGATCGGCGCGCCAACCAGCAGCGCGCACAGCACGGCCAGCGCGCCGACGCCGGTGAGGATCCGTCCGGTCCGTCGTACGACGGACCCACCCGATACGGGCATGGCTGCCTTCCTTCCTACGGTGCTGCTGCGGTGATGGCCCGCGCGGTCGCCTCGCCGGTGACGGTGACCGTCTTGTCCTGGATGAACGGCCCGACCATCGAGCGGTTGTAGGTGATCGTGACGGTGACCCGGATCAGGGTTTGCCCGGCGACCTCGGGGAAGCTCACGGTGTGGCCGCTGGTGCCGGTGGCGGCGGCCAGGTAGTTGGCGACCGCCGCGATCGCCTCGGTCTGGTCGATCCGCGGCACCCCGCCATCGATCGCGGTCGCCCGATCGATGGCCTGACCACCGGCGCGGGCGGCCTCGGCGGCCAGGTTCTCGGCACGTTGCAGGGTGCGTAGCTGGCCGGCGCCGTCGAAGGAGAGACCCACGATGGCCAGTACGCCGATCATCGCCACCGCCAGGAAGATGCTCACCCGGCCGTGGTCGCCCGAGAGGCGGCGGGCGTCCGCGGTCATTCCCGCCCCCGGTAACGGTCCAGTGGCGAGGTGAACGTCGCGCTCACCTGCTTCTCGCTCGGCATTCCGGGCAGGACATCGAGGGCGATGTCCTGGAGCGACACCAGGCAGGTCACCGTCACCGTCACCGTGGCGTCCGCACCGACCGTGCTGCTGAAGGCGTCGTCGAAGCTGGTCGGTTGGCCAGCCACCGAGCCGGTGAGTTTCGGGTTCGGGTCGTTGGCACAGGCCAACCCGTGCCAGTCCAGTTGGTCCTGGACGGCCTTCAGCGCCGCTGTCCGGGCCGTGGTCGAGTCCCGGGAGATCGACGCGGCGCGGGCGGCGTCGTGTGCCGCGGCGTCGATCGTCTCCGCCGCCACCGCGGTACGCCCGACGACGCCGGCCAGCACCATCAGCGCGATGAACGCGGGCGCGAGCACCGCCACCTCGATGGAGACCGAGCCCCGCTCGGCGGCGTGTTTCACGGCTCGGTCACCCTCTCCACCGTCCCGTGGGCGCTCTGCCGCACCGCGAAGTCCACGCCCGGCACCACCGACAGGGACCGGCCGCTCACCGTGCAGGTGACCTCGACCTCGTCGATGATCACGCAGGTCGGGTCGGCGCTGTCCCAGCCCACCAGCCAGCCGCCGGCGGCCTGGAGGAAGCGGGTCGCGCTGTCCACGCCGGCACCCTCGGGCGCCTGGTAGGGCCGTTGCGCGTTGACGCCGCTCTGCGCGGCGTGCAACGCGGTCGAGCGGGCGAGAAAGACGGCCGCGACCTGGACCGAGGCGAAGAGCAGCACCATGATCAGCGGCATCAGCACGGCCAGCTCCACCGGATTCGCGCCCCGCTCCCGGTCGGCGCCCGCGAGGCGGCGCCGGATGGCGCTGACCACCCGGTGCCACCTGGGGACCGCGGCTCGACGCATTCCGGCTACCCGCCCGCACCTTCGCCGGTGCCGGGGCCGGGGCCTGTGCCGCCGCCCGGGTGGTCCGGGATGCCGCCCATCCAGCTGTTGGCCTTGGCCAGGGCCAGGGCGGTGACGGCCACGGCGACGGCGACCAGGCCGGCGATGATCACCGCGGTGGGCACCGGGCTGTCACCGCGTTCACCGTCGCGGCGCAGCTCGGCCAGCCGCGTCGTCAGCACGACGTGCAGGTAGCTGAGGATGGACATGGCGTTACTCCTTCAGGGGGAGGGCTTTCAGACACGGGCGATGAACGGATAGAGCACGAAGCCGAGCAGCACGAAGACGAGCAGTGCGCCCGGAATGTCGAGTCGACTTGTCACCCCCTCGGCGCGGGCGAGGTTGTCGGTGCGGATCTGGTCGCGTAACGAGTCGGCCCGGCTGCGCAGGGTCTCGTGCACCTGTGCCCCCTCGCTGCCGGAGGAGCGCATGATCGCGCCGACGTCGCCCAGCTCCGGAATTCCGATCTTGTCGGCGAGGTCGCGCAACTCGTCCCACGGCGCGTGCATCTGCATCTGGGCGATCCGCAGCGACTCCTGGAGCCGGTCGAACACCCAGCCGTCGCAGACCGCCGCGGCGCGCTCCAGCGACTGCACCGGCCCGTGTGCGGCGGAGAGCTGCAACGCCACCAGGTCGAGGTAGGTGCAGACGGCCGCCCGGAACTCCTCCCGGGCGGCCTCGGCCTTGGTCAGCACGGCCCGGTGTGCCAGCAGCCCGCCGATCAGTGCCAGGCCGAGGCTGCCGAGCACCGGTACGACGAGCGGGAACGACAAGCCGAGCACCAGCAGCGCCACCCCGAGCAGGGTCGGCGTGGCCAGCCCGATCAGGGCGGAGAGCAGCACTGACAGCGCGTACTGCTCGGGGGTCTGGCCGATCAGGGCGAGAGCCCGGTGCGGCGGCCGCAACCAGCGGGACAACCCGGTCAGCGAATCCAGTCGCCGGGAGGCGGGAGTGGTGGCGCGACCGGTGCCCGGCGGCTGGTGCAGCCGGCGCAGCGCCGGCCCGAGCGCCGGGGTCGCCGGCACCAACTCCCGGACCACCAGGAACACGCCCAACCCGACCCCGGCACCACCACAGACCGCGACAACCAACGGCCAGTTCACGATCATGTTCATGCGATCACCTCGGCCGGGTCGGGCGCCGGCAGGAACCGGGACGGCCGCCGCGGCTGGCTCATCGACCGCACCCAGGCGAGCAGGCCGATGAAGGCCGCGCCGAGGGCGGCCATCACCACCTGACCCACCGGCGTGCCGTACGGCTTGATGTACTCGGCGTTGAGCAGCCCGTACGCCAGGGTGGCCAGGGTCATCCCGGTGAGGAAGCGGACCGCAAACCGGGGTTGGGTCCGCTTGGCCTCGATCTCCCGACGGGTGGCCACCTCTGCGGACGCCGCGCCGGCGATCGAGCCGAGCACGTCACCCAGCCGTTCGCCCCGGTCCGAGAGGTGCAGGATCAGCGCCGCCACCACCTGGTCGCCAACCGGGTCGGCGATCTCGTCGGCGAACGCCAGCAGCGCGGACCGGGCCAACCAGCCGGCCTGGAGACGAGCGGCGAGTAGTCGCACCTCGTCCTCGATGCCGGGTGGCACGCTGCCGATCGTGCCGATGATCGACTGTTGGAGACCCTGCCCGGTGCCGGAGACGTCCTTGAGTCGGCGGGTCCACTCACCCACCGCCTCGATTCGGGCGATCGCCCGCTGCTCGGACTTGCCCACCCCGAACAGCCACGGGGTGCCGGGCACGGCCACCGCCACCAGCAGGCCCACCACCGGCAGCCCGGTCAGCAGGAACGCCAACGCGCCAGCGCCCAGCGCGGCGACCAACAGCGCCTGGTAGGCCCGCTGCTCGGCCGGGGTGGCGCCCGGCCCGCGCCACAGTCGACCCAGACCCTGCCCGCCTCCCGGACGAGGCCCCGGGGGTCGGCGGGTGCCGACAAGTGCGACCACCGCCAGCAGCAGACCGGCCACACAGGCGGCCCCGGAGACCACCGCGATCACCTCAAGGCTGCCCACCATCAGGTCACCGCCGGGCCAGTCGGGTCTGCCGGGGCCGCCGCCAGGCACCGGCACCGGCCTCGACCCACCGGGTCAGCAGCCGCGCGTCGTAACCCACCCGCAGCAACTGGTCGCGGACCCGCTCGGGCAGGTGCCGGGGGACCGCCCGACCGTCCGGGCCGGGCCCGAAAACCGTGGTGGTGGTGATCCGTCCAGCTTCACCGGGCCCGATCACCTCCTCCACGTGCGAGACGAACCGGTGTTTACGCCCGCCGATGGCGGTCTCGTCCTCGACGGTGACGTAGACGATCAGGTCGAGGGCGTTGCCGGCCATCCGACGGGCCTGGTCGACTGTCATCTCACGGCCGTGCGCCAGCGCCAGCTCGACGATTCGTTCGCCCACCCCGGCAGCCGTGCGAGCGTGGATCGTGCACATCGAACCCCGGCTGGTGGTCATCGCCTGGAGCATCGGCACGATCTCCCGGGACCGCACCTCACCCACGATGATCCGCAACACGCCCATCCGCAGCGACAGCGGGATCAGGTCGGCGATCGTCACCTCACCGGCCGGACGCCCGTCGAAGCCGCGCTCGCCGTGCCCCTCCCGGGCCTCGAAGCTCATCACCGCCCGGTGCCGCTCCCGGCGGCGGGCCGGCAGCAACTCCCGGCTCTCCTCCAACAGCACGTACGGCTCGTCCGGCGGGATCTCGTTCATCAACGCCCGGATGATCGTGGTCTTGCCGGCACCGGCCAGCCCGGCGACCATGATGTTCAACCCGGCGCGCATCGCCGCGCGGAGGAAGTCGCGCAGCAGCGGGTCGATCATCTCGTCCAGGTCACCCCGGGCGCCCGCGATGTCGTCGAGGCTCACGTCCAGGGTGTTGTGCTTGCGGATGACCGCGTACGGGCGGTGGCTGACCAGGAACACCGCCGCCAGTCGACTGCCGTCGGGCAGTTGCAGGTCGAGGGTGGGCTTCACGGTGGACAGGGACCGCTCGGTCGCACCCGCCCGGCGGGCCGCCGCCTGGAGGATCTCCACCAGCTCGGCGTCGCTGTCGGCGATCGGTTCGGCCCAGTCCACCCCGCCGCCGTGCCGGGCGATGCGTACCTGGTCGCAGCCGAGGATGTGCACCTCCTCGATGGTGTCGTCGACAAGCAGCGTCTGCAGCCGACCCAGCCCCACCAGCTCGGCGGTCACCTGGTCGAGCAGCAGACGTTCCTCGCCGGCGGCCATCGGGGTGCCGGCCCGGCGGACGAAGTCCGCGTACGCGGCGACCACCATGACGGCCAGCCGGGCCCGCTCGGTGTCCTCCTCGTCGACGGTGAACTCCCGGCCGCGCTGCCACAGGGTGAGCCGTTCGGTGAGTTCCCGGCGTAGTTCCCGGACCACCTGGAAGTCCATCCGGGGTCGGGGCGTGGACGCCGGCGGTGGCGTGGCGGTCGGTGTCGGCTGCGGCATCGGCACGGACTGGTGGTGCCGGCCGTTCGGCCCGGCCAGCGGCGGCTCGGTGGAGGTCGCGCCCGGCGGCTGTTGGCGAGGATCCGCGGAGACCGGCTCAAACCGCATCCGGGACCCCCTGCTGCACGGGCCAGGCCAGCCGGGCCTGCCGCCGCTCCAGGAGCGCGCCGATCGGCACCTCCAACGCGGCGGCCGCGCGCATCAGCGGCCGTCCGGTCCGCACGGTCCCGCCCAGGGCGAGCACCCCGGCGGTACGGGGATCGTGTGGCAGCCGTGCGATCACCGGCAGTTTCAGGGCGCGACTGATCTCGGCTCGCCCGTGCCCGCCGCCGACCAACAGCAGCCGCAGGGTGCCGGCTGGCACCCGGTGCTCGGCGAAGTCCCGTTCGATCGCGGTGATCACCGCCCGGGTGCCGGAGAGGTCCGGCAGGTGCGCCCGGCTCACCAGCAGCACCACCGAGGCTGCCCGCAGCACGGGCCACGGTGGTGCGGCCACGTGCAGCCGGCCGCAGTCGACAAGCACGTCGTAGCCGGGGATGCCGCGGTCGAGGGTGTTGAAGTAGTCGGCGAACCGCTGCCAGAGCGGGGTGACGCTGCCACCCTGGGCCGGGTCGACGATCCCGGGCAGCAGCAGTCGTTCCCGCCGGGGTGCGTCCAGGTCGACAAGTTGCGACCAGAACGCGGTCTCCAGGTTGCCGTCGCGCAGCTCCCCGACGGCCAGTTCGCCGATGCCGCGGGGGCCGTCCAACTGGCCGCCGAGATAGCCGGCGAGGATCGACCCGCCGGCCGGGTCGCACTCGGCGAGCACCAGTCGTCGGTGCCAGGCCAGCGTGCAGGCCAGCGCGGAGGTCGTGACGCCGGGCGAACCCTTCGCCGACACCAGCGCGATGATCGCCATGCTCAGGCCGCCTCGGTCAGCACGACGGCGATGCGCGCCTGCGCGGTGAGGGCCACCACCGCGGGCACGTCCCGGGTGGAGAGCGCCAGGTACAGCACCTTGTCGGTGTTGGCCGGGCTGACCATGTCGATCACGATGGCCGGGAACCGGGTGCCGGCGGCGGTCGGGTCCCCGTTGGCGCTGCGGTCCGGGGTGCTGATCAGCAGGACCTTGTCCCCGGGGTGCAGTTGCCGAGCCGGCACCTGGGCGGTTTTCAGGCCCAGCGCGATCTGCTGCTGGTCGGGGCCGAGCAACGGATCGTCGGTGACCTGCCCCAGGGTGAGCAGGGTGCCCGGGACCAGCTTCACGGCGGCCCGTTTGCCGACCACCTCGTCGAGCCGGCCGGCGGGCACCGGGCGCAGCCCCTGCCCGCCGGCGACCTGCACGGTGACCAGGTCGGTGGCGCTGATCTCCCGACCCACCTCCACCGGCCGGGCGACCGCGAGATAGCTGCCGGTGGCCCGGACCGAGGTGACCGCGAACGCCGCGCCCAGCCCACCCAGGGCGATCAAGAGTACGGCGAGACCGAGCAACCCCGGGCGGACCCGACGCTGTCGGACCACCCTGGGCGGGCTGACCGGTGCGTCCACCGACCCGGTCCCGTTGTGCGTCGCGAGACTCATCGGGTCACCACCTGGAGTTCGTTGATCTGGATCTGTACGACGCCGCTGTTCCGGGTCACCAGGATTTCTCCGCTCTCCCCACCGCCGTTCCAGGTCACCTTCCAGTGGGTGGTGGCGGTGACGTCGTAGGTGCCGGCCTTCTGGTAGCCCTTGTGGTAGCCGCAGGTCGGGGAGGTGCGGCCGGCAAGCTCGTCGTCCGTCGCGACGTACGGGGTGCCGGCACCGGGGCAGGACACCCGCTCGCCGTTGCCCATGTCCCAGACGATCTCGCTAACCTCCGCGGTGATCTTGACTGTGACCTCCCGGTCGGTCTCGTCGGCGGAGATCGGGCCGAAGTAGCCGGGGTCCTTGTCGTCGGACCACATCCACACCGGCAGGCCGACCAGGCCGGGGCCGTTCTTCTTGCGGGGTGCGACAGCCAGCGGCGCCGGCTTCAGCGTGATCTTCGCCAGGGCGCGGCGGGCCAGCTCCTCCGGGTCGGGCGGCGCGCCGAAACCGGGCGGCGGCTCGCGCAGCACCACTGTTATGTTGCCCACGTCCGCGCCGCCGTTGCAGGTCTGCACGTACCAGTGCTGGCCCTCGGGCGCCTCGTCCTGCGGCTCGGCCAGCTTGTAGTAGCAGCCGTCGCCGCTGTCGAACCAGCCCTTGAACTCGTCGTAGCAGGGCACCGTCCGCCCGTTCCACCGGCAGCCGACGCCGCCACCGCCGCCACCGTCGTCGTCCCCGCCACCGTTGTCCCCGCCGCCACCGGGACCGCCCGGATTGCCGGGTTCGTCGTCCCAGACGCTGCAGTCGGGCTGGTCGGGCGGGCAGCTCGCCCCCGGGCCGGCACGCCGAGCGGCGGCGGCCGGCACTGTCGTGCCGACCACCAGGAGGAGCGCGAGCCCGATCCCGGCGAGGGCCCGCCGAGCTGTCGCGACCCCGGGAGTACGCGCCGGAGCGCCCCTTCCCGCCCAGGTCAGCATGGCTGGTCCCGGTGCAGCGCGCCCGCGTTGATCAGCCATCGGCCGTCGGGATATCGGGTCGCCGTGGCGGTGGAGAGGTGCCTACCGCCGCCGCTGCCCGGCACCACGCGCTTGTTCTTGGCGTAGACCAACCGGTAGTCGGTCATGTCCAGGCAGTCCTGGATCTCGACGGTGGCCGGGTTCGCATCCAGGCTGGCGGCGGCCACGGTCGGGTCGGACTTCAGCGTCCCGGTTCGCACAGCACCGTGCTCCTTAGCATCACGAATGGACAATCGCACCCGGGTCAGAAGTGGATCAGCGAGAAATCGGGACAGTTCCGGCGCGTGCGGATCACTGCGCCCACTCGCCGCCCGCGAGGCCGCCAGATAACCGGAGTACGCGTCAAGCGCCGCCTTTTCGGCAGCGCGCCGTTCGACGTCCGGATCTGTCCGTTGCCCGTCGTCCTGGGCTGCCGCCGGCCTTTCGACGGCCTCCGGCCCGCCGGCGCAGGCGGTGACCGGCACCACCGCCACGACCGCCAGCAGGCAGATTGCCGCTCGTCTGAGCTGCCGTCCGCGCACCGTCGAGCCTCCTCGTGGTCGCCCGGCGCGGTGACGGATCACCGCCGCAGGGCATGCGGAAGCGCGCCCGGATCAGCACATCCGGAGCCGATCATTGCGCCTCTGCATTCACCGTTACGGATCTTCTACAAATGCATGGTCCCGTGTCGTCGGATTGTGGAGGTGAGGCTTGCATCACACCCAAGGGGCGAGCATAAGCTGACGCTCGCCGATGCAACAGAGGCAATCAAAGCGAATACGCTCCGTGGTGACAGGTGGTGGTGGCGGGTGTCCGTACCGCGTCCGGCGCAACGGCCCGGCGGGAGATCATCCACGGCCGGGCGCCGGTGGGCCGCTCGGGGGCAACGACGTCTCGTCGGCGGTCCTGGGAGTAGGACATCGCGGTCTCATCCCGGCATCCGGGTGGGGTTGTCGACCTATCGACGAGCTGTCTCGTCCAGCGGGGTGCCCGGTCCCGATCCCGCCGGAGGCACCCTCCGGTGGCCGGTCGGAGAGGTCGCTTTCTGCGCCATCCGCCACACCGCAGCGATTGCTCAGTCACTATCCGTGTTTGCCGTCGCGGAGGGACGTCGGAGCGCCCCGACGGTGACATGGCGCTGACCGGCCGCCCGGTCGTGGCGCACGTCCGGGTCCCGACCGTGCTCGCGTTCCTCACGGTCAGCCCACTGATGCGGATGGCCGCGCTGCGCTACGCCGTACCGTCGGGCCTGCCGAACCGGACCGGCTGCGACGCCTGCGGCGCGCCGGTCCGCCTGACCCGGCCCTGGCCCGCGCTGGGCCCGGCGGCCCGGTGCGGTCGCTGCCGCGCACGGGTCGGCCCTCCGCCGGGCACGGTCGAGCTGGCCGGGCTCACCGCGCTGCTGCTGCTGGCAGTTGTCGGCCCAGCGGGCGGGGCGCTGCCGGCGCTGGCCTGGTGGCTCGGCTGGACGATCCCGGCGGTCTTCGTCGACCTGGCCGCGCACCGGCTGCCGGACCGGCTCACCCTGCCAGCGGCAGCCGGGACGTGGCTGCTGCTCGGCGTCGCCGCCGCCCTGGCCGGCGAGCCGGGGCCCTGGCTACGGGCTGCCGTCGGCGGCGCGGGGCTGGCGCTGTTCTTCGCCACCACCACGGTGCTGCTGGGCAACCGCGGCTTCGGGCTGGGTGACGCCAAGCTGGCGCTCGGTGTGGGGGCGCTGCTCGGCTGGTACGGCTGGCCGGTGCTGCTGCTCGGGCTGCTGCTCGCCTTCGGGCTGTCCGCCGTGGTGAGCCTCGGCCTGTTGGCCACCCGTCGGGCCCGCTGGAGCACGCACCTGCCGTTCGGCCCGTTCCTCCTCCTCGGCACGGTGGGCGCGCTCCTGCTGCCCGGCTGACCGCCGGGTCACCGGCGGGTGCGGCTCGGCAGTTTCGGCGTCGGGCGGTCGGCGCGGTCGGATCGACGGCGTAGCACCTCGGCGGCCGGGCGGGCCAGCAGCGGGGTTGCCACCACGGCGACCAGCGCACCGAACAGCACACCGGCGATCACGTCGTGCGGGTAGTGCACGCCCACGAAGACCCGGGAGAAGGCGCCCAGCGCGGCCAGGGGCAACGCGACCAGACCGAGTCGGCGGGAGAGCAGCAGCGTGGTCACCGCCAACGCGCCGGCCACTGTCGCGTGGTTGCTGGGAAACGACCAGTCGCCCGGGGGTGGGCAGGTGCCCGCGATGATCGCCCGGCCGACCGTCCGACAGGGGCGATCCTCGTCCACCACGGTCTTGAACCATTCGCTGCCGACGTACGCCAGAATGGCCGGCAGCGGCGCGATCAGGGCGAGCGCCCGGTCGTGCGGACCGCCGGACCGGCGGGTCAGCGCGGCCATCAGCAGCAGCGCGCCGAGCAGCAGGATCACCCCCTCGGTGGCGTGCCCGACGAACCACTGCACCGGCTCCGGGCTGCTGGCGGCGGCGTCGACGACGTCGCGGTACCACTCGACACTGATCTCTGGGACGTCCATGTTGCCGTTGTCGGCCATGCCTCACCTCACCTCACGTTCATACCCTGTTCACCTTCGAGGCACCCTAGGAACACGGCAGCGGGCATCACAGCCGACGAAGGTCGGTCGGGCTTCCTGACCTTCGTCCAGGATTCGTTCAGCCTGCTCTGCTTGGCTGGTCGAGGACGTCGGCATTCACAGGAGGCTTTGTGCAGACCAGTTCGGCCACCGACCAACCGCCGCCCGCCAGCGAGACGGTGGACGACCAGGCCTGGCGGATTCGACGGACGAAGGCCGACCTGGACCGGCTCGACGAGACCGAGTCGATCTTCGCGGTGGGCAACGGGTGGGTCGGTTGGCGTGGCGTCCTCGACGAGGGCGTGCCGTGCGGAATGCCGGGCAGTTACGTCAACGGCCTGCACGAGCGGCGCGAGCTGAGCTACCCCGAGGAGGGGTACGCGTTTCCACCGGCCAGCGACACCGTCATCAGCGCGCCGAACGCCGCGCTGATCCGGCTCTGGGTCGACGACGAGCCGCTGGACATCCGGACCGGGACGCTGCGCCACCACGAGCAGGTGCTCGACCTGCGCTCCGGCGTGCTGCGCCGGGAGACCGAGTGGATCTCGCCGGCCGGGCGGGCGGTGCGCATCCGCAGCACCCGGTTGGTGTCCCTGCCGCGCCGCCCGGTCGCCGCCGTCCGGTACCAGGTCGAGCCGCTAGACGCCCCCGTCGAGGTGCGGGTCTGCTCGGATCTGCTGGCCAACGAGACGGTGCCGGAACGCTCGGACGATCCCCGCGCGGCCTCGGTGCCCGACAACCCGCTGACCGCCGAGGCCCACCGTGCCGCCGGGCGCGACGGAGTGCTGGTGCACCGCACCGAACGCAGCGGTCAGCGCGTCGCGGTCGCGGTCAGTCACCTGGTGGACGGGCCGGGCACGCTCACCACCACCGGCGACGACACCCCGGACCGGGTTCGGCTGACCGTGGCGGGCCGCCTGCACCCGGGGGAGTGGCTGCGGTTGACGAAGTTCGCCGCGTACGAATGGGCGGCTGTCGACGCGACACCCGCCGACGAGTTGGCCGCCCTGGTCACCGCCGAGGCGGACGCCGCCCGCGCCGACGGCTTCGACGCGCTGCTCGCCGACCAGCGCGCCGCCCTGGACGCGGCCTGGCAGGTCGCCGACGTGCAGCTCGACGGCGACCCGGAGCTACAACAGGCGGTCCGGTTCGCGATGTTCCACCTGATCCAGTCCGGCCGCCCGGACTCCGACCGGACCATCCCGGCGAAGGGCCTGACCGGCAACGGCTACGACGGGCACGTCCTCTGGGACACCGAGACCTACGTCCTGCCGGTGCTCACCTACCTGGCACCGGCGGTGGCCCGGTCGGCGCTACGGTGGCGGCACAGCCACCTGCCCGAGGCCCGTGAGCGGGCCACGGAGCTGCGGCTGACCGGTGCGACGTTCCCGTGGCGCACCATCGGCGGCCGGGAGTGCTCCGGCTACTGGCCGGCCGGCACCGCCGCACTGCACGTCAACGCCGACATCGCCGACGCGGTGCTGCGCTATCTGGCCGCCACCGACGACGAGCGGTTCCTCGCCGAGTCGGGGCTGGAGTTGCTGGTGGAGACGGCGCGCCTCTGGCACGGCTTCGGGCACTGGTCGGACGAGGGCCACTTCCACCTGCACGGCGTGACCGGCCCGGACGAGTACGCCGCGCTTGTCGACGACAACGTCTTCACCAACCTGATGGCCCGGCGCAACCTGCGGGGCGCGGCGGACGCCGCCGAGCGGCACCCCGACCTGGCCGACCGGCTCGGCGTGGACCGCGACGAGATCGCCGGCTGGCGGGCCGCCGCCGATGCGGTCTTCGTCCCGTACGACCGCACGCGCGGCGTGCACCAGCAGGCCGCCGGGTTCACCGGGCAGCCCGAGTGGGACTTCGCCAACACGGGCGACGACGACTATCCGCTGCTGCTGCACTTCCCCTACCTGGAGCTGTATCGCAAGCAGGTGGTCAAGCAGGCCGACCTGGTGCTCGCCATGCAGCTCTGCCCCGGCGAGTTCACCGCCGCCGAGAAGGCCCGCAACCTGGCCTACTACGAGGCCCGTACCGTCCGCGACTCGTCGCTGTCGGCCGCCCCGCAGGCGGTGCTGGCCGCCGAGGTCGGGCACCTGGACCTGGCGTACGACCTGTTCGCCGAGTCGGTCCTGCAGGACCTGGCGGACCTGGGCGACAAGACCGCCGACGGGCTGCACCTGGCCTCGCTGGCCGGTGCGTGGCTGGCGCTGGTGCGGGGCTTCGGCGGCCTGCGCGACGACCGGGGTGTGCTCTCCTTCGACCCTCGGCTGCCACGACGGATCGACCGGCTGGCGTTCAACCTGCGCTGGCGCGGCCACCGGCTGCGAGTCACGTTGACCCCGACCGAGGCCCGCTACGAGTTGCCCGGTGCCGGCCCGGACGCCGAGGTCGAGCTGTGGCACCACGGTGAGTCGCTGCGAGTCACCGGGGCCGAGCCGGTCACCCGGCCGATGCCGCCGGTGCCCGACCCCGGGCCGGAGCCGCCCTCCCCACCCGGTCGTCGCCCCACCCGCCGCTCGGCCGACTGAGCCGCGCAGTCGGTCTCTGGTCCGCGCGGCCGGCACAGGTCCGCGGCCACCGCGCGGCCGGCTCAGGTTGGCCCGGGGCCGCCGGCCATGCGTTCGCGGACGGCCTCCAGCGCCTCGAAGGCGTACGCCCAGTTGTGGCACTTGAAGCTGCGGAGACCGTCGATCGCAGTGTGGCAGTCGGCGCAACGCACACCGGCGATGGCGGCCGGGATCTCGGTGTTGACGTACTTCCGCTCGCCCAGGATGACGGTGGCGATCATGGTCTTGTCGTGCAGGCCGGAGAGCGCCGACGAGACGATGTCGTACCAGGTGACCCGGCGGCCACATTTCGGGCAGTCGGGTTCGTCGCCGCTGACCCAGAGCGGGGCGCCGATGCTGCGCGCCGGTATGCCGAGCAGTTTCTCCAGCCGGCGGACGTCCGACTCCGGGGTGGTCCAGCGGTGTCGACCGGGCAGCGATGCGGGCGAGTCGTACACGGCGCGGAACAGGTCGTGGTCGACCTGCACGGTCTCCCGCTGAGCGGTCATCGGCGTCCCTCCTCGTTGAGTGGGTGCCCCCACCGTGGTCAGCGACGACCATGGGCGCAGCCGGATCAACGACACGAGGGGGCGGTGGGTCGTCGTCGCGGGGTGGGCGTTCGCCGGCTGACCCGGTTTCGCCTCCGCTGGTCGGCGTCGGGTGGTACGACGGACGCAGGGCGTGCGTGCCAGCGGGAGGAGCGCCGATGGCGAGCAGGCCCGAACGGCTGCTGCGGGGCAGTGACGCCCCGCTGAGCGCCTCGTTCCTGGAGCTCTTCTTCGATCTGGCGTTCGTGCTCGCCCTCAGTCAGCTCGCGGAGCATCTGCTGCACGACCTCACAGTGGTCGGCGCGCTGCGTACCGCCCTGCTGTTGGCCGGGGTCTGGTGGATCTGGTTGACCACCACCTGGACCGCCGACTGGTACGACCCGGACACTCCGACCATCCGAACGGTGCTGGTCCTCGCGACTCTCGGCAGCCTGCTGGCCGGGGTGGCGATTCCGCAGGCCCTGCACGGACGCGCCGGGCTGTTCGCTGGCGCGTACGTCGCGGTCCACCTCATCCGGGGCATGATCACCGTCTCGACGCTGCGCGGGCATCCGCGCCAGCGTCGGGCGCTGCGGATCCTCTGCTGGTACAGCGTCACCGCAGTGCCGTGGTTGGCCGGCGTGTTTCTGCCGGAGTGGCGGGTGGCGCTCTGGGCGTTCGCCCTCGCGATCGACCTGTCCGGCCCACGGCTCGGCTGGCCCACGCCGGGGATGGGTCGCGCCCGACCGGAGGAGTTGCACCTCGCGGGCGAGCATTTCGCCCAGCGGTACCAACAGATCATGATCATCGCGCTTGGTGAACTTGTCCTGGTCTCCGGCCTGGCGTACGCCGGCAACCGCCTTCACCTCCCGGAAACCACCGCATTCCTGCTGGTCTTCGCCACCGCCATGCTGATCGGTCTGCTCTACGTGACGCCCGCCGGTCAGCACCTCGGCTCGGCCATCGAGCACGCCCCGTCCCGGCTCGGCGTCTTCGCCGGGTACCTGCACCTGGTGATGATCGCCGGCATCGTGGTCACGGCCGTCGGGGCGGAACTGAGCATCGCCCACCCCACGGAGACCGGCGACATGAAGGCTGTCATGGTCATCCTGGGCGGGCCGACGCTGTTCCTCCTCGGGCGGATCCTCCTCTCGCTGGCGATCCACCGGCGGCTGTCCTGGCCTCGGGTGGGCGCCCTGTTCGTACTGGGCGGCGCGGCGGCGTTCGTGCGGATGCCGCTGCTGGCGGTCAGCGCGGTCGCCACCGGGGTGGTGGTCGTGGTGACGGTCCTGGACCACGCCGGCATCATGTCCTACCGCCGCCGCGCTGGCGCGTAGGCGAAAAGCCTGACTAAAGTCAGGCATATGGACTCGGCCCTCATCGCCGCCGTGCGGCGGTTCAACCGGACAGTCACCCAGCGCGTGGGTGCGCTCGACGACGAGTACATGGCCCAGGGGCGCCCCCTCGGGCAGGCGCGTCTGCTCTGGGAGATCGGCCCGGCTGGCGCCGAGGTCGCCGCGCTCCGGGCCCGGCTCGGCCTGGACTCCGGCCACCTCAGCAGACTCCTGCGCGCCCTGGAGAACGACGGCCTGGTCACCGTGGCGTCGGCCGACCAGGCCGGGGGCGACGGCCGGGTCCGCACCGCCACGCTCACCGACGCCGGCCGAACCCAGTGGGCCGACCTCGACAGGCGGTCGGACGATCTCGCCTCCTCGATCCTCGCACCACTCACCGAGCACCGCCGGCAACGACTCGTCGCCGCCATGGCGGAGGTCGAACGGCTGCTCATCGGGTCGATGGTCGTCATCGAGGCGTGCCCGCCGAGCGACCCGCGGGCGCGCGCGTGCCTGCGGGCCTACGTCCGGGAGATCGGCCGAAGGTTCGACGACGGGTTCGACCCCGCGCTGAGCAACCCGGTCCACGACGAGGCGCTCGTCCCGCCCGCTGGCGCGCTCCTGCTCGCCACCCTCAACAGCGAACCGGTCGGCTGCGGTGCGGTCAAACTCCAGCCGGACGGCCCTGCCGAGCTCAAGCGTGTCTGGGTCTCCGACACCGTGCGCGGGCTCGGCATCGGCCGGCGGCTCCTGGACGAGTTGGAGCGGTACGCCGCCGAAGGTGGCGCGACCGCCGTCCGGTTGGACACCAACCGCAACCTCACCGAGGCGATCGCCATGTACCGCGCGGCCGGTTATGCGGAGATCGAGCCGTACAACACCGAGTACTACGCCCACCACTGGTTCGGAAAGCAGTTGGAGCAGTGAGGGCTACTACAGCCGCTCGAAGCTCTCCATGCCGGCGAGTTTCAGCACCTCGGTCCGGGTCGCCGGGCACTCCTGCCGGGTCTGGTCGTCGATCTGGCGGCCGGTCGGCACGGGGCCCTGCTTCTCGTACCAGGAATAGAGGTTCACGGTGAGGTTGGCCATCGCGCCCGTCTCGGACCCGATCCCCTTCAGGGTCGGCAACTGGCCGTCCAGGTAGGCGCACACCTCCTTCGCCGACACCGCCGTGGAGCCGCCGACCGGAGCGGAGCCGCCCTCCGGAGCGGATCCGCCCTCCGGAGCGGAGCCGGCCGCGCTGGGCGGGGCGTCGGTCGCGGCGGGTTGGTCCGGTGCCCCGGGCTCGGGCGCGTCGGTTCCGGTGCACGCCGTCGCGGCGAGCACAAGGCAGAGGGCAGGCGCGAGCAAACGGATCGTTCTCATCGGGTTTCGTCCTGACGTGGTTGTTGGTGGGTAGCGGCTGCGGGGGATGGGTCGTCAGCCCCGGCGGAGTTGGCGGCGACGAGCCAGAGACCGGTGGGCAACCGGTAGCCGACGCCCGGCGCACGGAACCGGCCGAGCAGCCGGGCGGCCCCCGCCCGGGCCGATGCCTGCGCACCCGGCGGCGCCGCCCGGTACGCGGCACCGGCCGGGCCGATCTCGACGAGCCATTCGGCCACCGCGTCGGCGTCGTCCGAGGCTTCCAGGGCGACGTCGCACGGTGTGATCGTGACGGCGGTGAAGCCGGCGGTGGTGAGGATCCGGACGAGCCGCGCCGGGTCGGCGAACGCGAACGGACCTGGCTCGTCACCGACCGGGAGCGGTGGTAACGGTCCGAGATGCGGTGCGGCGCCGAGCATCGCCGCGGACAGCCACGGGTTGACGCCGCTGTCCCGGAAGACGGTCGCGGCGAGGCGCCCTCCCGGGCGCAGTGATCGCCGGATCGCGCGGCAGCCGGCAACCGGGTCCGCCAACAGCATCAGGGTCATTCGTGAGTACGCCGCGTCGAACGGGGCACCCGGCGCGACCTCGACAGTCTCGATGTCGGCCACGTGGAACTGGATGCCCGGGTACTCGTCGGCGGGGAACCGGCGTCGAGCGGCGGCCACCATCGTCTCGTCGATGTCGACACCGATCGCCGCGCCGGTGACGCCGACCGCGTCGGCGATCTCGGCCGTGGTGCCGCCGCAGCCGCAGCCCACGTCGAGGATCCGTTCGCCGGGTCGTGCGGCCAGTCGATCTGTGGCCGCCGCGCCCAGCGGTCGACCGCTCTCGTCCTGCCGATCGGCGTGGCGAATCCAGCCAGCTGCCGCTCCCGCCCAGAAGGCGGTGCCGCGGGCCCGCAGGCTGGCGGTGTCGGCCATCAGAACGGCATCTCGGCGCCGTCGACGCTCATCGAGCGGAAGTGCGCCGCCTTCGTCGGGTCGAAGCCGTCCTGCTGGGCCGCCAGGCCAGCAGCCCGGACCAGCCGTTCGGACTGGAACCGGCGGAACGCCGCCTCGTCCTGCCAGATGTTGATGATCCGCCAGCCGTCCGCTGTCGGCCCGGCGACGTGGGCGAGGAGACCCGGCGGCCGGTCCGGCCCGAGGTGTCGCTCCACCTGCCGGTATTCCGCCTCGCTGACGCCGGGCATCTCCTGCAACACACCGAACGGCATGGCCGCCACCTCTCCGATAGAGTGAGACTCTATCCAATAGAGCACTACACTCGTAAGGTGGTTGTCAAGAGGCGTTACGACTCTTCCCGCCGACAGGAGCAGGCCCGGCAGACCCGACGAGCGATCCTCCAAGCGGCTGGCCGGCTGTTCGTCGACCCCGGCTACGCGGCCACACCGCTGACCGCCGTCGCCGTCGAGGCCGGCGTCGCGGTCCAGACCCTGTACGCGGTGTTCGGCAGCAAGCGGCAACTGCTCTCCCAGTTGGTCGACGTCACCCTGGCCGGCGACGACGAGCCGGTGGCCCTGCCGGACCGGCCCTTCGTCGCCGAGATCCGCGCCCTCGCCGACCCCCGAGCCAAGCTCGCCCGCTACGCCGTCCACCTGGCCGAGGTCAACGCCCGGCAGGCCCAGGTGATGCTCGCGCTGGCCGGCGCGGCCACGGCCGACCCAGACGTCGCCGAGATCTGGCGCAAGAACGTCGACGACCGCCGCCGCGGCATGTCCATGTTCGCCGCCGAACTCGTCGGCACCGGAGGCGTACGCCCGGACCTGAGCGTCGATCAGGTGGCCGACATCCTCTGGTTGGCCCAGGACGTCCGCAACTTCGACTGGCTCGTCCGGCAACGCGGATGGGAGGTCGAGCGGTACCAGCGGTGGTATGTGGACACCGTCAGCGGCGCGATCCTCGCCAGCGCCGGATAAACGGTTACGGCAGTGCTGCCGACGTTGTCGTCACTGGCCCGCGGGCGGTGCGGCGGAGTGGAGACGGTGTGCGATGCCGGCGAACGACCGGATGAGTTCCGTCTCGCTGCCGGTACGCCAGATCAGCCCCCACCGGCCCGGCGGGGCGTCCGAGATGGGCACGTACGCGATGTCCGGCCGCGCGTAGTAACGGGCGGCCTGCGCGTGCACCGGTGAGACGGCTTCGCCCGTGACGAGGATCGGGATCATCTCCTGAAAGTTGGAGACCGACGGGCCGATGCGGATCAGACGCCCGCTGGGTGTGCGCAGCGGCACCAGGATCTCCCGCCAGTAGTCCGGCCGGGCCCCGCCCATGACCGTCTCGTCCGCCAGGTCCTCGTAGCAGACCGACTCACGGCCGGCCAGCCGATGGGTTGCCCCGACGGCGAGCACGATGGGTTCGCGGTAGATGACCGGGCCGACGGTGAGGTCCGGCTCCCGGACGGGCAACCACACGATCTGCACGTCGATGTCGCCGGCGCGCAGTTGACCGAAGGGGTCGCCGAAGTCGACGTGCCGTAGCTGCACCTCGCACTCGGGGTGGCTCGCCGCGAACGCGTCGAACAACTCGCGGAAGTCGTGGAGGTTGACGGCGATCGACCCGACCCGCAGCACGCCGGTCTTGCCGCGGGCGGCGAGCCTGGCCCGATCCATCCCCGCGCAGAGCCCTCGGTACATGGGCTGAATGTCGTCGAAGAGCCGTTGACCGATCGGTGTCAGTGCC
The DNA here is from genome assembly GCF_040648275.1 of Micromonospora sp. NPDC049171. NCBI lineage: Bacteria > Bacillati > Actinomycetota > Actinomycetes > Micromonosporales > Micromonosporaceae > Micromonospora > Micromonospora sp. NPDC049171. The sequence goes on from NZ_JBEZDJ010000033.1 coordinate 70,966, forward strand.
ACCCGCCGGTTGTTCCGCTCGAACAGGGCGGCGCCGATCCGCCGTTCCTGCTTCTTGATCGCCTGGCTGACCCGGGCCTGGGTCACGTGCAGTCGCTGCGCGGTGCGGGTGAAGTGCAGCTCCTCCGCCAGGGTGAGAAAGATTTCGATGTCCCGAAGCTCCACCGATCATCTCGTTTCATGAATTAGCGAAGGGTTATGGCACGCTACCAGAAGTGATCTTGTGGGTGGGCCGCTCGTCGCGCACGCTGATCTACGTCGGAGCGAGGAACACCCCTCAGCCAAGGAGACGCCCGTGCGCAAGCTCGTGTACTACGTCGCCACCACCCTGGACGGCTTCATCGCCGGTCCGGACGGTGCCGACCCCACCGGCCCCGACGGATTCTGGCCCCTCCCGGACGACTACCTGCACCACCTCGTCGCCGAGTATCCGGAGACCCTGCCCGGCCCGGCCCGGCAGGCGTTCGGCATCACCGACGCGGGCAGCCGGTTCGACACCGTCCTGGAGGGACGCCACTCCTACGAGGTGGGGCTGCGGGCCGGCGTGACCGACGCCTACCCGCACCTGCGTCACCTGGTGTTCTCGCGCACGCTGGGTGCGAGCCCGGACCCGGCCGTCGAGGTCCTGGCCACCGAACCCATCGCCACGGTACGAGAGCTGAAGCGGCACGACGGCAAGGACGTCTGGGTGATCGGCGGTGGCGAGCTGGCCGGTGCCCTCTATCCCGAGATCGACCAGTTGGTCGTCAAGCTCGCTCCGCTGACCATCGGCGCCGGCATTCCGCTCTTCGGTCGCGACGCCGTCTTCGCACCGCGTACCTGGCGCCTGACCGACCACACCGTCCTGGGCAGTGGCTCGCTCTTCCTCACCTACACCCGCGCACAGACCGGAGACGAATCCGCATGAGCACGACCCCCGCCACCGTCACGATCCGTCCCATCACCGGGCCGGACGAGATGGCGCTGTTCAACCGCCTGCCGTACACCATCAACCACGAACTCGCCGACGACCTCGCCGCCCACCGGCGCCGGCCGGAGTGGATGTGGGTGGCGCTGCACGGGGATCGCCTGCTCGCCAGGGTCGCCTGGTGGGGTCGCGGCGGCGACAGCAGCCCGCTGCTGCTGGACATCCTCGACGTCGACGACGACGGCACCGAAGACCTGAGCGAGGTGGCGCGGGCGCTGTACGAGACGGCCGCGAAGCAGGTCGTGCCGTCGGGCAGCACCCCGCCGGAGTACGGCCGCTTCATCCCGGCGGACTGGCGCGACGACCCGGACACCTACCGGGCGGTGCGTACGCGGATGAGCGTCCTGGAGAGCACCGGCGCCCGCCTGACCGTCGAGCGACTGCGCCTCCAGTGGCGTCCCGGAACCGGTCTGCCCGCGCCCGACCCGCGCCTGGCCTTCCGTTCGGCCCTCGACACCGACGAGTTGGTCGCGCTGATGACCCGTGCACTGGACGGCACCCTGGACGCGCACAGCCGCACCGATCTGGCGCGGATGTCACCCCACGAGGCCGCCGTCAAGCACTACGAGCAGGAACTCGCCACGTACTCCAGCCCTCGGCAGTGGTGGCGGATCGGCACCCTGGGCGAGGATGGCGAGCCGGTCGGGTTCGTCATTCCGGCGCGCAACGCGTACCACCCGGTGATCGCCTATCTCGGCGTCGTTCCGGAGCACCGGGGTCACGGGTACGTCGACGGCCTCCTCGCCGAAGGCACCCGCCTCCTGGCCGCCGAACACGTCCCCCGCATTCGCGCCGCCACCGACCTGGGCAACGGGCCCATGGCAGCCGCCTTCGCCCGCGCCGGCTACGTGAACTTCGAGCGGGCCGTCAACATGGCCTGGCAGTGACCGGTGGCCATGCCGCCCGCACCGGCGGCATGCACCCGATCAGCCCTTCACCGCGCCCGCGGTCAGCCCCTCGGTGAGGAAGCGCTGCCCGAAGGCGTACATGACCACCACGGGGATGCTGACGAGCAGCGACGCGGCGGCGAGTTGTCCCTGCGGCACGACGTCCCCGGCGATCATCGACTGCATCCCCACCGGCAGCGTCTTGTACTCGTCCTTGGTGATGAACACGAAGGCGAAGAGGAATTCGTTCCAGGCGTTGGTCAGGGTGAAGAGCGCGACCGCCAGCAACCCCGGCTTGGCCAGCGGCAGCACCACCCGGCCGAACGCCTGGATGCGGGTGCAGCCGTCGACGAGCGCGGCCTCCTCCAACTCGACGGGGATCGACGAGAAGTACCCCACCAGCAGCCAGGTGGCGAACGGCAGTGTGAACGTCGGGTACGTCACCACCAGAGACCACAACGAGTCGGTGAGCCGCACGCCGATGAGCATCTGGTAGAGCGGGATGAACAGCAGCGCGCCCGGCATCACGTAGGTGAGCAGCACCGTGACGGTGAAGCCCTGCGCCCCGCGGAACCGCAGCCGGGCCAGCGCGTACCCCGCCAGGGCGGCGCAGACCAGTGCCACCGCGGTGGACGCCGCGGACACCAGCAGGGTGTTGAGATACCAGCGCCCGAACGGCTGGTTGTCGAACAGCGCCCCGAACTGTTCCAGGGTCCACGGCGTCGGCCACAGGTCGTCGGTGCGCATGACGACCTGGCCCTCGGACTTGAAGGCCGTGACGGCGATCCAGTAGAGCGGGCCCAGCACGAAGAAGAGCAAACCGGCGAGTGCGACCCAGGATCCCAGGCCCGACACCACTGACGACGACCGGCGACCGCCCCGCGACTGGAGGGTCGAGACCACCCGGCCGACCGCCGCCGCGATCAGCAGGATCACCGCGAGGACCACCGCCGCCTTCCAGAAGATCTCCGGCGATGCCCAGGCCAGCAGGCCGGTGACCACCGCGGCGACCACCCACGGCAGCGCCCTGCGCGCCGTCGGGGCCCACCGCCTCGTCCCGACCCGCCGCACGGCTCGACGCCGCCGGGGCAGTTTGCGGGTGGTGTCCGGGCGCAACAACCGGACCAGCACGAACACCAGCCCGCCGATGATCGGCAGCATGACCAGCGTGGCCGCCGCGCCCGCGCCGTACTGCAACTGCAAGATCGCCTTCGAGTACGCATTGAGCACGTACGGCGCGGTCACGTCGCCCGGACCGCCCTGCGTCAGCAGCCACACGAGGTCGAAGTTGTTGAACGTCCAGATCGACGACAGCGTCACCGTCACGGTGATCACGTGGCGCAGTCCGGGCAGCGTCACGTTGACGAAGCGCTGCAACGACGAGGCGCCGTCGATCGTCGCCGCCTCGTACAGGTCCGCCGGGATGGCCTTCAACCCCGCGAGGAAACACACGGTGAAGAACGGCACGCCCTTCCAGACGTTGACGAGGATCACCGACGGCATGGCCAGTGACGGGTCGGAGAGCCAGCCCGCGGGCCAACTGTCGACCAGGTGCGCGCTGGCCAGCAGCGGCCCGATGCCCGAGGCGGTGAGCAGCGTGTTGACGCTGCCGAAGATCGGGTCGAGCAGCGCGCGCCAGCTGAACGCCGTCACCACGGTCGGCACCACCCAGGGCAACAGGAGCAGCCCGGCCAGCACGGCCCGCCCGCGGCGTCGGTGGTGCAGCAGCAGGGCCGCGGACAGGCCCAACACCACCTTGAACACCTCGGCGTACGCGGTGAAGACGAACGAGTTCACCACGCCCGTGTGGAACTGCTCGTCGCCGATGAGGGAGAGGTAGTTGCCCAGGCCGACGAACACGGTGTCCTGCCCGTGCCGTTCGGTGGTGCTGGTGACGATCGAGCGGACGATCGGCACGATGACGAGACCGCCGACCAGCAGCGCCATGGGTGCCAGGAACAGCGCCGCCATCTTCCAGTCACGACCCAGCCGCCGCTGGGTCGCCGTGAGGGAGCCGGACCCCGGCGGCGTGGAACTCCGCGCCGCCGGGACCCGTGCCGGACGGACCGATCTCACTGCGGCAGCCCCTGCTGGTTGAAGATCTGCACCATCTTCGCGTGGGCGGCCGTCACGGCCTGCGCCGGCGCCGTGCCCTGCACGATCTGCTGCATCATGTCGGTGAGGACGTAGGCCGACCCCACCGCCTGCTGACCCGCGCTGGCCTTCTGCGGGAAGGTCAGGCCGTTCTTCGTGTTCAGCGGCAGCTTCAGTTCAGTGATCCTGCGCAGCATGGGGAATGCCGGGTCGCCGCTCGTGAAGAACGGGTCGGCGTCCCAGACCTTCTGCCAGGCGGGCATCACCAGGCCGGGCGCCTCCTTGGCCACCCCGAGCAGCGCGGGCGCGCTGACCAGGTACTGCGCCAGGAGCTTGGCGAGCGCCGGGTTCTTGGCACCCTTGAAGACGACGAAACCCTGCGACTGGCCGAGCAGCAGCGGATTGTTGGTCGCCGGCCCGATGCAGTCGGAGAACACGTGGGTGTTCGCGTGCACCGGGTTCTTCTTGGTCCGGGAGTCCGCGTAGACGCTGAACTGGTTGCGGGTGTAGCCGAGGACGCCGGCGAGCCAGTTCTCGTTGTTGCTGGTGTCGGTCCAGCTGGCCACCCCCGGTGGCAGCATCGGCTTGTACTTGGCATTGGTGTAGATATCGCCCAGGAAGGTCGCCGCCTGCACCGTTTCGGGGGAGTCGAACGTGACCTTCCTGCCGTCGTTGGAGGCGATCGACCCGCCGTAGGCGTTGATCAGCGCCTCGATCATGCCGTTGCCGTCACCGGAGCGGTTCACCGTCATGCCCCAGCCGAACCGGCGTTTGGTCGGATCGGAGATCTCCAGGCACAGATCCCGCAGCTCCTCCCAGCTGTAGATGTCCTTGGGAGTGATGCCCTTGTCCTGCATCCAGTCCTTGCGCAGGAACGACCCGATCCCGATGAAGTGGTACGGGATCGCGAACCACTTGCCGTCGAAGACGCAGTAGTTCTTGGCCTCGGCGCAGGGTTCGCCGTACTTGGCGGTCAGCGCCTGGACGACGTCCGTCACGTCCTCCAGGTCACCGAGCGCCTGGAACTGCGCGACGAACCGTGAGTCGGTCATGAACGCCAGGTCACGCGCCACCCCGCCCTTGACCTCGGCGTCGATCTTGGCAACCACGTCACCGGCGTCGGCCTGGACCAGGCTGTTCTCGATCTTCGTCCCGGTGGTCTCGGCGAACTTCTTGACCGAGCTGTCGAGGGCGTCGTTGGCCGCCGTCGAGTACAGCTTCTGTGACAGCATCCCCATCGAGGAGCCCTTCATCGACGCCGCGGCGTCGACCAGCTCCTGCGGAACGTCCGGCTGCACCTTGCTGGGTGAATCGGAGCCGTCCCCACACGCGGCCAGACCTGCCGCGCCGAGCACCCCCACCCCCATCCCCAGAAAGCCGCGCCGGGACCACGCCGGATTGTCCTGCATGGACATTCGCCTCCTTCATCTCCCCGCACCGCTGCACGCCGAAGGCGCGCTTGACGAAAACCGCGATCCTCGTGTTCCAGGTGTGTCTCGATGCCGGCGACCACGGGTGCGCCGCCCGCGTCGATCAATGCGTCCGCGTACTCGTTGGTGGGGTTGGTGGGGTTGCCCCGGTGGCGTCGCTGGCCGGGTGGCGCGACAAGCACGAGGCATGCGGCGACCGGGCCGAGTTGGTGGCGCTGGCGTTCCAGTTCGGTCGGGTCACGGACCACCGCCGTTCGAGATTTCGAACTGAGTTCGAGATACCGCATCGAGTGGACGCGACGCTAGAGCAACGCCGTAACGGATGTCAATGTTTCGATACTGTTTCGGCCGAAACGACAAGTTGGCTATCGACGCTGGGCCCGGTAGCCCATCCGGGCGGACAGCGCGGCCGCGCCCTCGCGAACCAGCCCGGTCCACCGCACGTGCGCCTGCGGGGTCCAGCGGATGATCGGTGCGGACAGACTCATCCCGGCGATGGTCGCACCGGAATGGTCCCGGACCGCCGCGGCGACGCAGCGCATGGCGCTGTCCGACTCGCCGATGTCGACCGCGACGCTCTCCGCCCGGACACGTTCGAGATGTGCGCGGAGGCGGTCCGGGTCGGTGATGCTGTCCGGCGTCATGCCCGGCAGGGCACCCCTCGTCAGCACGGCGTCCAGACCCGCCTGATCGAGCTCCGACAGCAACACCTTGCCCACCGCCGTGCAGTGGGCCGGCAGTCGCCGCCCGACCGCGGAGACCATCCGGACCGGGTGCGTGCTGTCGAACTTGACGAGATAGATGACATCGGCGCCGTCGAGCACGGCCACGTGCACCGCCTCGTCGCACGCGGCGGCCACGTCCCGCGCGACGCACTGCGCCTCGCGGACCAGGTCGAGCCGGCCGGCGAACGCCGCGCCGAGCTGGAACAGCGGCATGCCGAGCCGGTACTGCACCGGCTGACCCGGGACGGAGATCAGGTACGAGCGGGCCTCAAGCGTGACGAGTAGTTCGTGGACGGTGGTGCGGGGCAGGTCGAGCCGCTCCATCACCTGGCGGGCCGACAGTTGGGGGTGGTCCAGGAACAGTTCGAGGATGTCGAGTGCGCGGTTGACCGCCGATACCACACGGGGCATGTCGATAGTCCCTTCGAAATGCCGGACCCGTGTCAACGAGATCCACACGGACCGGCACCTGAAGAGGATAACTGCGTCAGCGCCCGGCCCGTCTGCCACGGCAGATGGAAGCCTGGCATTATGCCTGGAGCGCCAGCCCACCCTCGGTCAGGCCGATGCCCAAAAGGTGCCAGATCACGATGACCTCTGCCAAAGAACGCATGCCCCGGGTCGAATCACTGACCGGGCTGCGCTGGTTCGCCGCGTTCGCCGTGTTCCTCTTCCACGCGAACCAGATCATCAGCCTGCCCACGGTCCACGGCATCAAGCTCGGGGACTTCTTCCGATTCGGCGACGCCGGGGTCACGTTCTTCTACGTCCTCTCGGGCTTCGTGCTCACCTGGTCGTTCTCCCCCAAGGTGAACACCTCGACGTTCTACTGGCGTCGGTTCGCCCGGGTCTGGCCCGCGCTCCTGGTCAGCACCATCATCGCCTGGGTGAGCCTCAACCAGGTCTGGGAGCACTCCTGGAAGCGGACCCTGCTGAGCCTGTCGCTGACCGAGTCGTGGTTTCGCCCGGCGGACTTCCTCGTCGCCAACCCGGTGGCGTGGTCGGTCTCCTGCGAGGCCTTCTTCTACCTGCTCTTCCCGTTCGTCATCCGGCCACTGCTGCGGCTGCGGCTGCCGGCGCTCGCGATCATCGCGGCGGCGGGCCTGTTCATCGAGTGGGCCTACTGGTTCTTCGTGCAGGATCTGATCGACCCGAAGCAGTACTGGATCCAGCTCTCCTGGTTCCTCCGCTTCCCGCCGATCCGATTCATCGAGTTCCTGCTGGGGATGATCGCCGCCGCCGCGCTCCTCCGCGGGTGGCGACCGAGGATCAACCTGTGGCTCGCCCTGTCGACGGTGCCCGCATCGGTGCTGTTGCTGTGGTGGGGCACCGAACAGCGCTGGTGGGGCGCGCACTGGTCGCAGCAGGGGCTGGTGCCGGCCTGCGTAATCGTGGTGCTCGCGGCGGCGATCCGCGACGTCTCCGGGCGGCCCTCGATCTTCCGGAGCAAACCACTTGTCGCCCTCGGCGCCTGGTCCTACGCCTTCTACCTGGTCCACCTGTCGGTCATCCACTGGCTGATGGGCCCGGTGACGCCCAGCGCCGCGACCTGGGCGAACCTCAAGGTCCTGCTGATCTGGACGGTGATGGGCATCGCCCTGGCGTGGGCCTGCTACCGGTGGGTCGAACACCCGGTGGAGCGGTTCCTGCGCAATCTCTACCCGCGCCGCGTGCCGCCCGCACCGCCGGCGCCGCCCGCACCCCAGGCACCGGAGGAGCCGCAGGAGTTGGCCGCGGTGTCCGAGCAGCGCACCGAAGTCGTCCTGGCCGGGCACGGCGTCCTGACTGAGGAAATCGAACCCGGCCTCTATCGGAGCACCGGAAGCTTCGACGTCCGGTGATCGTATGGCTCAACGGCACGCACGGGGTGGGCAAGACGACGACCAGCGCGCTCGTGCAGCACCTGATCCCGGACTCCCGGGTGTTCGACGCCGAGAAGGTCGGCGAGACGCTGATGGACATCACGCCGGGGCTGCCCGAGACGGACAACTTCCAACACTGGCCGCCGTGGCGGCAACTCGTCGTCGAGACCGCCCGCCGCGTGCTCGACTACACCGGCGGCACGTTGGTGATACCCATGACTGTCCTGGTCGAGCAGTACTGGCGCGAAATCAGTACGGGCCTCGCCCAGCACGGCATCCCGGTAAGGCATTTCGTCCTCCACGCCGACCAGGACACCCTTCGCCGGCGAATCGAGGGAGAACACCCCGTTCCGTCGCCGTTCCGTCTCACGTACCTCAAGCCCTACGCCGAGGCGGCCCGCACGTGGCTGCACGCCGAGGCCGAGGTCGTCGACACCACGCACCTGACTCCCGCCCAAGCCGCCACGGAGATCGTGCGACGAGCCATCTAGTAGTGCTTTGTTAGGTCGGCGTGTCGTGGGGTCGTCGGGGCGGTCTGGGTAGTTCGATGTGGCGGTGCCCCCTGATGAGCTTTCGGTTGTG
>NZ_JBEZDJ010000034.1:0-30165 GCF_040648275.1 Micromonospora sp. NPDC049171
GCCCCCGCCAGACGCTCGACTGGGCAACCCCAGCCGAACGCCTGGACCACCTCATCGCTACCTAACGATTGCACTCACCCCTTGACCCCAAGCCGTGGGATCGGGCAATAACGTCATGATCAACGGAGGTCGGGGCGGGCTGCGGGTGGGGCGGGGGTGGGGTGGGGTGGGGTCAGGAGGCGACCGCCGACGAGCATGAGGGCGGCGGCGAGCAGCATCGCCACCGCCGCCGCGGTCCACATGGCGGGGTAGCCGAAGTGGGCGGCGAGGGGTCCGAGGCTCAGCGGGCCGAGGCAGCCGCCCGCGTACACCCCGGTCTGGGTGATCGAGGTGGCGGTGGCCGGCGACTGCGGGTGGAGTCGGACCACCGCGAAGTTCACCAGGCCCGGCCAGGCCCAACCCAGGCCGAAGCCGAGCACCACGCCGGCCACCAGCGGCACCGTGCCGGTCAGCGCGAGCAGGGCCAGCCCGGCCGTGCCGACGACGAGCATCGCGGCGATGACGGCGATGTGACCGGTGTCGCGACGGTCGGCCAACCAGCCCGCACCCACCCTGGCCGTCATGCAGACCGCGCCGCCCAGGGTCAGGGTGAGGCCGGCGAGGCCGGGCGAGAGGCCCCGAGCCGCGGCGGAGTCCACCAGGAAGGTGCCCAGTGCGTTGGCCGCCGCCGCGGCCAACGTCGCCGCCGCGCCGATCACCACGAGCGCCGCCGTGGCCCGATCGGTGCGCGAAGCACCGGCCGGCCGCGCCGGGCCGGGCAACTGCCGGGGTACGGCGGGCAGCGCCGTCAACGCGGCCACGGCGGCGGCCACGAACGCCCAGCGCCAGCCGACGGTGAGCGCGAAGGTGGGCACCGCCAGACCGGCCAGCAGGGTGGAGGCGGGAATGGCGGCCTGCTTGACGCCGAACGACAGGCCCTGCCGGCGGGCGGGCACGTGCTGGGCCAGCGCCGCGTTGCTGGCCAACTGGCCGAGCGCGTTCGCGGCAGCGCTGAGCGCCAGCAGGCCGACGAGCATCGGGTACGACCTGGCGAAGGCGGCCACGGCCAGCGTCGACCCGGCGGCCAGCAGGATGCCGCAGCGGGCCACCAGGGCCGGCCCGTACCGCTCGACAAGTCGGCCCGAGGGCACCGAGGCGAGCGCGCTGACCCCGAAGTAGACGGCCACGGCCAGGCCCAGGCCGGCCGGGGAGAAGCCGAGGTCGGTGCCCATCTGCACGGCGAGACCGCCGAGCAGGAAGACGGGCAGTACGCAGGCCACGGTGGTGACGACCGCGCCGGCACTGGCCCGGACCGGGTGGGGTCGGGCGGTGATCGGGGCGGAGGTGGAGACGGTGTTGGTCATCGTCCGGCAAAGCTACGTGAACCCTGCTCGAACCACTCATGGTGACGGGCGGGGTACACGCTGTGGGTGATGATCTGGCATCCTCCACCCGAACAGGCATTTCGCAGTGGGCCTGTTTTTCATATGGTGTAAGTCCCCGGCGGCGGAGGTGGTTGTGCGCGACCCCTTGGCAGAACCTTCGGACCTGATCCGCAGCGTGTCCCGAGCGCTGCGGGTGTTGGAGTCGGTCGGTCGTGCCCCGAAAGGCCTGACGGTCAAGCAGATCGCCCGGCGGTGTGAGTTGACCGTGGCCACCACCTACCACCTGGTCCGCACGCTCGCCTACGAGGGCTACGTGATTCGTCGCGAGGACGGCACGTACATCGTGGGGTTGGAGGTGGCCGACCGCTACCGGGAGTTGGTGACCGCCTTCCGGGGCCCGCCGGTGGTGGGTGAGACGTTGCGGCGGGCCGCTCTGGACACCGGCTACAGCCACTACCTGGGTCGCTTCGTCGGCGGGCAGGTGGCCATCACGGCGGTCGCCGAGGGGCACCGCTCGCCCTACCTGGAGGATCTGGTCCCTGGCTTCGACGAGGGGGCGCACGCGACGGCTCTCGGTAAGTCGCTGCTCGCCACCCTCACCGCCGACCAGCGCTACCGCTATCTGCGGGAGTACGGCATGCGCCCGTTCACGAGCGCCACGCTGACCACCATCGAGGCGTTCGAGGCCGACCTGGCCGCCGGCGACCGGCGCGGCATGCAGTTGGAGATGGGGCAGTTCCGTCAGGGGGTGGCCTGTGCGGCGGTGCTCGTCGCCCCGGACAAGGACATGGAACGCCGCGTCGTGTTGGCCTGCGCGTTGCCGGCCAGCGAGATGATGACCTCCGCCCGGGTGGTCCGCGCGAAACTGCTCACGGTGGCCCGTAGCGTCGCGGACGGCATCGCCGCCGACTCCTGACCCAACGGATGCCGAGAGGCCCTCTCCCGGGCTGGGAGAGGGCCTCTCGTGGCGGTCCAGCGCCGGACCCGCCGTGAGTGACGTTCAGCGGCCCGCCGGCCGCGGTGGCACTGTCAGCGGCCCGCTGGCCGCGGTGGCGCCGTCAGCTGCCCACCGGGCCGCCGTCGAGGCGCCAGGTGACCACCACGCCCGGCTTGGCGTAGTCGCCGTCGGGCCAGTTCGAGGCCGGGTTCTCCACCGAGGCGCCGGTGATCTCGCCCGGGTGCTGCACGGCGACGAAGACCGAGCGGTTGTCGCCGGTGATGAACGGGCCGCAGGTCTCCGCGCCGAGTGGCACGGTCAGGAACTGCTTGAGGTGACCCCGCTCCGGGCCCTCCACGGCGGTGGCGAACAGGCCGTCGTTGCTGCCCAGCGCGTTGCCGTCGGTGGAGATCCACAGGTTGCCGGTGGCGTCGAAGGCGACGTTGTCCGGGCAGGAGATCGGGGAGACCCTGGTCCTGTCGTACCCGGCGAAGTAGGTCGACGGGTCGGTCGGGTCGCCGCAGACGATCGGCAGTGACCAGGCGAAGGTCTCGGCCGTGTTGTCGTTGCGGTCCTCGACCAGCTCCAGGATCTGCCCGTGCTTGTTGGCGTTGCGCGGGTTGGCCTCGTCGGCCGGGGCCTTGCCGGCCTTGCCGCGGTCGGTGTTGTTGGTCAGCGCCACGTACACCTTGCCGGTGAGCTGGCTCGGCTCGACGTCCTCGGGGCGGTCCATCTTGGTCGCGCCGACCTTGTCGCCGGCGAGCCGGGTGAAGGTGAGCACGTCCGCGGCGGTCATCCCGTCGACGAACGAGCGGTTGCCGCTGACCAGCCTGATCCAGCGGCCCCGGCCGTTGAACGCGCCGTCGGTGGGGAGCTGGCCCGAGCCGTCGATCTCGGCGGCGCTTGTCTCGTCGAGCTTCGCCACGTAGAGCGTGCCGGACTCCAACAGGGTCAGGTTGTGCTTGCGGGCAGCCCAGGAGTTGCCCTTCAGGAACTTCTTGTCCGAGACGAACTTGTAGAGGTAGTCGAACCGCTCGTCGTCGCCCATGTACGCGACCACGTGACCGTCCTTCGCGACGATCACGTTCGCGCCCTCGTGCTTGAACCGGCCCATCGCGGTGTGCTTGCGCGGGCGGCTCTCCGGGTCGAACGGGTCGATCTCGACGACCCACCCGAACCGGTGCGCCTCGTTGGGGTGCTTGGCCAGGTCGAAACGCTCGTCGGCGCGCTCCCACTTGCGGCTGCCGCTGGGGTAGCGGCTAGCGGTGCCGATGCCGTAACGGTCCAGCTTCGGCTTCAGCTCGGCCGGGGCGGCGTCGGCGCCCACGAAGTACTGGTTGAAGTTCTCCTCACCGGAGAGCACCGTGCCCCACGGGGTCACGCCACCGGCGCAGTTGTTCAGCGTGCCGACGACCGTACGACCCTTGGGATCGGCGGCGGTCTTCAGCCAGGCCGAGCCGGCGGCCGGGCCGGTCAGGTCGAACTTGGTGCTCAGCGCGGTGACCCGCCGGTTGTATGGCCGGCGACCGTTGTCGACGGGCTTCCACTGCCCGGTGCCCGCGACCCGTTCCAGCTCCACCACCGACATGCCGTGGGCGGCCATGGCGGTGCGCAGCTGCTCGACGGAGAGCCCGTCCAGGCCGGGGAAGCCCGGGAACATCAGGTCCTCGTTCGTGTACTCGTGGTTGACCACGAGCAGCGCCCGCTTGCCCTGCTTGTCCAGCGGCAGCACGCCCACGAAGTCGTTGTTGTAACCGAACTGCCTGGACTGTGCCGCGGCGCTCTGGTGGTGCAGGTCGAACTCGGGCGCGCCCGGCAGCACCGGGTCACCCCACTTGATCACCACGGCGTGGTCGTAGCCGTTCGGGACGACAAGGGTGTCCAGCTTGTTCGGTGGGATCGGCTTGAAGGTCAGCGCGCCGTTGCCGACGCCGGTGCCGGGACGGCCGAAACCCAAGGCCTCCGGGACGTCCGGGGTGGTGGGGGCCGCCATGGCCGGGGCCGCACCGGCGAGCGCACCGGCAGCCGCGCCGCCGAAGCCCAGGACCAGCGCGCCGACCGCGCCGGCCCGGACCACGCCGCGCCGCGAGACCTCCGCGTTCACCACGTCTCCGAAGTACGCGTTGTCGGAGGTGTTCGGCACCGGGTGGTCACAGGCGTTTCCGCAGCGGTACAGGCAGGTCATGGCGTCACGGCTGCCGTGGCGGGTGCCGGTCAGCAGGGGGAGCAGCCGGGGGCGGTCGCTCATGGGGGAAGCCTCCAGGAAAGTCGGTGGCACGACAGGCGGCGTACCAGGCGGACGCTAGGAGGACGTGGTGAGCGCTCGTCGGCCACGATGTGAACCGGGCGTGAACACCTTCGTGGACGCAGCCGGTCTGACCTCGGGCTGAACCGATCGGCGTGACCGCACGTATTCCCGAGCGAACGCACCGCCGGACGCGCGCCGGAAGCGAGGAGACCGCCATCAGCGACCACGACGCCCAACTGCTGCGCGCGCTGCACGACGAGCACGCGGAGGCGCTGTACGCCCACGCCCTGCGGTTGGTCAACGGTGACCGGCAGCGCGCCGAGGATCTGGTGCAGGAGACGCTGCTGCGGGCCTGGCGCCACCCGGAATCCCTCGACCCGCGGCGCGGTTCGGTGCGGTCCTGGCTCTTCACCACCGCCCGTAACCTGGCGATCGACGCCTGGCGGCGGCGCTCCACCCGGGTCGGCGAGGTCTTCACCGACGATCTTCCCGAACCGCCCGAGGCGGTCGACGAGGCCGAACGGGCAGTGGAGGCGTGGACCGTCGCCGAGGCACTCAACCGGCTCAGCCCGACCCACCGCGAGGTGCTGATCGAGTGCTTCTACCAGGGACGATCGGTGGCCGAGGCAGCGTCGCGTCTGGGCGTACCGCCGGGGACCGTGAAGTCCCGCACCCACTACGCGCTGCGGTCTCTACGGTTGGTGCTGGCCGAGATGGGGGTGACGGGATGACGCAGTGCGAGTTCGCGTACGACGACGGCGCGTACGTGCTGGGCGCCCTCGCCCCCGCCGAACGGGCGGCCTACGAGCGGCACCTGGGCGGCTGCGCCTCCTGCCGGGAGGCGGTCGCCGAGATCGCCGTCCTGCCCGGGTTGCTCGGGCGCCTCGACCCGGCGGGGTTGGAGCAGATCCTGCCGCCGCCGGCCCCGCCCCGGGCGCCCGCGCTGCTCGAGGAGGCCCGGCGCCGCCGGCGTCGGGAACGCGCCTCGGACCGCCGACGGTACGCGCTGACCACGCTCGCCGCCGCCGGGCTGGCCCTGCTGGTGGGTGTGGGCACCGCCGTGGTGTTGCCCCGGCCCGCCGGCCCGTCCGGCCCTCCGGTGGCGCAGGGCAGCACGCCCGCACCGCAGGTGTCGATGGTCCCGATGCGACCGGTGGCCAACACCGGGCCGGTGCACGCCGACATCGGGCTCACCGGCACCAAGTGGGGCACCGAGGTGACCATGCGCTGCGGCTACGACACGCGGACGAGCTACGGCAAGGCGTACCCGTTTCGGCTGGTGGCGCGCGGCCCGAACGGTGCCAGCGAACAGATCGGGTCCTGGCTGGCGGCGCCGGGCGACGCCCTCCAGCTCAACGGTGCCACCAGGTTCACCGCTGCCGAGCTGGTAAGCGTGGAACTCCAACGAATCGACGGCACACCAATCCTCACCTACGCAGTCCCCTAACCCGCGACCCCGTGCCCTCGGCGATCTTGCACTTGCTGTCCTCCCGTAAGGGGGCATGGTGGGCATTTCGGCGACAGAAACTGCAAGATCGCGGGGAGGGGGTCGGCGGGGCCGGGTTACGGGGTGGGGATGGGGGTTTGGGGTTGGGGTTGGGGTCGGCGGTTTTGGCGGGCCTTGCCGACTGCGTCGGCGGTGAAGACGATGAGGGCGAGCCAGACCAGCGCGAAGCCGACGAGGCGGGCCGGAGGCATCGGCTCATGGAAGATCAACACGCCGCAGCCGAGCTGGAGGATGGGCGCCAGATACTGGATCATGCCGAGGCCGCTCAGGGGCAGCCGGTTGGTCGCCCCGGCGAACAGGAGCAGCGGGATCGCCGTGGCCGCACCGGCCAGCACCAGCAGTGCGGTGTGCCCGGCCGAGACGTGCCCGAAGGTCGACTCGGCACGACTCGTGAGCCACCCCAGGTAGCCCAGCGCCGGCAGTGCCAGCACCGCCGACTCGACGAACAGGCCCTCGGCCGGTGGCAGCCCGAGGCGCTTCTTGACCAGCCCGTAGCCGGCGAAACTGAACGCCAGGGTCAACGCCAACCAGGGCAGTCGACCGTAGTCCACGGTGAGCACCGCGACCGCCGACGCGCCGATCCCGAGCGCCACCCACTGTGCCGGGCGTAGCCGCTCCCGCAGCACCGTCACCCCGAGAAGCACCACGACCAGCGGATTGATGAAGTAGCCGAGCGCGGTCTCCACCACCCGGTCGGAGTTGACCCCGTAGATGTAGGCGCCCCAGTTGACGGCGATCAGCGCGGCGGCGGCGACGACCCCGGCCACCGCCCAGGGGCGTCGCAGCAGCGCCCGCAGGAAGCCGACGTTGCGCAGCGCCGCCAACAGCAGGGCCACGAAGACCACCGACCAGACGATCCGGTGGGCCAGGATCTCCAGTGGACCAGCAGGTCGCAGGAGCCTGAGATAGAGCGGAAAGAAACCCCAGATCAGGTACGCGCCGAAGCCGTAGAGGTATCCCAGGCGGAGTGGCGTCACCCCTCCACCGTAAGGGGTGTAACGGCGCTTTGCTCCTTTCCCGTGATCGGGGTCACCGGTACCCGTCGGTCGAGCTGCATCCACCGCTCCGGCATGTCCAGCGGCGTGAAGCCCACCCGCGCGTACACCTGGTGGGCGTCGTTGGTGGCCAGCAGGATTCGGCGTACGCCGAGGTCGTCCAGGTGGTCGCGGATCGCGGCGACCAGCCAGCCGCCCAACCCGCGGCCCCGGGCGGCCCGGTCGACGTACACGTCGCAGAGCCAGGCGAAGGTGGCGCCGTCGGTGACCACCCGGGCCACCGCCACCTGCCGGTCGTCCTCGGGTCGGTAGACGCCGAACGGCAGCGAGCCGGCGAACGCCCGCGCTGTGGTCTCCCGGTCCCGGCCGAGCGCCCAGTACGCGTCGGTGGACAACCAGAGATGGACCAGGGCCAGATCGAGCCGGGTGGGGTCGGTGCTGAGCAGATGGCCGTCGGTGCGGGTCAGCGAGAACACGCTGCGACGCTAGCCGCCGCGGTGGGCGACCCGACCGGCCAATTCCCAAATTCTGGTCATCGGCCGGCCGTGGTCGCAGCCCCGAGGGGGCGGGTCGGTGTTGGCCCGCGGACGGTCAGTCCCGGTCGAGGACGGCGCCGAGGATCCAGGTCACGATGCTCACGAACAGCGCACCGAGCACGGCGGCCGGCCAGAAACCGTCCACCGTGAACGGCAGCCCAGCCTGGTCGGCGATCCAACTGGTGAGCAGGAACAGCAGCCCGTTCACCACCAGCGCGATGAGACCCAGGGTCAGCAGGTAGAAGCCGCAACCGACGGTCTTGATGACTGGCTGGAGGACCGCGTTGACCACGCCGAAGATCACCGCCACCAGGAGCAGCGTGGTGACCGTCTCGACGGCGGAGTCCGACTCCAGTGAGATGCCGGGGATGAGGAGTGTGGCCAGCCAGAAAGCCAGCGCTGTGCTGGCCAGCCGAATCAGCAGACCTTTCAGAAAACCCATGGCGGGGATCGTGCCACGGACCTCGTACCGGCGTAACCCGGCGGTTGATCATCGGTGTGGATCAGCCGCGCGCCGGTCGCCCGATCAGTTGCGCCTCGATCGGCGTGGGGGAGAGCAGCGCCCAGCGCAACGCCCTCCGGTTGACCACGGCGACCATGTCGTCCCGGATCCGGGTCAACCACTCGGCCGAGCCGCCCAGCCCCAGGGCGGCACCGGCCAACGCGGCCTCGGCGGCGTCCAGCGGTTGCAGCAACGCGAGGTCGGCCCGGCTCAACGCGTCGACGTCCGCGGGGGTCAGCTCGTCCCGTACGACCAGGGTGGCCCGCCACGGCGGACCCGGCTCGGCCTCGGCCGGCACCGGGCCGACGTCGACGACGAGCAGCAACGGACGCAGGGCGGTGCCCACCCCGTCGGCGACCGGTCGACCGGGCGGCAGCAACGGGATCGTCCCGCCCGGCGCGCCCACCCCCCGGACGAACGGCTCCCAGGCGCGCGGCCGGGTGGTCTGCACCACCACCAGGGCACCGAGGGCCAGTGCGCGCAGGGCCACCAACTGGGCGGCACGCACCCCCCCGACCAGCAGCACCCGGGTGCTCTCCGGCCGGAAGAGTCGCACGGTGACGGCTCGGCCGTGTCGGTTCGTGCCGACCATCATCCCCGCGTCGCCCAGGGTCAGCTCCCAGTCGTCCATCGCGGAGCGTTGCTGCGGCCCGGGGGTGGTCAACGCCAGTGGCAGCGTGGCGGCCAACCCGTGCAGGTGCGCGCCGTCGAGACGTCGCAGCTCCCCGCCCAGGTCGGTCACCAGACGCTCCAGCGCCTCGGTGGCCGCGGTCAACTCGGTCGCCGTCGCGGCGGCCAGGCGTACGGTCAGCTCGGTCGGCGCCGGCCCGACACCGCTGGTCGGCGACGGACCCGCGGTGATCGACACCGTCGTCGCGGTCGCCGGCAGCGCGAGCATCCGGGGCACCAGACGCCGCCCACCCGCACCGCCCGCCTCTGGCCACCGGACCAGCCGGAACGTGGCCTGGACCAGGGCACCGGACCGGAGTGTCGGCCAGGACTCCCGTACCGGATGGCCGTCGTGGTGGGCCAGCTCGGCCAGGACCCGCAGCGCGGCCGGTACGCCGAGCGGCCGCGCCGTCAGCGATCCGAACCGGCGGACGATGCGGCGGACCGTCCCGGCGAGCACCCGGCGCAGGTCCGCCGCGGACCACCCGTCCACCCGCAGCACCCGGACCGCCACCACCGCCCGCTCCCGCCCGGCCAGCCGCCCGTCGGTGAGCTGCCGGTACGACGTGCCGGCCGTGCCGGCCGCCGGGACCGGTGCGGGTGCCCCGGCGAGCAGCAGCTGGACCCGCAGCGGGGGCATGTCCGGCCCGGCCGTGGGCAGCAACGCCGATGGCGGGGGAATCGCCTGGGACACGTCGCCGAGCAGGTCACCGGGGTCGCCGAGCTCCAGGAGCGCCACCATGCCGGTGGTGTCCTCCAGCACGGCGGCCGGACCGCCGGTCAGCTCCGTGGAGCGGACGACGGTGCCGGGAGCGACCAGGTCGAGCAGGTCGGCCGCGCCGGCCGGCCCGGCGAGCGCCCGACGTCGGGTCAGGTGCCCGACGGCGGTGCCCAGCCACTGGAACAGCCACCGGCCCCGGAACCGGACCCCGACGGTCGCCACCAGCAGCACGGCCACCAGTGCGGCCGCGACGATGACCGGCGCGGGTCGGCCGAGGGCGGCGAGGACGAGCGCCGCCGCGACCTGCGCGGTCACCAGTTGCCCGGCCCACACCCCGGCGCCGGACCGCCGATCGGACCAGGCACGGCGGTCGGACCAGGCACGACGGTCGAGGGGGGATCGGCGACCCGGTGTGCGCGGACCGGCGGAGCCTGGGCTGCCCTCGGCGGGTCGGTCCGACCCGGCCGGCTCACCCGGCCCGACTGCTCGTGCCGCGGGGCTCGGCCCGGACCCGACCGGGGTCGCCGGGTGCGGCCCTCCGGTGGTGATCGCCGGCACCGTGCCTCCTCGACCAGTGGGAACCCGGGTCGGGCGTCCGGCCGCCCTGCGGCGGCCCGTCACGCGCCGCGACGTGGCTGCGGCACATCGTAAGCGACCGATGGCTCTCGCGGTTGTCCACAGGGGAGAAGCGTGGGGTAGCCGAACCGCTACGAGACCGCTACCGTCAGCCACGAAGTCATCGCTGACCCGCGTCTCAGTGCTCGACGACCGGGCCAAGCGAACGACGCGTTCCCAGGGCGGGCGCGTCGAGGGCCAAGGTGCGATCAGGGAGACGAGGTGACGTCCGGGTGTCCCAGACCCAGGCAGAAGCCGCGGTGATGCAGCAGACCGCCGCGAAGTTCGAGCAGGTTGACCAGTCGTTGCAGTCCATGCTGACCGGCCTGCTGGCCGAGCTGCAGGTGTTGCAGCAGGCCTGGCGTGGTGCTGGTGGCCGGTCCTTCGAGCAGGTCAAGCAGCAGTGGTCAGAGGACCAGGCGGCGCTGCACCGAGCGCTGCGGGAGACCGCCGGGGCGATCCGCACCGCCGGCCGACAGTACGACGTCTCGGACGACGAGGTGGCCAGCCGGGTTGCCGGCACCAATCGCGGCGGCATCCAGTTGCCGCTCTGATCCCGCTCGGGAGGGAAATCCGATGGACCATGGTGTGCTGGTCGTCAACTTCGCCGCGCTTCAGCAGGCCGGCGCGGACATTCAGAAGGCGCTGAACACGCTCGACTCGCAGCTCGGCCAACTCGAACGAGACGCTGCCCCGCTGGTGGCGAGTTGGACGGGCGAGGCCCGCCAGGCCTACGAGCAGCGGCAGGCGCGGTGGCGGTCCGCCTCGCAGGATCTCCAGGCGATGCTGCGGGACATCAGGTTGGCGGTGCACGACTCGGCCACCGACTACCTGGACACCGAAAAGAAGAACACCGGGCTGTTCCAGTGACCGCGGTCGGCCGGGAGAGCTGACCGTGTTCCGGTCCGCTGCCCGGCCGCCGCAGGTCCTCGGTCCGGGCAGTCAGCTTCCGAGGTCAGGCCGGGTCGGCCGGGCGCCAGCGTCGGCGTGCGCCACGGGGCAACACCAGGGCGAGCAGCGCCACGGTGACTGCGGTCGTGCCGACCGCCGCACCGACCAGCAGGGCCCGCTCCCGCGCGGTCGACCGGCGGGCCTGGCGGGCGAGCAGCGCCGGGTCGGCCCGGTCGTCGGCGAGCACGGCGACCGGACGAGGATCGGCCGCGCGGCCGACGCTGGTCTCGGTGACCGCCCGGTACGGGTTCAGCACGCCGGCACCGTACCCGCCGCCGTGGCCCGTTCCGGGAGCTGGATCGGCGGTGGCGATGATTCGTGCCACCACCTGGGCAGCTGTCAACTCGGGCCGGTACTCGCGCAGCAACGCGGCGGTGGCGGCCACGAACGGTGCCGCGTAGCTGGTGCCCTCGACCTGACGATGGCCCGACCCGGGGGCGGCGGTCAGCACCTCGCTGCCCGGCGCGACCAGGTCGACGTACGATCCGGTCTGCGAGAAGGTCGCCCGCCCGCCGTCGGCGCCGATCGCCCCCACGCCGAGCACCCCGTCGTAGGCGGCGGGGAACGGCCGGGGATCCCCGCCGTCGTGCAGGTTGCCAGCGGCGGCCACCAGCACCACGTCCCGGTCCAGGGCGTACCGCACGGCAGCACGGACTTCCGGATCGTCGGCATACAACACCACCGACAGGTTCACCACGTCCGCGTCATGGTCGACGGCCCACCGGATGGCCTGGGCGAATTCGTCGGCGCCGACCGTACGCCCCGACTCCCGCCCCTGCACCACCTGCTGCTCACTCACCCGCACCGGCATGATCCGGGCATTCGGTGCCAGACCGCGGAAGGCGACTCCGGGTTGGGGTGCCGCCGCGATGATGCTCGCCACGCCGGTGCCGTGCCCGGCGCAGTCGCGACCGCCGTCGCCGCCGGGGTCGAGCAGGTCGGTGCCGGCCAGCACGCGCCCGGCCAGTTGGGGGTGCGCCCGATCCACCCCGGAGTCGACCACCGCGACGGTCACCCCGGCGCCGGTGGCCAGTGGCGCGAGGCGGGCCGGGTCGTACCGTTGCTGTGGCCACGGCGCGGCCGTGACCGGCCGGACGGGGGCGAGGGGGGTCGCGCACGCCGGTGCCGTCCGGAGCCTGGCGGTGGCGGTGGCGGTCGGGAGGGCCGGCACGGTCAGCACGCTCGCGGCCAGACCTGCGAGGACCGGGCGCATGATCGATCGGGACATCGACAGCCTCCGTATCGTGTCGGCTCCGGGACGGGATGTTATCGCCTTGCCCGCGCCCCGGCAGACCGCCGACGGCCAGCCATTGTGATCTTGATACCACCTTGTAGGTTGTACGCGATACCTGTGGCCTGTTCTCGGAAGGGGAGGTGGCCGTGACCGAATGGGAGCCGGCCACGGAGGCCGAGGTGGCGATGCGCGACGCGCTGCGCGCCAACGACCAGGAGCTCTACTTCCGGCTCCTGTCCCGCACCGATCTGCTGCTGCCGGTCTCCGCGCCGGCGCAACCCGGCCAGGCACCCCCCGGCTGGGGCACCTGGACCACCGGTGGCCGGACACACGTGCTGGCCTTCACGTCGGCCGGTGCACTGCGGGCCTGCCTCGGTGAGCACCCCGGCAGCAACCGACGCGTGCCCTTCGCCGACCTCGCGGTCGGCTGGCCCAACCAGGAGTGGTGGCTCGCCGTCAACCCAGGTCTGCCGGTCGAGGGCTACCTGCCAGCGTGGTTCGTGTCGCAACTCTCCCGGGGCGACGTGCGCCTGCCCGGCCGCACCATGGGTGCCCGCGCTCGCCTGGAGCGGGCGGAGACCCTGGCCCGCACCCGCACCGGTGCACCGGGCCGGGACGCCACAGCAGCTGCTGGAGCACCTCCCGCGATGGGCGCGACGCCGTCCGGGCCAGCCCCGGTCCCGTCTGCACCGGTTCCGCCTGACGCGGTCCCGTCGGCTGCGGTCCCGCCTCCGCCGTTCCCCCCTGCTGCGGTCCCGCCTCCGCCGTTCCCCTCTGCCGCGGTCCCGCCCCGCCGGGGCGCGTGGGGTCCGACGCCCCGGGCGGCGGGCACCCCGCCGATGCCCGGCCCGGCGTCGCGGACGCCCGGCCCCGTCGAGCCTTCGCGCCGACCCGGCCAGGATGACCTGCCCGCCGCCGGTCACCGGCACCCGAGCGGCCCGCCGCAACCAGGCGCGGCCGGCCCCCTGCCCCGCACCGGTCGGTCGTCCCGGTTCGTACCGTTGGCGCCCGCCGACCGTCCCGGTGTCGGTCCGGCCGAATCCCCCAGCTCCGGTCGGCCGGCCGAGTCCTCCGGCCCGGGTTGGCAGGCCGAGTCTCCCGGCCCGGGTTGGCAGGCCGAGTCTCCCGGCACTGGCTGGCCGGCCGCGAACCGGCCGAGCGACGTCGACGGTCCGGCCGCCGGCAACGGCAACGGCGGCCCCCAACCCGCTCGGCGTTCCTTCTTCGAACCCACCACCGCGCGGGACCGGGCGTCCGACCCGCTGCCGGGCGGGGGTCGGCCCGCCGACCGCGCGGCCCCACCGAGTCGATTCGGGCGGGGCAGCCAGCCCTTCCCACGTCGCCGCCCGGCCGACGCGTCGGCCGGGGAGGCCGCGACACGCGCCTTTCCAATGCCGGACCCGGACACCACCCGGCCGCTGCGGCGGCCGACCGGCGACCTCGGTGCGTCCCGCGGGGTCCGCGCGCCGGCACCGGCTGAGGAGATCACCCAGCCCCTGCCACCGCGCCGACCCGACCCGATGGCGGAGGAGCCCACGCGCGCCTTTCGGCTGACCGGCCAGCCGCCGCCGAGCGCAGCGGCGGAGCGACTCGGCCCGGCCGCAGAGCAGACCCAGGCGATCCCGCGCGACCGGCCGAGCCGATTCGGGCCGGTGGAAGAGCTGTCGGTGTCCGCCGCGGAACCGGTCTCCAGCCCGCCCGCGCCGCGTCGCGGCTTCACGCCCATCGTCATCGAGGGCACCATCATCGAGTCCCGCGACCTCACCGACCCGGTCGAGGCCAACGGCCTGTTCGACGCGGCCCGGCAGCCCCGCCCCGCCGAGCCCGCCCCGCGACCGTTCGACTCGGCGCCCTCCGGTCCGGACCTGTTCAGTCCGTCGTCGTCCAGTGTGAGCCGGTCCGGTCCCGCGTCGTCCAACCCCGGTCCGAGCCCGTCGGTGCCACCCACCAGTGGTGGGCCTGCCGCGGACGGTCTGGTCGGTGCCGGCACGGGCGGCGGGCCCAGCGCTGACCGCAGTGGCGTCCCGGTCAGCGGCGAACGCACCGACACCGACGGCTCGTCGGTCGGCGCGACCGACGCGGATCGGTACGGCAGTGGCGCGACCGCCGCGGATCGGGTCGGCACCGGCGCGACCGACGCGGATCGGTACGGCAGTGGCGCGACTGCCGCGGATTGGGTCGGCAGCGGCGCGACCAGCGCGGATCGGCCCAGCGGCGCGACTGGCGCGGATCGGGTCGGCAGTGGCGTGACCGCGACCGGGGACGGCGCCGGGCAGCCGCCGCCCGTCGACGAGCCGGCCCCGGTCGAGTTCGAGCCGGCCAACACCGTCGAGGAGGACCTGCTCGGTGCCGCCGGTGCCGGCAGCACCGACACGTTCCTGTCCACCCTGCTGCTGGCCCGGGTGCTGCTGCCGGCGGCACCGGATTCGGTGCCGGGCAGCCGGCCCGGTGACGCGGGCTTCGTCTGGCGTACGGCGCAGCTTGACGGCGAGACGTACGTGGTGGTCTACACGTCGCCGGAGCGCCTCGCCGACCACGTCGAGGGCGACGTCACCACCGTCGGTGTGAAGTTCGCCCAACTGATCCGGCGCTGGCCGGACGAGGACTGGTCGTTCGCCGTCAACCCGGGCACCCCGGTCGGTGCCAAGCTGCCCGGGGAACAGATCGTCGCGTTGGCCAACTGGGCCGCCGAGGTGGGGCTCGGTGACGACCTGGAGGTGGACCCGGAGGAAGCGCCGGCCGTGGCGGAGCCCACCGCCCGCCCCCGGTACGCTCCGGCGGCGGTCGACCCGGCCCGACCGACTGTCATGCAGAAGGCGGTCGCGCCCAGCCAACTCGCGTACTACCTGGATCGGGGGTACGACCGGGTCTCCGGCTTCGTGCACCGGGCCGGTGAGCTGGCCCACCTGACCACGCCCGCGCAGGTGCACGACGCGCTCGGCCTCAGCTACCCCGGATCGCCGTTCGCCAGGGATGCCGAGGAGATCTACGTGTTGCGCTGGCCGGCGCACCGGCCGAGTCTCTACCGGATCCCGTACGGCGGTCAGAACGAACCGGCGATGCGGGCCATGGAGGGCTGGGTCATCGAACGCCCGCCGTTCCGGGGCAACGGCTTCGCCCCGGGGGAGAGCAGCGACGTGGTCGCGGAGTTCAAGGTGGACAGCGCGCGCCTCCCGCACGGCACGCAACTCTGGCGGATCGGCGCGGACGGCACCGAGCGGGTGGTCGCGGAGCTCGACACCGACACGGTGGTCTGGCGACGGGTCGGTGAGGCGTGATGCGCGACGGTTACGTGGCCCGGTGGCAGGGCCGGGAATACCAGGCCAGCCCGGACGGCGACAACATCCGCCTGTACCAACCCGAGCCGGGCGAGGGCTTCGAGGAGGTCCGCGCGGGCCGGTACGTCCGGGTGCTGCCGGCGACCGAGATCGAGGACCTGGCGTACGTGCGGACCACCTGCACCTGGCAGGGCCAGCCGTTCATCGTGCTGGGCGAGCATGACGCCTGGTTGCGGGTGGAATACACAGGTGGCCGCTGGCCGGTGGCCGAGGCGATGCGGCTGGAGGTCTTCGACTTCGGCGTCTACCAGGGTTGGGCTCCGGCCTCCGAGGTCACCGACCTGCGGGAGCAGCGGGTCTGAGCGGTCAGCTCTTGGCCCAGCGCAGGATCTCGCCGAGCACCAACTCCGGCGCCTCCAGGTGCGGGAAGTGCCCCACCCCGTCGAGCAGTCGCCACTCGTACGGGGCGACGACGTAGCGCCCGGAGCCCAGGGCGGTGCGCGGCAGGGAGGCGGGGTCCAGCGCGCCGTGCAGTTGCAGGGTCGGGGTGGCCAGTGGTTTCTGCATCAGGCGGACGAACCGGTAGCCGTGCAGCCGCAGCAGTGAGCGGAACGCCCAGCGGTAGCCCTCCAACGCGCAGAACGCGGCCTGCGGGATGCACATCGCCTCCCGACACCGCTCGGCGTACGCGTCGAAGTCCGGCCCGGTGACCCAGTGTGGTCCGCCCCAGCGGCGCAGGATCTCCGCGACGGCAGCCGCGCCGTCGCGGGTCAGTACGTGTTCGTAGCGGGGGAGTTGGAACTTCAACGCGGGGGTGGAGGCGGCGAACTGCCCGCGTGGGTCGGCGAAGATGCCGGCGCGCAGGCGCAGCGGGTGTGGTGCCCCCAACACCACGAGCCGGCGGACCAGGGGCGGGTGGAAGGACGCCACCGTCCAGCCCACCATGCCGCCGACGCCGCTGCCCACGATCGTCGTCGACCGTTCACCGAGCGCGCGGATCAACCCGGCGATGTCGGCCGCGAGGGTGTAACCGTCGTACCCCCGGGGTGGTTTGTCGCTGGCGCCGTAGCCGCGCAGGTCGACGGCGACCGCCCGGAAGCCGGCGTCGGCGACCGCCGGGAGCATCCGGTGCCACGCCCACCAGTGTTCTGGGAAGCCGTGCAGGAAGAGCACCATCGGCCCGGTGCCGGCCTCGACCACATGGAAGCGGGTGCCGTTGGCGCCGACGAAACGGTGCGTCCACGGCCCCTCGGTGAGGACACAGGACTCGTCGACGACTCCGCCGCGCTGGTCGGTCATGGCAGACAGCCTAGGACCCGGTCACCGGCGACGGCCCTGGTGGTCGCGTTGAACAGGGAGAAGCTCGGGATGTCCCCTAGCGACACGCTGGCGCGGGTCGGCCGCGTCAACGGGTGCCGATGCCGGCGCGAACCCCGGTCGGCGCGACGAGCACGGCGAATCCGGCCGGCTGGACGAAGGGCGGCGCCCGGGCAGACAAGCTGCCCGGGCGCCGCTGGGTGGTGCGGGATCGTCGGTCAGAAGATCCGGATCTTCATCGAGGTGCCGTCCTGCTCCAGAACCTTGATCTTGACACCGGTCGCGGGGAGCTTGACGCCGTGGTTCGGCAGCTCCTCGTAGAAGTACTTCTTGGTGTCGTCGAACAGGGGCTGGGCAGCCTGACCGCGGATGTACTGCGGCTGGCTGTTGAGGCGCAGGGTGAACGAGTCGGCCTTCTTGAGGCTGAACGGCGCGTCGTAGACCTGGACCCGGGCCCGCCACGGAGCACCGGTCAGGTTGTAGATCGGCTCCGGGTGCGCGTCGATGTACAGGTTGCGACCCTCACCCGGGTGACCACCCGGGTTGGCCTCCGACGCCGGCATGGTGTTGTTGTCGGAGAACCGGGTGTTCCAGTACGAGATGAGCAGGCCCTCCTGGTACGCGTAGTGGTCCACCCAGTCCGGGCGGGTGTTCGCGTAGCCGAAGAAGTACGGGCCGGTCTTCAGGTACTTGTCGTACGAGACGTACGACCGGTTGCCGGCGATGTAGAAGTTGTCGAACAGCCGGGTGTAGGTCGCACCGACCACCTGGAAGTCCTCCAGGGCCCAGCCGGCGTCGGTCTCGGCGCCGTCGCTGAACACGGTCTGCCCGTCGGCGGTCACGGTGATCGCGTCACCGAAGAAACCGCCCTCGGAGACACCACCGTCGGTGACGTAGTGCAGGCGAACCTGCGCCGCCTTGCCGGCGACCGCCGTCAGCGGGATGTTGATGTCGACCCAGGTGCCCTTGCTGCTGCCGGAGAGGGCCGGGCGGCCGGCGCCATCGACGCCGATCGGCTGGCCGTTGGCCGTGCCGTTCAGGTCGATCCAGGTCTGGCCACCGTCCGTCGACGCCTCGAAGTAGAGGTAGTCGTAGTTGGATTCGATGCTGTACTTGCCCTTGAGCGACAGCGCCGCGGAAGACTTGCCGGTGAGGTCGAACGTCCTCGTCATCGAGCTGTCGAGGTCGTCCTCGTTACCGGAGAAATACTGCTTGGAGCCTTCGACAGGTGCGCCGTAGTTGAAGGTGTACTCCCGCTTGGGCAGCACCACCACGACAGCCTGTGCTTCCTTCGAGTTGTACTCCTGTGGACCGAGCTCCAGCTTCTTGTCCTGGCCCGCCACGACCACCTCGTAGTCGAGCCAGCCGAGCTGGAACTTGTTCCACGCGCCGAGGTCGCCGCCCCGGTCGCCGATGCCGGCGTCGTTCTTGGCACCGAGCCGGCTCTGGGCCATCAGGGTCCAGTGCTCGTTGTTGTTGTCCCCGGGTCCGTAGTCGTCCGGCAGGCCCAGGTCGTGGGCGTACTCGTGGTAGAAGACGCTGCGGCCGCCGTTTTCCGGCTGGATCGTGTAGTCGCGGATCCAGATGCCAGTGTTGCCGATCTGGGTGCCACCAGCCCGGTTGTTCGCCGGGCCGACGGGCGAGCTGTTGAACGCCGACCAACGGTGGCTCCAGATGGCGTCCTCACCCTGCTGCGGGTCACCGTCGGCCTGGTCGCCGCCGGAGTGGACGATCTGGAAGTGGTCGATGTAACCGTCGGACTCGTTGAAGTTGCCGTCGTGGTCGAAGTCGAATCGGTCCCACTGGTCGAAGGACTTCATCTCCTCGGCGATCTGCGCGTCCGTCCGGCCCTTGGCCTTCTGGTCGACGACCCACTGGTTGGCGGCGTCGCGGACCAGGTCCCAGGTGTTCGAGCAGACGTTGTCGGCGCAGACGGCCCGGTCGTCCCGCGGGTCGATCGGCTGGCCGGGCAGCGGGTCCGGGATCGGGTCGTCGGAGCGCCCGTAACGGGCCTCGTTGTACCGGACCTTGACCCAGTCGGTCACCTCACCCTCGACGGTGTAGCGACCCGAGGACTGCGCCTCGTAGTACTGCTTGAGCGACTCGTCGCCCGGGTTGGTGCCGAAGTAGACCTGGCGGAAGTGCTCCGGGCTGAAGTCCGGCTGCCAGATGGTGGAGTTGTCCACGGCCCGGTTGGGCTCGGGGATCTTGTTGTGCAGCGGCCCCTGGAACGTCGTCGGCCCGGCGATGTCCGGGGCCATGTCCTTGTCCGGGAAGGACGGGTGCCGCTCGTCACCGAACTCGGCCAGGATCACGAAGATCTTGTCGGTCCGCTCACGCTCAAGCTCGACGTACTGATCCTGGGTGGGCGGATCGGTGGCGGCGGTGCGGGCGTTGGCCTTGTTGGTGGCCTGCTTCCCGACCTCGCCGACCTTGACGACGGTGCTGCCGTTGCGCTCGATCGGCTTGCTGCGGCCGCTCAGCACGTCGCTGAGGCCCTGCTCGCGCAGGGCGCGCCGCTTGTCCTCGAGCGTGTCGGGAAGCTCATCCTTCAGCGCCTGCGGTTCGGCAGCGGCAGGTGCTGCTACCGGCAGTTTGGGCTGAGGCGCCGCCGAGGCGGACGGGCCGAAAGCCAGGCCTGTCGCCGTCAGTGAGAGCCCGAGCAGACCCACTGCGACTTTGCGCACGTGGTACCTCCGGTGTGAGGGAACCGGCCCAACGGGGGTAGAGGCCGGTGGGAGATCGATCCCACGAGTGGGACCATTGGTGAACATAGTTACTGCCGGGACGGGTGGGAAGACGAACGCGTCGATTTGTTGCAAGATTTTGTTGGGAATGCTTTCCACCGTCACACCCCAACGCTTCATCAGCCACGTTGACCAGCGGAGGCTCGGCCGCCCCGGGTTGCAACGACACATTTCGATCAATGTGATCGATGTACGACAGTGGGGCCGGAGGCGTCTCCGCCACCGGCCCCACCAACACCGCTGAAATCAGTTACCGCTCAACCGAACGACTACTTCTTCGCCGGGGTGACGAAGATCGTCGCGGACGAGTTGTCCTTCGCGGCCTTCTTGACGGTGAGCGACACGCCGTAGTTCACGCCCGCGTCACCGGGGTTGCCGGTGCCCAGCACGATCGCGCCACCGCCCAGGGTCACGCCGTAGAACTCCGGCGCCGGG
This sequence comes from Micromonospora sp. NPDC049171, assembly GCF_040648275.1. NCBI lineage: Bacteria > Bacillati > Actinomycetota > Actinomycetes > Micromonosporales > Micromonosporaceae > Micromonospora > Micromonospora sp. NPDC049171. The sequence continues at coordinate 20,057 of NZ_JBEZDJ010000034.1, forward strand.
CTACCGTCCGGGTGGGTGACCCGGGTGGTGTACGGCGCGTTGTTCCGCGACGGGACGACCACCGACGCGTCGTTGTCCCGCGCGTACGGAGACCCGTCCCGCATCTCGATGCCCGGGTACCAGGTCTTGGCATCGGTGAAGGACTTCACCGGCGCCTGCGCCTTGAACTTCGTGCAGTACGCGCTGTACGGCTCGCCCGCCGCCTCCAGGCACTCCGTGAAGGGGTACGTCTTCTGGAGACCGAAGGCCGCGTTGGCCGACTGCGGACGGCTGGGCAGGTTGTCCGTCACCGACGGGTCCTTCTCGGCCGCCACGCCCGTGCGGCGGTACGGGTCGAAGTGCGAGTCGACGATGAGCAACCCGCCCTTCGCGCCGTAGCTGGGCAGGGCGGTCATCTGCCCGGTGACGTGGTTGACGTCGCCGAGCGCGCTGTCCCGGTACCACACGAGCATGCCCGGCGCGTTGTACGAGATCCGGTCGACCTTCCACGCCTCGTGCGAGTAGATCGTGTCGTACGCGTACTTCAGGCCCTTGTCGAAGCCGTCGAAGTTGCGCCACTCGGCCAGGTAGAACTGCGCGTGCACCTCGGTGCCGCTGGAGACCTTCCAGCCCCCGCCGTTGGTGTCGACGAAGGTGCCGCCGGTGGCCGTCCAGCCGTTGGCGCCGCCCTCGACGTCGTCGCTCCACGTGGTGGCGCCGCCGCCGGTGACCGAGAAGTCGTCGGCGAACCAGTTGCGCTCCTCGAACGCCTCGTCGGTGGCCTGGCGCAGTCGCAGCTGCACGGTCGTCCCCGCGTACGCCGACAGGTCGACGTAGTCGTGGCGCCAGCCGTTGGTGCTGCCGGTCAGGCCGTACTTCTTGCCGCCGAAGTCGTTCATCCGGCCGTTCGGGTCCGGGTAACCGTCGGGCGTGGTGACCACGGTGCCACCCTCGGCGTACACCTTCTGCTCGGTCCAGGTCGCGCCGCCGTCGGTGGAGAGCTCGACGAAGCCGTAGTCCCAGTCCTCTTCGATGATGTAGTTGTTCCACATCCAGAACTTGGCGTCCGCCGCCGACGGCACCTCGACCGACCGGCTCAGCTTGACGTCGGCCCAGCTCTGGTCGTTGTTGCTGTGCCACATCTTGGTGCCGCTGTGCGGCGTGGCCAGCGTCGTGACCTTGTCCGGCAGGTCGACCTTGATGCCGTCCTCGGAGTCGATCGGCGTACGCGAGGTCTGCCCGAGCTTCACCTCACGCGGGTTGGACCCGGGGCGGATGGTCAGCGGGTCGGCCCAGCCGAGCACCCACTTGTCCCAGATGCCCATGTGCGTGGGCAGCGCCTGGAAGATCTCACCCGAGTGCGAGCCCGAGGCCATCAGGTCCCAGAAGTCCACGTCGGAGTCGGCGTTGCCGGACGTGTCGTAGAGGTCCGGCAGGCCCAGGTCGTGGCCGAACTCGTGGGCGAAGACACCAACGCCGGCGTCCTCCGGCTGCACGATGTAGTTCGACGCCTTGAGGTTGGTGCCCGGGATGGTGTAACCACCGGCGACCGTGGAGGAGTGCGCCCAGACGGCGTACACGCCCTCGGCGCCACCGCCACGCGACTTGCCCTGACCGGCGTGCACAAGCACGAGGTGGTCGATCACGCCGTCCGGCTCGTAGACGTTGCCGTCACCGTCGCGGTCGGCCTGGTCCTCGATGTCGTAGTCGGCCCACGGGAAGGTCGGGTCCTTCGCGACGAGCGCGTCGATCGCGTCGGTCGCCAGGCGGCCCGCGCCGGCCGGGTTGTCCGGGTGGCCGTTCATCGACTGCTCGCGGCCGGGAACCCAGGCGCCGGTCTCGTCCTGGAAGCAGCGGTTGGCCGCGTACCAGCCCTCCGAGTGCGGCACGGTGATCCACGGGCTGGCCTGCCCGTCCACCGTGTACGCGTTCTTGGACATCTCCAGGTACATGTTGTGCATCGTGCGACCGGCGAGGTCGATGCCCTTCTTGCCGTCCGGGCCCTTCAGGTCCTTGCGGACCCGCTCGGTGATGCCCTTCTTGCTGTACAGCATCTTGTTGTAGTGCGACGGCGAGAAGTCCGGCACCCACATCGAGTTGTTGTCCTCGTGCGGCAGCCGCGACGGGTCCGGGATCTTGTTGTGCTTCGGCCCGTTCTGCACGGTGCCGGGCACGCAGGTGCGGTCCTCGAACACCGTCTTCGGGACCATCACGCCGGTGAAGTCGTCGTTGGCCTTGTCGTTGAACTCGACGAGCAACGTCAACAGCTTCGCCGTCTGCGTGGTCGGCGCCTTCTTGAACTTGCGGGGGTTCTGACCGGTCTTCAGCGACTTGGCCTCGTCCTTGGCCAGCTGCCGGGCGGTCACCGGGTTACCCGGAGCGTGCTTCTGGTCGAACTCGCGCGCGGACTCCACGGCAGGGGTGTAGACGCCGCCCTTGCCCTTTACCTCGCGGCCGGTGGTGTCCGGCTGCACCTCGGGCTCGGCGTAGTTGATGTAGTACTCATCGGCGCCGATCACCGCCCGGGGCGTCGGCGATGCCGACTGGGCGGCCGCGCTGCCAGTCACGGTCAGTGACGTGGCCGCGAGGGCGATGGCGGGCAGCGCGACGAGTAGCCGTCGGCGCGACCCGGACTGGGGTTTGTGGTTCATGCCGCTCCGTTTCTCGGGCATGGGGAGGAGGACATGGGGTCGTTCGACGATCGATGTGACGAGCGTCGAACTCTCCCAACCTGCGTGAACCTAAGTCACAACCAACCGAAAGGACAGAGGTGACCCACCGTCTGTGGCCGTTTAGCCGCTGTCGGGTCGGCCGACCGACCGATGTGACAGCGGCGCGCCGGCGTGAGTCGTACCCGTAAGAAATGACGGAGGGTGGCGGTCCGCACGGACCGCCACCCTCCGGTGTGTACGTCTGCCGTCAGTCCTCGTCGGACTTCGCGCCGCTCATCCCCGACGAGATCAACTCCATCACCGACGAGTCCTGCAACGTGGTCACGTCACCGAGCGACCGGTTCTCCGCGACATCGCGCAGCAACCGGCGCATGATCTTGCCCGAGCGGGTCTTCGGCAGCTCCGGCACCAGCATGATCTGCCGCGGCTTGGCGATCGGCCCGAGCGTCTTCGACACGTGGTTGCGCAACTCGGCGATGAGCTGCTCACCCGCGTCGCCGGCGATGTCGGTGCTGCCGCGCGGGATGGCGAACGCGACGATGGCCTGCCCGGTGGTCGGGTCGGTCGCACCCACCACCGCCGCCTCGGCCACCGACGGGTGCGACACCAGCGCCGACTCCACCTCCGTGGTGGAGATGTTGTGCCCGGACACCAGCATCACGTCGTCGACCCGGCCGAGCAGCCAGATGTGCCCGTCGTCGTCCTTCTTCGCCCCGTCACCGGCGAAGTACATGCCCTCGAACCGGCTCCAGTAGGTCTCGATGAACCGGTCGTCGTCACCCCAGATGGTGCGCAGCATCGACGGCCACGGCTCGCGCAGCACCAGGTAACCGCCACCGCCGTTCGGCACCGACTGGCCCTGGTCGTCCACCACGTCGGCCACGATGCCCGGCAGCGGGGCCATCGCCGACCCCGGCTTCGTCGCGGTCACCCCCGGCAACGGGGAGATCATCATGGCGCCCGTCTCGGTCTGCCACCAGGTGTCGACGATGGGCAGCGCTCCGCCGCCGATGAACTCCCTGTACCACATCCAGGCCTCGGGGTTGATCGGCTCGCCGACGCTGCCGAGCAGCCGCAGCGACGACAGGTCGTGGCCGGCCGGAATGTCCTCGCCCCACTTCATCATCGTGCGGATCAGCGTCGGCGCGGTGTAGAGGATGCTGACCTTGTACTTCTCGACGATGTCCCAGAAGCGGCCCTTGTGCGGGGTGTCCGGGGTGCCCTCGTACATCACCTGGGTCGCGCCGTTGGAGAGCGGGCCGTACACGATGTAGGTGTGGCCGGTGACCCAGCCGATGTCGGCGGTGCACCAGTAGACGTCCGTCTCCGGCTTGAGGTCGAAGACCGCGTGTGTCGTGTACGACGCCTGGGTCAGGTAGCCGCCGGTGGTGTGCAGGATGCCCTTCGGGCGGGCCGTGGTGCCGCTGGTGTAGAGGATGAACAGCGGGTGCTCCGCGTCGAACGGCTGCGCGGTGTGCTCGGCCGACGCGGTCTCCACCGTCTCGTGCCACCAGTGGTCCTTCGCCGACCAGGCCACCTCCTCGCCGGTGCGGCGGACCACCAGCACGTGCTCCACCGACGGGCAACTCGCCACCGCCTCGTCCACCGTCGGCTTCAGCGCCGACGGCTTGCCCCGCCGGTAGCCACCATCCGCGGTGATCACCACCTTGGCGCTGGCGTCCTGGATGCGGTTGCTCAGCGAGTCGGCGGAGAAGCCGCCGAAGACCACACTGTGCGCCGCGCCGATCCGGGCGCAGGCCAGCATCGCGACCGCCGCCTCCGGAATCATCGGCAGGTAGATCGCCACCCGGTCGCCGGCCGTGACACCCAGCTCGGTGAGCGTGTTCGCCGCCCGGCAGGTCAACTCGTGCAGGTCGGCGTACGTGATGGTCCGGGTGTCGCCCGGCTCGCCCTCCCAGTGGATGGCGACCTTGTCGCCCCGGCCCGCCTCGACGTGCCGGTCCAGGCAGTTGTACGCGACGTTGAGCTGCCCACCGACGAACCACTTCGCGAACGGCGGGTTCGACCAGTCGAGCACCTCGTCCCACGTCTTCGACCAGGCCAGCCGGTCGGCCTGCTTCGCCCAGAAGGCGAGCCGGTCGGCCTCGGCCTCGGCGTAGGCGTCGATGGTGACGTTGGCGTGCGCGGCGAGTTCGGCCGGCGGGGGGAACTGGCGCGTCTCGTTCAGCAGATTGGCCAATGCCTCGCTCATGCCGTGACTCCTCGTCCTCGGGTGACCTGCGTCTCGCTGGGCACGAGGGTAGTCGCGGGTCCTCCGGGCGGCGACCGCTGCCCGCCCCGTCGCGCCGAGCGGCCCCCGCCGCGCGCCCGACGGCCCTCCCCACCCGGGTCGCCGCACGTGGCACCTTGCCCGCAAGGGGTGTCGGCGTTGAACGGGGTGCCGGGGCGGGTGGTCCGGGTCGCGCTGCGGCCGGGTGCGCCCCGCCGGGCCGGGCCGGGTCGTTAGCGTGACGGGGTGACCTCCGACCCGCTCGCGCCCCTGCTCGCGCTCGCCGACGTCCCCGCCGCCGTCGAACGGGCCCGGGAACGATTCGACCAGGCGCTCGGGCACCGGGCGCTGCGCCGGCACGGCGGGCAGGTCGCCGCCGAGGTCAGCCTCCGCTCCGCGGTGGCCAGCGCCGCCCTTGAGGGGGCCGGGCACGAACGCGAGGCGGTCCGGGCCGGCACCGTGACCGATCCCGTGCTCCAGGGAGCCCTGCGGGTCGCCGGGGCACTGCCCAGCCTGAGTGACCTGTGGCCGAAGGCACCCCGCCAGGCTCTCGCGAAACTGCACGTGCTCGCCGCGCGCGACATCGTGCCGGAGGCCGAGCTGGGCCGCCCGGTGGCCGACCCGGTGGTCGCCACCCGACTGGACGGGCTCGCCGGGCTGGTCGCCGGTGGCACGAAGGTCTCTCCGCTGGTGCTTGCCGCGGTCGTACACGGAGAGCTGCTGAACCTGCGCCCGTTCGCCGGGCCGTCCGGCGTGGTGGCCCGGGGCGCCGCCCGGCTGGTGCTGCTCGCCAGCGGCCTCGACCCGCGCGGCCTACTCGCCGTCGATGTCGGGCACCGCGAGCGCGAGCCCGAGTACGTCGGTTCGGCAGGTGCCTTCGCCACCGGCACTCCGGACGGACTGCGTTCCTGGCTACGCCACTACATGTCGGCTGTCGAGGTCGGCGCCGACCAACTCACCGCCATCGGCGACGAGATCCTCGCCGCCACCTGAGCGGACCCACTGCGCTGTCGCCCCTGTGCCCCGCCCCTTGCCGCGCGCCCCTGTGCCCCGCCCCTTGCCGCGTCGATCATGCAGTTATGGTGGGCCGCAAAAGGTGCCAATCGGGTGAAGATGCCCACCACGACTCCATGATCGACCCGAGAGTGGGTGGCGCGGGGGTGGGGGTGGGGTGGGTGGGGGGTTAGGCGGTGGTGGCGGCGCGGGTGCGACGGTGGCGGCCGTACCAGGCGATCCCGATCGCAACGCCCACCCCGACGCCCAGGGCCGCAGCGGCCACCGGGACGGCGGGTCGTTCCCGCAGGCGGCGGCCCAGTGGGATCGGGTGCCGGAACTCCAGGACCGGCCAGGCGTTCTCCGAGGCCAGCTTGCGCAGCTGCCGGTCCGGGTTGACCACACTCGGGTGTCCGACGCACTCCAGCAGAGGACGATCGCTGTACGAGTCCGAGTAGGCGTACGAGTCGGCCAGGTCGTAACCCCGGGCGGCGGCCAGCTCGCCGACCGCCTCGACCTTGCTCGGGCCGGCCGCGTAGAACTCGACCTCGCCGCTGTACCGGCCGTCCCGGACCGTCATCCGGGTGGCGATCACGTCGGTGACCCCGAGCAACTCGCCGATCGGGCGGACCATCTCCTCGCCCGACGCCGACACCAGCACCACGTCTCGCCCGGCCGCCTGGTGCTCCGCGATCAGCACGGCGGCTTCGGCGTACACATAGGGGTTGATCAGCTCGTGCAGTGTCTCCGCGACGATCTGGCGGACCTGCTCCACCTGCCAGCCCTTGCAGAGCGCGGCCAGGTAGTCCCGTGTTCGGGCCATGGTCTGCTCGTCGGTGCCGCCCAGCCGGAACATCAGCTGCGCGTACGCCGACTTGACCACATCACGCCGGGTGATCAGCCCGTCCCGGTAGAACGGCCGACCGAACGCCAGGGCGCTCGACTTGGCGATGACGGTCTTGTCCAGATCGAAGAAAGCGGCACTTCGGCCCACGGCGCGAAAGTCTAGCCGGATGGTCTATCGTCGGCGGGTGCCCGGGGGCAGGCCACCCGTCCAGACCTGCCGGCTGGCACCATTAATCCCGCTCTGCGTGATCACGATCACAGCCTGCGAGGAGAATTTCGCACTGAGTGGGGTCGGCACCACTCGACGTGACGGGTCCGCTCAGGCAGACTTGTCCGTACGACGAGCTTTCACATCCTCGAAACCGACAAGACCCTCAGCGGTTGCACCCCCCGTGGCCGCTGAGTGGTTCGGCTCGACCCCCCCGGAGCCGAACCTTCGACGACCCCCGTCTCCCCCCGGCGGGGGTCGTCCCTTTCCCGTGGGAGCGTGCCACCGTGGTCCCCCGGCCCGTCCAGATCTTCCGGGATGCCGTCGCATGGTCGGAGGCGGCAGGGCCGTCGGGGGTATGGGCGTGCTGGTCGGGGCTTTCATGTGCAGAGCCTCGGTCGCGGCTCTCGCCGACGTGGGTGGCCAAGCCGGACGCGCCACTGGGGATTGGGATCGCGTGCCACGGGAGAGCCGTCGGTGTGGGCTGTTCCGGTGGGCGGTGCGCTGCAAGCGGGAGGTCGATACGCCATGGGCCTCCACCGCCGCGGCGCGCCCATGCTCGTTGACCGGTCGACGTCGGCCACAGCTACCGGACCGTTGACCCCATTCGTGAGCCGAAGGTGCAACCGCTGTCACGTACCGCGACGTGTCGTTGCTGGCTGGCACACTCCGGCGCATGAGTTATGACCTGGCGGTGTGGGAGGGCGACAGGCCGGCCGACAACGCCGAAGCGCTGACTGCCTTCCAGGCTCTCTACGAGAGGTGTGTCAGTGCAGGCCAGATCCCGCCGACGCCGCGCATCCGAGCCTATGTCGAAGCCCTACTTGAGCGGTGGATCGACCTCACCGAGGACGACGACGAAGAGCGGAGCCCGTGGTCGACGGGGCCACTGATCGCGGAGGCATCGGGACCGTTCATCTACTTCCCGATGGTGTACAGCCGTTGTGCGGAGGTCTCGGCTGGTGCCGCACGAATCGCGGCGGAACACGGCCTGGTCTGCTTCGATCCGCAGTTGGGTCTGCTTCGGCCCGCCCCTGAAGAGCTGTAGGAGCCGTCGACCGCCCCAGGATGCGGGGGTGGCGTTGGGTGGCTGTAGCGCGCGCACAGCCGAGAAGTCCGTAGCGCGGAAGGGTCTCAGCGTCAGCCCACCCATGGCGAACGCGGTCAGTGCACCGCCAGACCAGTGTCGGTCGGTCTTCAGCGGATGCCGCACCGCCGCGTCACTGAGAGGTGCGGCGGCTCGACGCGTACCGGTGGCTATGAACAGCAACGCCACGGCGACCGCGACTGTCGCCCCACTGTGGTCGCTCGTAATGACGCTCCGGGGGGCGTGCGCCCGGTCGCGGGTCTACCGCGGTGCCGGCGCATCCGGATTGCCACCAGCACTGCTGCGGAAATGCTGACGCCCTGCCTGGCGATCACGGTTGAGGTGTGGTCGACGTCTGGCCCCGCGTGCCTCGCCACAAGCGGAGCGACCAGCTTGGTGGTGATTCACCGCCGAACTGCGAGTCCTTTGGATAAGCGGTTTCGGGTTGCCGCTCCGAACTGCGGTGGGCACGCCAGATTGTGACTAATATCCACTTTGACCTAAAAAGCGGGCACCTCTTGCTAAACCACCTTCAGAGGATGAGTCAGTCCAATACGCTGCAACTCGCCTGATAGGTGACGTTAAGTCATCGCAAAGTAGCTCTGGGTATGTCCGGGGTGGCTCTCTGGAGGGGTCATGAGCAACGACCGACGGCTGCAGCGCGCGCTGAAGCATGGCCGCGCCGCTTCAGGGCTGGGCTCTGCCCTGCTGGTAGTCGGAATGACGGGCGGGCCTGCGGCCGCAGCGCCACCCGAGGAAGCGACTTCCTCTGCCCGGGGCGTGCACGTAGGCACTCCGGGTCCGCTTGGGCAGTACGGCGGGTGGCCGTCGTCTTGGTCGACAGTCCGCCAGGACGGCGGCGATCTTGATTCGTCGGACCAGTTCCCGGGCACGTCAACGGACTGTGGCCCCCAGGGCTGGCAGGGCCCGTGGGCTAAACACGACGAGGGTAAGAAGCCGTACCCCCGCGATTCGCACGGCCCGAAGGGCACTCAAGGCCCCCAGGGCGACACAGGCGCTCAGGGTGCGCAGGGTGATGCGGGCGCTCAGGGCGCACGGGGCGCGCAAGGCTTCCAAGGTGCCCGAGGCGACAGTGGCGCTCAAGGCGACACCGGCGCCCAGGGTCCTCAAGGAATCGAGGGTGCCCAGGGGGACTCGGGCGCTCAAGGTGTTCAGGGCGCGCAGGGTGAGGCCGGCACGCAGGGAGCACAAGGTGCGCAGGGCAACGTGGGTGCTCAAGGTGCGCAGGGTGCGACGGGCTCGCAGGGTGCTCAGGGCTTCCAAGGTGCGCAGGGCGATGCAGGCGTTCAGGGTGCGACCGGAGCTCAGGGCGCACAGGGTGACGCAGGCGTTCAGGGCTCCCAAGGTTTCCAAGGTCTCCAGGGCGAGACGGGTGCTCAAGGTGCGCAGGGCGACGCCGGTGTGCAGGGCGCGCAGGGTGTTCAGGGCACGCAGGGTGTTCAGGGTGCGCAGGGCGAGGCTGGTGCTCAGGGCGCGGTGGGCGCGCAGGGCGCTCAGGGTTTCCAGGGCGAGACGGGCGCGCAGGGCGACGTCGGGGTCCAGGGCAACGTGGGTGCTCAAGGTGCGCAGGGCGGTGCGGGCGTTCAGGGTGCTCAAGGTTTCCAGGGCGTCCAGGGCGACGCTGGTGCTCAGGGCGCCCTGGGCGCTCAGGGCGTCCAAGGTGCGCAGGGCGAGGCCGGTACGCAGGGAGCTCAGGGTGAGGCCGGTGCTCAGGGCGCGCAGGGCGGTGCGGGCGTTCAGGGTGCTCAAGGTTTCCAGGGTGCCCAGGGCGATGCCGGGGTTCAGGGTGCTCAAGGTGCGGCGGGCGACGCCGGTGCTCAGGGCGCGCAGGGTGCGCAGGGCGACGTCGGAGTTCAGGGGACGCAGGGCTTCCAGGGTGCGCAGGGCGAGGCGGGCCTTCAGGGCGCTCAGGGTGCGCAAGGTAACGCCGGTACGCAGGGCGCTCAGGGCGCTCAGGGCGCTCAGGGTGACGCGGGTGTTCAGGGTGCGCAGGGCGAGGCCGGTACGCAAGGCGCGCAGGGCGAGGCCGGTGTTCAGGGTGCGCAAGGTTTCCAAGGCTTTCAGGGCGACGTG
>NZ_JBEZDJ010000034.1:30259-76576 GCF_040648275.1 Micromonospora sp. NPDC049171
GACGTGGGCGCGCAGGGTGTTCAGGGGGATGCCGGCGTTCAGGGTCCGCAGGGTGCTCAGGGCAACGTCGGTGCGCAGGGTGACGTAGGGGTTCAGGGGGCGCAAGGCTTCCAAGGTGCTCAGGGCGAGGCGGGCCTTCAGGGCGCTCAGGGTGCGCAAGGTGACGCCGGTGCTCAGGGTGCTCAGGGTGCTCAGGGTGACGCAGGTGTTCAGGGTGCGCAGGGCGAGCCCGGTACGCAAGGCCCGCAGGGTGACGCAGGTGTTCAGGGCGCTCAGGGTGACGCCGGTGTTCAGGGTGCGCAAGGTTTCCAAGGATTTCAGGGCGACGTGGGCGCGCAGGGTGTTCAGGGGGATGCCGGCGTTCAGGGTCCGCAGGGTGCTCAGGGCAACGTCGGTGCGCAGGGTGACGTAGGGGTTCAGGGTGCGCAAGGCTTCCAGGGCGACGTGGGTGCGCAGGGTGCGCAGGGCGTGGCCGGTACGCAAGGCGCGCAGGGTGGGCAGGGCGACACCGGTGCACAGGGCGCGCAGGGCGAGGCCGGCGCTCAGGGTGCGCAGGGCGTGGCCGGTACGCAAGGCGCGCAGGGTGCGCAAGGTGGGCAAGGTGAGGTCGGTGCGCAGGGACCTCAGGGAGCGCAGGGTGACGCCGGTGTTCAGGGTGCTCAGGGAAACGTCGGAGCTCAGGGCGACGTCGGTGTTCAGGGTGCTCAAGGTTCCCAAGGTTTCCAGGGCGACACGGGCGCTCAAGGTGCTCAGGGCGACAGCGGCGTCCAGGGGGCGCAAGGCGCTCAGGGCTTGCAGGGCATACAAGGACCCCAGGGCGACACTGGTGCACAAGGCGACGTAGGCGCCCAGGGTTTTCAAGGTGTCCAAGGCGCCCAGGGTGCCCAGGGGGAGGCGGGCGCTCAGGGTGCGACAGGGGCTCAGGGGATCCAGGGCCCCCAGGGCGACGCGGGTGCTCAGGGCCTGCAGGGCGTACCAGGACCGCAGGGCGCCCAAGGCGCACAGGGAGTCGCGGGCAACGGGATCCAGGCGGCCTATATTCAGGGCCCGCTGACCGTGATTGCGGATACCCCCGTCAATTTCGGCTGCCAACCCGGAGACATTGCCGTCGGAACCGGTTATCAGCTCTCGGGCGCGGGTGTGAACCCGGTGCTTATCCAGCCACTCTCGACCAGCGGCTACCAGTTCACCTTCACCGGCGGAGGCGCCGACATCTGGGTGTCCTGCATCTCGTTGTCCGCGCCGCTGGCGTTTGCGCCCGCATCCAGCACGTCGGGTCGGGCGACGGCCGACAGTAGCAATGCCATCCGGCCGAACAGCGGGTCGGGCCGCCCCGTTAGCGTCCAGGAGGAAGAATGAGCACACGTCAGATATTCGGGTCACTCGCCTGTGGTGCGGTCCTGTTGACCGGAGTCGCGGGATGCAGCGACAAGCCTGCCGAGAAACCGCAGACGAGCAGCTCCGGCGACAGCGACAAGGCGAACGGCGACACCAGTGCCGCAACCGCACCGGCGGACCTGCTGAAGCTCGGTGTCGAACAGGGCCAAGCCGGCAACTTCGACGCCGCGAAGAGCACGTTCGAGAAGGTGGTGGCGGCGGAGGCCGACAACAAGTTCGCCTGGTTCAACCTGGGCTTCATCGCTCAGTCGCGCAACCAGCCCGACGAGGCGGTCAACAACTACGACAAGGCGTTGGCGACCGACGGCAACTACAAGCCGGCCCTTTTCAACAAGGCGATTGCACTGGAGGGTAAGGCCCCGACGACGTCGATGGACATCTACCGAAAGGTCGTGTCGATCGACAACAAGTCGTCAACCGCCTACCTGCGACTGGGCATTCTGCTGTCCCAGTCCGGTGACGACTCCGCGGCGCGGGACGCCTTCAAGGCCGCGATCCGGCTGGACAAGGAGCTCACCTCGGCTGTTCCAGCGAAGTACCGCCCGGCTCCGGCCGCTCGATCCTCGGCTCCGGCAGGTAGGTGACCGGCCCAATGCACACGCCACGCGTAACGGTCTTCACGGGAAGCAACCGTACCCGTTTCATCGACGAATGTTTCCGCTCGCTTGTCGCGCAGACTTTCACCGACTGGGAGTGGGTGGTCGTCCTCAACCAAGGGTCTCGTTGGCGGCCGGAGAGGCACGACGACCGAATCCGGCTCATTGTTCAGGACAACCTGAACGGCGTCGGAGCCGTGAAGGGACACGCCTGCGCCGAGGCTGCCGGGGACATCCTGGTCGAACTTGACGACGACGATCTACTCAGCAGCGACTGTCTGCAACAGATCGTCGACGCCTTCGACGCCAACCCGGAGGTGGGGTTCGTCTACAGCGACACCGCACAGATCCAGGAGGACGGTGGCCGTTGTGAGGACCGTTTCGCGAGTTCGTTCGGCTGGCGGCACTACGACGAGAAGGTGGACGGCCGCGAGGTGCTGGTCTGTCGGGCGTTGCCGCCGACACCGCACAACGTGAGCTATATCTGGTACGCACCGAACCACGTGCGAGCCTTCCGTCGGGACATCTATGAGAAGGTCGGCGGATACGACGAGTCGCTCGACGTCGCGGACGACGCCGACCTCATGGCTCGGATGTACCAGGTGAGCGATTTCCACCATATCCAAAAATGCCTCTACCTGCAGCGCATGCATGCCAAGAACACGCAGCGCATTCCCGATGTCAACGCCCGCATCCAGCAACGCACGGTGGAGATCTACGACCGGAACATTCAACAGAACGCGCTGGCCTGGTCGCGGCGGCAGGGGCTCCTGGCGCTGGACCTGGGTGCGGCCCACAACAAGCCGGAAGGCTATCTCGGCCTGGATTACCATGACGGGTCTGGCGTCGACATGGTGTGCGACATAACCAAGGGCGTCGACCTGCCGGACAGTAGTGTCGGGGTCATCCGGGCCGCCGACTTCCTGGAACACATTGTGGACAAAATTGGACTCTTCAACGAGTTGTACCGACTGCTCGCCCCGAACGGGATGTTGTTGTCGCTGACGCCGAGCACCGACGGTCGGGGTGCCTACCAGGATCCGACGCATGTGGCGTTCTACAACGAAAACTCGTTCTGGTATTTTACGGACGCCAACTATTCTCGATTCGTGCCCGAGATCAAATGTCGCTTCCAGGCGTCGCGCCTGGTCACGTACTTTCCGAGCGAATGGCACCAGGCGCACAACATCCCGTACGTGTCCGCGAATCTCATCGCGATCAAGGATGACGCCCTACGCAACGGCGGGCCGCTGAACATCTGACGATCGGCGGGGCGGCGGCCGTCCCGCCTGAACTTGGTGCCTAGCCGCCAAAGGCTTCGGCCAGCAGGGCCAACTGGCCTGGGGTTGCTCCCAGATGACGTGGACTGTGTATGCCGAGGCAGACGGGCAGGTCGCCTCGTTCGCCCCAGGCGCAGTCGCCCCAGAACCGATGGCTTGCTCTCAACAGTTCCCGTGCGACGTCGTCCGGTCGGTGCTTGGCTCCGACGGCGACGACGGCCGATGTCACCACATCCAGGGCCTCGGGTGGGATACCGGAATCGCCGACGCCGGGAAGGAGGAGGAGAAGACGCTCAGCCGGGCTGCGCATCGAGTCTGGTTGGCTCGCTGTCCTGACCAACTCGGCCCAGGAAAGCGCCGGGCCCTGGAAACCACCCTCCAGAGCGGCAGCGGTGATCGCCGCGTCGGAGCCGACCGGCTGAACCAGGTAGTCCCATCCCGAGTCGCCATCGAAGTTGCGAAAGAGGATGTGCAGGCGGTGGCCCCGGGCGAGGTCCAGGGAGATGACCGGCCAGGTGTCGTGCTGATGCAACGCCGACACGTAGTCCGCGACATCCGCCGGGTCGGTGCCGAAGGCCGCCGCCGCGGTCGTGGAGCCGCCCGGCGCGAGGAGGAAGGCCGGCCAGAACAAGGGGTCGTCCAGCCACGGTGTGGCGTCCACGAGGACTGACGCGGCAACCGGCGGTTGGAAGCCATCGAGGTAGCCACGCAGCGGCATCCGACCATCCTCGCAGACCGTGGACCGACAGTCCTCGGGCGCCGTCGTCGCCGTGGGCGCTGCCTGCCGGGAGCGGCCCGCTGTGTCCTCCCAGCAATTCCCGCGGTGGCGGACAGGGCGCGCGCGTAGCAGATCAACTGGCTCGGCGGGCGTTGTCCACAACCCACGTGGTTGTCCACAGGCGGCGCGATCGGGGCGGCTTGCCGTGCGATTTCCGAGCAGGGTCGGCGGCATACCAGAGCCCGACCGCTGGAGGCCGCGATGCCATCCCGTACCTCGGTTCCACCGATCCGCCGGCTTCCGCTGGTCGTCACCGGCGACGATGATCTGCTCGACGACCTGCTCCGGCTCGCCGCCGCTGGCGGGGCCGAGGTGGAGCTTGCCCGCGACCCGGCGGCCGCCCGCACTCGCTGGCAGCCCGCTCCGCTGGTGCTGCTCGGCGCCGACCAGGCGCAGTCGTGTCTGCGTGCCCGGATGCCGCAGCGACCCCGGCTGGTGCTGGTCGGCCGAGCCGGACAGTTGGACCCCGGCTGGCAGATCGCCGAGCTGATCGGGGCCGAGCACGTCGCCATGTTGCCCATCGCCGAGCCGTGGCTGGTGGACCGGTTCGCCGAGCAGGGCCCGGACCGCTCGGACGGCGTAGGCGCCCGGATCGTCGCGGTGCTCGGCGGCCGGGGCGGTGCCGGGGCGAGTGTGCTCGCCGGTGGCCTCGCCGTGACCGCCGCTCGGGCCCGGTTGCGCACCCTGCTGGTGGACGCCGACCCACTCGGCGGTGGCCTCGACCTCGTGTTGGGCTGGGAGCAGTTGGAGGGGCTGCGCTGGCCGTCACTCACCACCGCCGACGGGCGGGTGGACGCCCCTGCGCTGGTGCGGGCCCTACCCAACCGGGGTGACCTGGTGGTGCTCTCCTGGGACCGCGGCGAGATGCTGGCGCTGCCAGCGGCGGCGATGGCGGCGACCGTGGACGCTGCTCGGCGTGGTCGGGACTTCGTGGTGGTCGATGTGCCCCGACAGTTGGACGACGCCGCGGTGGTGGCGTTGCAGGCGGCCGACCAGGCGTTCGTCGTCGTCCCCGCCGAGCTGCGTGCCACCGCTGCGGCCGCTCGGGTGGTGGCCGCCGCCGCCCCACACTGCGCTGCGCTCTCGGTGGTGGTGCGTGGGCCCGCGCCAGGCCGACTTCGGGCGACCGAGGTGGCCCGGGCACTTGGGCTCCAACTGGCTGGCACGCTGCGCCCCGAGCCCGGGTTGTGCCGAGGGCTGGAACGAGGCGAGGCGCCGGCCGCCGCGGGTAAAGGCCCGCTGGCCGCACTGTGCCAACGGATCGTCACCGACCTGACCGGTGTGCCGGCGACGGGTGCGGCATGACCGGCCGGCCGCAGGACAGCACCCTCGCTGCTCGGGTACGGCAGCGGATCGCCGCCGCCACCACGCCGGTCACCGCGGCGGCGATCGTCTCCGCCGTACGGGCCGAGCCAACCGCTGCGGTGCTCGGCGACAACGCCCTGCTGCGGATAGCCGACCGAGTGCACGACGATCTGGTCGGTGCCGGGCCGCTGGCCCCACTGCTCGCCGACCCGGAGGTCACCGACGTCCTCGTCAACGGGACCCGGGTCTGGGTCGACCGTGGTTCCGGGCTGCAGCAGGTCGCGGTCCCGTTGGGCTCGATCGAGGACGTCCGCCGGTTGGCACAGCGGCTGATCGCCAGCGCCGGCCGGCGGCTTGACGACGGCTCCCCGTACGCGGACGCCCGGCTCTCCGACGGCACGCGTCTGCACGCCGTGCTGCCGCCGGTGGCGACCGAGGGTCCCTACCTGTCCCTGCGGACCTTCCGACATCGACCGTTCACGCTCGATGAGTTGGTCCGCCACGGGACCGTGCCGCGCCCGGTGGCGCCGCTGCTCGCAGCCGTCGTGGCTGCCCGCCTGGCGTACCTGGTAACCGGGGGAACGGGATCGGGCAAGACGACTCTGCTCAACACACTCTTGGGGTTGGTGCCGGCCACCGAGCGGATCGTGCTGGTGGAGGACGCCGCCGAGCTGCGTCCGGGGCACCCGCACGTGGTGGGGCTTCAGGTGCGTACCGCCAATGTGGAGGGCACGGGCGTGGTCGGCCTCGGCGACCTGGTCCGGCAGGCGTTGCGGATGCGTCCGGACCGCCTGGTGGTCGGGGAGTGCCGGGGCGGTGAGGTGGTCGACCTGCTCGCAGCGCTCAATACCGGCCACGACGGAGGCGCCGGCACGTTGCACGCCAACACCCCCTCCGACGTGCCGGCCCGACTGGAGGCGCTGGGCATGTTGGGTGGGCTGCCGCGCGCCGCGCTACACGCCCAGGTGGCCGCCGCGCTGCAGGTGCTGTTTCAGGTACGGCGCGGCGACCGGGGACGCATCCTGGAGTCGGTCTGCCTTCTCCTGCCCGAGGGGCCGGAACGGTTGGTGACCGTGGTGCCCGCCTGGGTACGCGGCAGCGGGCTCGGATTGGCCGCCCGCGCACTTGGCGCGCTGCTCCGGGAGCGTGGCGTGGCGGTGCCGCCGATCCTGAGTGAGCCGTGGCCCGGATCGGCGGGCCCGGCATGAGCGGCGCGACCATGCTGGTGGCGGCGCTGCTGCTCGTCGTAGCCGCTCTGCTGGCGTGGCCCGTGCACACCATCCGGGCCCGCCGACGTCGGGTGCTGACGACGGGACGCGGGGCCGGCGGAGCTGATCCCAACGACGCACTCGTGGAGTGGATCCGGGAACTCGGCCGCACGCCGGACGGTCTGGCCGACGGGCCCGGCGACTCGCCGACCCCGGACGGCCCGGTAGGCATCCCGTATCGCTCGCGGTCCACCGTGGCTCTGGGCGGGAAACCATCCGCACTCGGCTGGCCCAGCCGGGACGTCGCCGGCAGCCCGGCACGCTGGCCCGGGGCGACGGGCGGGTCGGTGGGGTTCGCCCGTCCCGTAGGCCCGAACCGTCCGCCGACCCGCCGGGATCCCCGACGTCCGGCCGGCACCGTCGGGCCCGAGGCCACGATCCGGGATGCGGAACGACGAGGCGGCGCCTCCCTGGCCGCGACGACGATCGTCGGCGGCGATGCAGGTGTGGGCCATCGGGACGACGTCTCGCACGCGGTGACGGCCTCCGGGCGCGGCGATGTGGCGGACAGCCGGGGTGACACCGCCGGTGCGGCAACGGCCGAGGGACGCCCGGGCAACCGGTTCGTCGGCTCGGCCGATGGGCCGAGTGGGGTGGTGCGGCTGCGCGCACCGCGCTCGTCGAGGCGTGTGCTGCCGCTGGTCGGGGTGCTGGGAGGTGGTGTCGGCGCCGTGGTCGGCGGCCCGGTGGCAGCGGTCGTGGTGGGCGGGTACGCCACACTGGCCGTGCGTGCCGTGCTGCGCTGGCGAGTGAACCGCGGCGCCGAGCGAAGGCGGCGACGTGGGCTCGACCAACTGTGTGGCCTCGCGGCGGACCTTCGGGCCGGCCTGCCCGTCCAACGCGCGATCGAGGCCGCCACCGATGGGCGGGATAACTCGGACCGGCTGCGTCAGCTGACCGCGGCGGCGGTGCGACTGGCCGACCGGACCGGAGCGCCGCTGGCGGACCTCGTCGAGCGGATCGAGGCCGACGCTCGGGCGGCCGACCGGGGTCTGGCTGCCGCGGCGGCCCAGGCAGCCGGCGCCCGGGCCACGGCCTGGTTGCTGGCGGCGTTGCCGGTGGGTGGGATCGGGCTCGGGTACGGGATAGGCGTCGACCCGTTGGCGGTGCTGCTGCACAACAGCGTCGGCGGGTCCTGTGCGGTCCTCGCGGTGGTCCTGCAGGTCGTGGGCCTCCTCTGGGCGGAACGGCTGGGCGCGGCGCCGGGGCGGGCCGGATGAGGTCGCGAAGTCCGGCGAGCCAACGCAGCGTGGTCGGCGGGCGGCGGCCGGACGCGATCCGCCTCGCCGCAGGGCTGGGTGGGCTCGCCGTAGCCGTGGTCGTCGAGGGCTGGCTGGGGCTGCTCGGTGCGGTGCCGACCGCGTTCGTGCTGGATCTCCTGCTGCGGCGGATCGAGTCGCCGGGCGTGCGCAAACGGCGGCTGCAGGAGGCCGTCGAGCTGCCGCTCGCGGTCGACCTGCTGGCCGCCGCGATGCGGGCGGGCGCACCTGTGGATCGCTCGGTGCTTGCCGTCGCCGAGGCTCTGGACGGACCACTCGCCGCGCGGTTGGCGCGGACCGGCCGCACGCTGCTGCTCGGCGGTGGGCCGGCGGAAGCGTGGTCCGCGCTGGACGGAGTGCCCGGTGCGGAGCGGTTGACCGCTGCGGCGTTGCGTTCGGCCAACAGCGGCGCCGCCCTGGCCGGCGCGCTGACCCGGCTCGCCGACGACCTACGCGCCGACCGGGCCACCGCCGCCGAGGCGTCAGCCCGTCGGGCGGGCGTGCTCATCGTCCTGCCGCTGGGGCTCTGCTTCCTGCCGGCGTTCATTCTCGCCGGCCTGGTGCCGGTGATCGTCGCCGTACTCGGCGACGTGCTCTGACCCATCGAGAAGGGAAACAGCCATGCGCAAACTCATCGCCCGCCTGCGCGGCGATGCCGGCATGAACACCGCTGAGTACGCCGTCGGCACGCTCGCCGCAGTCGCCTTCGCCGGGATCCTGTTGAAGGTGCTGACCTCCGGCAACGTCCAGTCGGCGCTGACCGCCGTCATCGACCGGGCGCTGAAGTGATCGGGCGCCGGCAGGCCGGCCGCGATCGGAGGCCCGAGCATCCCGAGCGAGCGTCCGGCGGACGGAAGACCCGTGCTGTCGAGCTGGCCGCCGGCGGGGACCGAGGGTCGTTCACCGCCGAACTGGCGGCCGGCCTGCCGGCGCTGCTTCTGCTCCTGCTGACCGGACTCACCGCCGTCAACGCCGTCAGCGCCCAGGCGAGCTGCCTGCACGCGGCTCGGGAAGCGGCGCTGGCTGCCGCCCGCGGCGCGGACGGCAGCGCGGAAGGCGGACGCGCGGCACCGCCGGGGGCGCAGGTCTCGGTGTCCGTCGACGGCAACCGGGTGCAGACGACGGTACGAGTGCCCGTCCGGACGCTGGGTGGCCGGCTGCCGCGGATCACCGTGGTCGCCACCGCGGTCGCCGCCGTGGAACCCGGCGCTGGCGAGTGGGATCGGTAGTGCGACCGACTCACGGCCCAGATGCCGAGGGACTCGATGGTGACCCGCTGGACGCGCAGCGCGGTGGCGCGACAGTCCTGCTGCTGGCCACGGGGCTGGTCTTCGTGCTGGTCGGGACGTTCGGCGCCGCGGTCGCCGCAGCGCAGATCGCGGCTCAGCGAGCGGCGGTGGCAGCCGATCTCGGTGCACTGGCCGGCGCCGCCCGGCCGCTCGACGGCGAGGCCGTGGCCTGCGCGTCCGCTGCCGACATCGTCGGGCGCAATGCCGCTCGGACGGCCAGGTGTCGCCTCGACGGGCTCGACGTGCTGGTGACCGTCGAGGTGACGTTCACGCCACTTCCCGGCCTGACCCGGGTCGCCACGTCGACGGCCCGCGCCGGCCCGGTGCGCGGTTGAACGACATGGGGCTGGGCGGCGGCCTTCCATCCACGGCGGCTACCCGGTCCAAGGCGGCACCGTCTGTCGCGGTGGCGGCCCGGTTCGCGGCGAAATGGTTCGCGGCGACAGCCTGGTTCGCGGCGGCAACCTGGTTCGCGGTAGCGGCTTGGTTCGCGGGGACGCCGGCGGACTTCCTGTATCTGGAGACGGCCCGCTGGCCGGGATCAGGGCCGAGGGTCTTGTCCCGGCCAGCGGCCGAAGAGCGGGGGCCGGGATTGTCAGCGGGCCTGGAGCGCGTCGAGGGCGACGGCCATGGCGATGACCAGGCGGCGGTCGATCTGCGGGTGCTGCACCTCGACGACGTACTTGTCGCGCAGGCCCCACTTCTTGACCACGGTGAAGACCGGCTGCCCACCGGCGGTGAAGTCGAAGTGGTAGGGCAGCCAGGACAGCGAGTCGACGAACCGGCGCAGCAGTGCGACCGGCAGGCTGCGCTCCTGGCCCGTCACCTGCGGCAGGCCGGCCTGCTCGACGTGCCACGTGGACCGGAGCAGCGACTGGGCGAAGTCCTTCCGGAACAAGCCGATCGGGTTGCCGGCCGCGTCGGTCACGTCGTACGTGGCGCCGAGGTCGATGCGCTGGCGGGCCTTGAAGCCGAGCAGGGGCTGCTGCTTCGAGTCGTCCGTGTAGATCGTCACCTGTTCCTTGAAGGCGAGCCGCTTCTGCTGCGCGAACGCCAGCAGCTCACCCTCGGTGCCGTCCGGGGAGACCGCACGGACCTCGTACTGGTTGACCATCATGCGCAGGCGCTGGCGGACGTGGAACTGGTGCTGGCTCTGCAAATTGTCGAGCTGCATGTGAACTCCTCAGGGGGTTGGTCCGCCGGAGTCTCGCACAGCCGGACGACCATCGCCCTCTCCGCCACCGACGATCGCATGCTGCTGGGCAGCCGTCGGAGACCGTCGGACGACCAGCCCAGCATGCCGTTGCCCGTGCCGGTGAGAGGCGGATCAGCGCCCGTCAGGAGTGGTCGCGGCGCGCATTGCCCAGGTGTTGAAAACCTGGTGGATGACGCGCAGCCGTTCGTTGATCTGCTCCAGGCGCTCGGCCTGAGCCAGGTTGGCCAGCGCCGACCCGAGCGCGATCTGCTGGTCGAGGGTGAGTTGATCCTGGTCAATGCTGTAGAGCAGGTCGACGGTCTCGGCGATGGTGTCGGCCACGGCTCCTCCTCGGACACGGGGGGCGATCGGCAGTATGGGCATCTATGGAAGCGCTCCCACATCATTGTGCCCAGTGGCATGCCGATTCATGCAACCCGCTCAGTCGGGCAGGTTCGCCAGCACCACGTCGAGCACCCGGATCGCGTCGGGCTTGGAGAGCGGGTTGTTGCCGTTGCCGCACTTCGGCGACTGCACGCAGGACGGGCAGCCGGTCTCGCAGCCGCACTCGGCGATCGCGTCCCGGGTGGCCCGCAGCCAGGCCGACGCCGTTCCGTACGCCCGTTCGGCGAAACCCGCGCCACCCGGTTGCCCGTCGTAGACGAAGACCGTCGGTGCCTCGGTGTCCGGGTGGACCGCGGTGGAAAGCCCGCCGATGTCCCACCTGTCGCAGGTGGCCATCAGCGGGAGCAGGCCGATCGCGGCGTGTTCGGCGGCGTGCAGCGCACCCGGCACGTCGGCCGGCTGGACCCCGGCAAGAGCCAACGACTGCGGCGACAGGGTGAACCAGACCGCCACCGTGCGCAGCTCCCGGGTGGGCAGGTCGAGCGGCCGGGTGTCGATCACCTCGCCGGTGGCGATCCGCCGCCGCTGGTACGACACGACCTGACTTGTCACATCGACCTCGCCGAGGAACATGCCGACCGGCCCGGCATCCACGTAGGAGCGCACCGACACGACGGACAGGTCGGTGACGTCGCGGGCGTGGGTGGACCAGTCCGGCTCCTCGGCGTGCACCAGCGCGCAGCCGTCCGCGAGGTCGAGGTCGTCGACCACGTACGAGACGCCTTGGTGCAGGTGGACGGCACCGGGGTGGAGCAGGAAGTGCGAGGAACCGCCGTCGACAGTGCCGAGCAGCCGGCCGGTCGACGACTCCACCACACAGACCGGGGCGCCGCCCTCGCCACGCAGGTCCACCTCGGGCCGCTCCCGGTGCCGCCAGTACCAGCCGGTGGGCCGCTGCCGCAGGGCACCGGCCGCCACCAGCTCGTCGACCGCCTCCTTCGCCCCGTCGCCGAAGAGTGCCAGGTCGGCCGGGGTGAGCGGCGCCTCGACCGCGGCGCAGGCGAGTTGCGGTGCCAGCACGTACGGGTTGGCCGGGTCGAGCACCGTCGCCTCCACCGGAGCACCGAAGATCGCCTCCGGGTGGTGCACCAGATAGGTGTCCAGTGGGTCGTCCCGGGCCACCAGCACCGCGAGGGCCTCCTGCCCGGAACGCCCGGCCCGGCCCGCCTGCTGCCACAGCGACGCCCGGGTGCCCGGGTAGCCGCAGATCAGCACCGCGTCCAGCCCGACCAGGTCCACGCCTAGCTCCAACGCGTTGGTGGAGGCCAGGCCGAGCAGGTCGCCGTGAAGCAGCGCCCGCTCCAACTCGCGCCGCTCCTCGCGCAGGTAGCCGCCCCGGTAGGCGGCCACCCGGTCGCCGAGCCCCGGCACCGCCTCGTCCAGCGACCGGCGCGCGTTGGCGGCCACGACCTCGGCGCCTTTGCGGGAACGGACGAACGCGAGGGTGCGTACCCCCTCGGCGACCGTGTCGGCGAGCAGGTCCGCGGTCTCGCGCAGCGCCGACCGGCGGACCTGCCGAAGGTCGTCGTGCTCACCGATCGCCTGCGGCGGTACCGAGGGGGAGCCGATCGCCTGCGGCGGCACCGGGGCAGCGGAGCCCGCCTCGGGTGGCAGCAGCGGCGGCTCCCAGAGCGCGAAGGTCACCCCGCCGCGCGGCGACGCGTCCTCGGTGACGGCCGTCACCGGCAGGCCGGTCAGCCGTCCGCCCGTGGTCGCCGGGTCACCGGAGGTCGCCGAGGCGAGGACGAAGACCGGGGTGGCCCCGAACCGGGCGCACTGCCGGCGCAGTCGGCGCAGCACGTGCGCCACGTGCGAGCCGAACACGCCGCGGTAGGTGTGGCACTCGTCGATCACCACGTACGCGAGTCGGCGCAGGAAACCGGACCACTGGGCGTGGCCGGGCAGGATGCCGTGGTGCAGCATGTCGGGGTTGGTCAGCACGAACCGGGAGTGCTTGCGGATCCACTCCCGTTCGGCGCGCGGAGTGTCCCCGTCGTAGCAGGCGGGGCGTACCCCCTCCAGTTCCAGCGCGGCGACGGCCCGCAGTTGGTCGGCGGCGAGCGCCTTGGTCGGCGCGAGGTAGAGCACGGTGGCCCGGGGGTCGGCGAGCAGGGTGGCCAGCGCCGGGAGCTGGTACGCCAGTGATTTGCCGGACGCGGTGCCGGTGGCGACGACCACGTGCTGACCCTCGTACGCCAGGTTGGCCGCCTCGGCCTGGTGCTGCCAGGGCGCAACGACGCCGCGTGTGGCGAACGCCGCGCGCAGCTCCGCCGACGCCCACGGCGGCCAGGGCGCGGGCACCCCGGCGCGGGCCGGCACCCGCTCGACGTGGGTGACCGGGTCGGTGGCGCCCCGGGCACGTAGTCGGCGCAGCAGGTCCTCCGGCGCTGGCCCGGGACCAGGACCAGCGGATACGGTGGCCGCGGGCGACGACTCCAGGTCATGGCGCGGCGTGCCCTGCGCCGAGCTGAAGTCGTTGGAGGTCACGCCCTGCACTCTCGCACTGGTGTTCGGAGATGAAAAGTCGGGCCGGGGGGTAAGGGGAAGCCTCCGCTGGCGTCCGCAGGCCGCACCGGCGGTAGTGGTTAGATGCCCACGAGAGTTTACGGCTCTGGCGAGGAGGACCGATGGAGCTGTCGCTGGCGACCCGCACCGTGGGCGAGCACACGGTGCTCGAGGTCGGTGGTGAGGTGGACGTCTACACCGCGCCCCGGCTCCGCGAACGACTCCTTGAATTGATCGACGGTGGCGCCCGTCACGTGGTGGTCGACCTCGATCGGGTGGACTTCCTCGACTCCACCGGGTTGGGCGTGCTGGTTGGCGCGCTCAAGCGGCTGCGCTCGGCAGGTGGTTCGTTCGCCCTGGTCTGTGACAAGGAGCCCCTGCTCAAGATCTTCCGGATCACCGCACTGGACCAAGTGTTCCCGTTGCACCCGACGGTCGACGCGGCGATCAGCGCCGACCCGGCGGGCGCCGGCGCGTGATGGCGACCGTCAAGCTCTCGTTCTCCCCCGCCCCGGTGCACGTGCGCACCGCCCGGCTGGTCGGCGTTGCCGTCGCGCGGCGTGCCGGGGTCCGGGAGGACCTGCTGGACGAGGTGCGCCTGGCCATCGGTGAGGCGTGCACCCGCGCGGTGGCCCTGCACCGGCAGTACGGCCTGGCCGACCCGGTGCTGGTGGAGATGTCCGACGGTGGCTCGTACGCGGTGCGGGTGGTGGACCGGGCGCCGATCGAGGCCGGCATCGGTCTGACCGCACTGCCCCCGGACGAGCTGGCCAACGAGTCGCTCACCGACGAGGCGTTGACCACCGGCGTCGGGTTCGCGCTGCTCGCCGGCTTCGTCGAGGACCTGCAGGTGCGCCCGGTCGACGAGGGCATCGGCACCGAGGTGCGGATGGTGTGGCCGGTCGGCCGCTGACCGAAAACCGTTTCGCAGGCCGCATCCCAGCAGGGGTGCGGCCCTTTCTTTCATGGACCAGTCCCTATATCAGATTTCGTTTCATAACACAGCGACGGAGATCATCGCGACACGGTGCCACCTGCGTGTGACCTCTGACACTGAGGAGGGCTACAGTACCCGGGTTGTCAGCAAGTGATCCATCCCGCAGCCAGCGGGTATGGGTGGTCATCGCTGGTCCGCTGGGGTTGGCGCGCGCTTGCGAAATCCGCATCCAGGCGTCGGTCGGTGCGTCTCCACTCACCGGCGCGAGTGTTCGGTAACAGGAGGACACAGATGTCCGAGACCTTGGCCGTCGACGGCGGCGGGCTTTCCCTTACCGGAAGCAATGTCATCTACGTCGTCATCGCCGCGGTGATCGCGCTGGTGGCGCTCGGCTTCGCCGCCGCCCTGACAAAGACGGTGCTGGCCGCCGGTAAGGGCACCAACAAAATGCAGGAGATCGCGGTGGCGGTCCAGGAGGGCGCCTCGGCCTACCTGCTCCGCCAGTTCCGTACCCTGGCGATCTTCGTCGTCATTGCCGTGGTGCTGCTCTTCCTGCTGCCGGTGCACGACACCGACGGCAGCGAGAACGCGGTGAAGCTCGGCCGTTCGCTCTTCTTCGTGGTGGGCGCCCTGTTCAGCGCGTTCATCGGCGGCGCGGGCATGTGGTTGGCCACCCGCGCCAACCTGCGTGTCGCCGCCGCCGCGAGAGAACGGGAGGGTGGTCGCGAGGCGGCCATGAAGATCGCCTTCCGGACCGGCGGTGTGGTCGGCTTCCTCACCGTCGGCCTCGGCCTCTTCGGTGCCGCGCTCGTCGTCCTGGTCTACCGGGGTGACGCGCCGACCGTGCTGGAGGGCTTCGGCTTCGGCGCCGCGCTGCTCGCGATGTTCATGCGGGTCGGCGGCGGCATCTTCACCAAGGCCGCCGACGTCGGCGCCGACCTGGTCGGCAAGGTCGAGCAGGGCATCCCCGAGGACGACCCGCGTAACGCCGCGACCATCGCCGACAACGTGGGCGACAACGTCGGTGACTGCGCCGGCATGGCCGCCGACCTGTTCGAGTCGTACGCGGTGACGCTCGTCGCCGCGCTGATCCTCGGCCGGGCCGCGTTCGGCGAGGAGGGCCTGGTCTTCCCGCTGATCATCTCCACCATCGGCGTCCTGGTCGCGATCGTCGGCGTCTTCATCACCCGGCTGCGCGCCTCCGACCGCAACGCCCTGACCGCGATCAACCGGGCCTTCTACATCTCGGCGGTGCTCTCCGCGGTGCTGGTGGCGATCGCCGCCTTCGCCTACCTGCCGGCGACCTTCGGTGAGTTCGACGACGGCCTCACCGGCGTCGACGGCAACCCGCGGTTCGTGGCCATCGGCGCCGTGGTGATCGGCATCGTGCTGGCCGCTGCGATCCAGGCGCTGACCGGCTACTTCACCGAGACCAACCGGCGGCCGGTGCAGGACATCGGCAAGAGCTCGCAGACCGGCGCGGCAACCGTCATCCTGGCCGGCATCAGCATCGGCCTGGAATCGGCCGTCTACTCGGCGCTGCTTATCGGTGCCGGCGTCTTCGGCGCGTTCCTGCTCGGCGGCAGCTCCATCACGCTGTCGCTGTTCGCGGTGGCGCTGGCCGGCACCGGCCTGCTCACCACGGTCGGCGTCATCGTCGCGATGGACACCTTCGGGCCGATCTCCGACAACGCCCAGGGCATCGCCGAGATGTCCGGCGACATCGACGAGCACGGCGCCCGGACGCTCACCGAGCTGGACGCGGTCGGCAACACCACCAAGGCGATCACCAAGGGCATCGCGATCGCCACGGCGGTGCTCGCCGCGACCGCGCTGTTCGGGTCGTACACCGACTCGCTGCAGGCCGCGTACGAGGACGCTGGCGTGGCCAACGTCGGCGGCGAGATCCTCAACTCGCTGAACGTGGCGAACCCGCGCAACCTGGTCGGCCTGATCATCGGCGCGGCGGTGGTGTTCCTCTTCTCCGGGCTGGCCATCAACGCGGTGTCCCGCTCGGCCGGCGCCGTCGTGATGGAAGTCCGCCGGCAGTTCCGTGAGCTGCCCGGCATCATGGACGGCACCCAGCGCCCGGAGTACGGCAAGGTCGTCGACATCTGCACCCGGGACGCGCAGCGCGAGCTGATGACCCCCGGTCTGCTGGCCATCCTGGCGCCGATCGCGGTCGGCTTCGGCCTCGGGCCCGGCGCGCTCGCCGCGTACCTGGCCGGGGCGATCGGGGCGGGCACCCTGATGGCGGTCTTCCTGGCCAACTCCGGTGGCGCGTGGGACAACGCCAAGAAGCTGGTCGAGGACGGCGCGTACGGCGGCAAGGGCTCCGAGGCACACGCCGCGACGGTCATCGGC
This sequence comes from Micromonospora sp. NPDC049171, assembly GCF_040648275.1. Taxonomy (NCBI): domain Bacteria; kingdom Bacillati; phylum Actinomycetota; class Actinomycetes; order Micromonosporales; family Micromonosporaceae; genus Micromonospora; species Micromonospora sp. NPDC049171. The sequence continues at coordinate 46,839 of NZ_JBEZDJ010000034.1, forward strand.
GACACCGTCGGTGACCCGTTCAAGGACACCGCCGGTCCGGCGATCAACCCGCTGATCAAGGTGATGAACCTGGTCTCGCTGCTGATCGCACCCGCCGTGGTGGCGTACAGCGTCGGCGACGACCGCAACGTCGGCCTGCGGGTCGGCATCGCGCTGGTGGCGACGCTGATCATCGTGGCGTCGGTGGTGTTCAGCAAGCGCAAGGGCATCGCGATGGACTCCGACGCCGACGGCAACACCGGCGCGGGCAGCAGTGACCACCGGCCGGAGGCGGTCAACGCCTGACCCGGCACGGGGTCCCCGGTCGACGTCCGCGTCGACCGGGGACCCCGGCCGTCCGGCCCGGTGCCACACCTGGCCAAAGGCCGTACGCTGCAACGCATGCGTAGGTGCCGGGCGTCTGCCGCCGGAAAGCTCACGGTGGTCCTGGCCACGATCGTCCTCGTCCTGGCCGGCTGCGGCGGAGGCCCCAGCCCACGGGCCTGGGCGGCGTCGGTGTGCACCGCGCTGACCCCGTGGCGCTCCGAGATCAGCAAGTTGACAAGCAGCACTGACGAACAGATGACCGCGCAAACCACTCCGGCGCAGGCCAAGGAGAACCTGGTGCGGCTCTTCGGTGGGGCGGAGCAGGCCAGCGAGGCCGCGCGCCGCAAGGTGGAGCAGGCGGGCGTCCCGGAGACCGAGAACGGCGACGCCATCTCCGCCGGTTTCCGCAGCTCGCTGGAGAAGATGCGGGACGCCTACGGCCGCGCCCGGGACACCATCGACGGGTTGGGCACCGGCGAGGCGACCGCCTTCTACGACGGCGTGCGGGCCGCGGTGGACACTCTCAACACGGAGTACGACGCCAGTGCGCTGGACACCAGCAAGCTCAACTCCGAGGAGCTGAAAAAAGCCTTCGACGAGGTGCCGGAGTGTCATTGAGTGGGCTCGACGACACTCCGGCGGCGCAGCCACCGGCGCTGTTCCCCGCCCCAGAGTCCGACGCGCCCGCACCCGCGCGACGGCGGCGTGGGCCGCCCCACAACGGCCCCACCGCAGGTGACGACGCGGGGCGGCAACTCGTCTTCTTCGGCGCGGAGGCGGCCGAGCCGGCGGTCGCCGACCTGGCCGGGCTGCTCGCCGGGCCGGGTGCGGTGGTCCGCATGGGTGGCACCGCCCGTCTCTCGGTGCAGGTGGACGCCGCGTGGCGGGTGCACGTGCTCGTCGCGGAACTGGCGTCGCGTGGGCTGGCGGCGAGCTGGGAGCCGGCCGAGGGCGAGCGACACGCCGTGCGTACGTCGTACACCCGGGTCCTGAAGCCGCTCGCGGCGGCCTGGCTGCACGGTACGGCGAAACGCCCGCCGGCCACCTTTCACCTGACCGGCCGGCGGCTGCGGTTGTGGCTCGCCGCCGCCGGGACGCCGGAGCCACCCGGTGGGTTCCTGTTGCGGCTGGGCGCGGACGACCGGGAGTGCTGGGAGCCGATCGGGGTAGCGCTCGCCGCGGCCGGGCTGGCTGGCACGCTACTCAGCCCCGATGAGGGCGGCCCGGCGTATCGGATCACCGGCCGGCGACGGCTGGGCCGGCTCGCCGAGCTGGTCGGCGCACCACCGAGCACAGCACCCCCAGAAGCCTGGCCAACCTGACCCACCCCCGATCGGCCCCCACCCCACCCCCACACCCCCCCCGGGTCGATCATGGAGTTGTGGTGGTGGAGATACTGCTCGTCCGGGATGAAAACGCCCACCACAACTCCATGATCGACGGGATTGGGCGGTGGGGCGGGGTGTCCGGTGCCGGACAGCGGACAGGTCGTTCCGGGTGGAAAACGGGCGGGTCGGAGCCTGGTCGTTGGCCCGCCATCGTCACAGTGACCCTCTTCGAGCCCTACCCACGGTGTACGGTGGCGCCGTCCGGCAGTGCCGAGCGCGGCGGGGCGAGAGTTGACCGTCGCGCGGTGGCGGTTTGCCGCCCGCGAAACCCGAAACGCGGGCGGCGCGTTACGTTGGACATCCGGACCGCCGGTGCGACGGCGGGGTCGAATGCGGTCGCTGTCCGGGCGCCGGAAGGCCACGAGCAGGAGTGAGGTCGGGGAGAGACGTGCCGAGCAACGCTGGAACCACCCGTCTGGTCATCGTCGAGTCACCGGCGAAGGCCAAGACGATCTCGGGCTACCTCGGCCCGGGGTACGTCGTGGAGGCCAGCTTCGGTCACGTCCGCGACCTGCCGCGCAACGCCGCCGATGTGCCGGCCAAATACAAGAAGGAGCCCTGGGCCCGTCTCGGGGTGGACGTGGACAACGGCTTCCAGGCGCTCTACGTCGTCTCCGCCGACCGCAGGCAGCAGATCAGCAAGCTGGTGAAGCTGGCCAAGGAGGTCGACGAGATCTTCCTGGCGACGGATGAGGACCGCGAGGGCGAGGCCATCGCCTGGCACCTGGTCGAGACGCTCAAGCCCAAGGTCCCGGTCAAGCGGATGGTCTTCCACGAGATCACCAAGCCGGCGATCCAGGCGGCCGTGGCCAACCCCCGGGAGATCGACCGCGACCTGGTCGACGCCCAGGAGGCCCGGCGGATCCTCGACCGCCTCTACGGCTACGAGGTCTCCCCGGTGCTGTGGAAGAAGGTCATGCCGAGGCTCTCGGCCGGCCGGGTGCAGTCCGTGGCGACCCGCATCGTGGTCGAGCGGGAGCGGCAGCGGATGGCCTTCCGCACCGCCGAATACTGGGACATCCTGGCCACCCTCGCCGTGACGAACGCCGGCGAGGGCCCGCGCACGTTCAACGCGACCCTGATCGCCCTCAACGGCGACCGGATCGCCACCGGTAAGGACTTCGAGCCGACCACCGGCCGGGTGAAGCCCGGCGCCGGCGTCGTCCACCTGGACGAGGGTGGCGCCCGGGGTCTCGCGGCCCGACTCGACGGGCGCCCGTTCACGGTCACCCGGGTCGAGGAGAAGCCCTACCGTCGCCGCCCGTACGCGCCGTTCATCACCTCGACCCTGCAGCAGGAGGCGGCCCGCAAGCTGCGCCTGTCGTCGCAGCAGACGATGCGCACCGCGCAACGGCTCTACGAGAACGGCTACATCACCTATATGCGTACCGACTCGGTCAACCTGTCGGAGACCGCCATCTCGGCGGCCCGCCGGCAGATCGTCGAGCTGTACGGCGAGCGCAGCGTCCCGCCGGAGCCGCGCCGCTACACCGGCAAGGTGAAGAACGCCCAGGAGGCCCACGAGGCGATCCGTCCGGCGGGGGACAACTTCCGCACCCCGGGTGAGGTGGCCAAGGAGCTCTCCGCCGAGGAGTTCAAGCTCTACGAGCTGATCTGGCGGCGCACCATCGCCTCGCAGATGACCGACGCGGTCGGCTCCAGCGTCTCGGTGCGCATCCGCGCCGTCTCCACCTCGCAGGAGGAGGCCGACTTCGGCGCGACCGGCAAGACCATCACGGACCCGGGCTTCCTGCGCGCGTACGTCGAGTCCAGCGACGACGAGAACGCCGAGGCCGAGGACGCCGAGCGCCGGCTGCCCACCCTGGTCAAGGACCAGCCGCTGACCGCCGACGAGTTGGCCGCGCAGGGCCACCACACCCAGCCGCCGTCGCGCTACACCGAAGCGTCGCTGGTCAAGGCCCTGGAAGAGCTGGGCATCGGCCGCCCGTCCACCTACGCGTCGATCATGCAGACGATCCAGGACCGGGGGTACGTCACCAAGCGCGGCCAGGCGATGATCCCGACCTTCCTGGCGTTCGCGGTGATCGGGTTGATGGAGCGGCACTACCCCCGCCTGATCGACTACGACTTCACCGCCACCATGGAAAACGAGCTGGACGAGATCGCCGGCGGTGACCACGCCGCTGTCGACTTCCTCACCGCGTTCTACTTCGGCAGCTCCAACGGTGCCGGCGACCAGGACATCGCCCGTTCCGGCGGGCTCAAGAAGCTGGTCACCGAGAACCTGAGCGACATCGACGCGCGCAGCGTCAACTCCATCCCGCTCTTCACCGACGACGACGGCCGTGAGGTCGTCGTGCGGGTTGGCCGCTACGGGCCGTACCTGCAGCGGGAGCTGCCCGGCGGCGAGCAGCCGTCCGCTTCGGGGGCGCCTTCGGCCTCGGGTGAGGGTGAGGAGGGCGGCACCCAGGGCGGTGACCGGGCGCCGATCCCCGAGGGTCTGGCCCCGGACGAGCTGACCCCGGAGAAGGTGCACGAGCTGTTCCTCGGCGGCAGCGGCGAGCGCAAGCTCGGCGACGACCCGGCGACCGGCGAGCCGATCGTGCTCAAGTCCGGCCGGTTCGGCCCGTACGTGTCCAGCGGTGAGCGGAAGTCGTCGCTGCTGCGGACGCAGACCCCGGACTCGCTCACCCTGGAAGAAGCGCTCAAGCTGCTCAGCCTGCCCCGGCTGATCGGTGTCGCACCGGACGGTGTCGAGGTCTTCGCCAACAACGGCCGCTACGGTCCGTACGTGAAGCAGGGCGAGGAGTTCCGCTCGCTCGAGTCCGAGGACCAGATGTTCACTGTCGGTCTGGACGCGGCGCTGGCGTTGCTGGCCGCTCCGAAGACCCGTGGCCGGCGTGCCGCCGCGCCCCCGTTGCGGGAGATGGGTGTCGACCCGGCCACCGAGAAGCCGCTGGTGATCAAGGACGGCCGGTTCGGCCCGTACGTCACCGATGGGGAGTTCAACGCGTCGCTGCGGCGTGGGCAGACCCCGGAGGAGCTGACCCTCCAGGAAGCCTCCGAGATGCTGGCCGAGAAGCGGGCGAAGGGTCCGGCGCCGCGGAAGAAGGCGGCGGCGAAGAAGGCTCCCGCCAAGAAGGCCACGGCGGCGAAGAAGACGGCAGCGGCCAGCAAGTCCACGGCCGCGAAGAAGGCCACCACGGCCAAGGCCAGCACCGCGGCGAAGAAGGCCCCGGCGAAGAAGGCAGCCCCCCGCAAGGCCGCGTCCAGCACGGAGTAAGCCTGGATCCGCGAGATCTTGGAAGAAAAGTGCCCCTCCAGGGGCGATTTCCTTCCAAGATCTCGTCGTTGTCCACAGGGGCTGCCGGCGGGGGTGGTGATCTGAAGACTGCTTGTCATGAGTCTTCGGAGGACTTCGTCGCCCGCTGCCTGGGCTCGGCGGCTGCCGCATGACGACGCGGACGAGCTGAGCTGGCTGCTCTTCCATCAGGAGGACGTGTTGAGCCTCGCCCAGGCGAGGCGGCACCTGTCGCCCAAGGCCATCCGGCACCGGCTGGCCACCGGCAGGTGGCGACAGGTCCATCGCGCCGTGCTGGTCGCGCACAACGGACCGGTCGGCGCCGGCCAACTCCGCTGGGTGGCCGTCCTCGCCGCGGGCCCGCAGGCGATCCTCGGTGGTCTGACCGCCGCACAGGCCGGAGGGCTCCGGGGGTTCCCGGGTCGACCGGTTCACGTGCTACTTCCCGCCGCCTGCCGGCGCGGATCGCTGCCACCGGGCGTGCTGGCGCACCGGACAGCCACGTTGACCGACCGGGACGTCCTGGCCGTCGGGCAACCCCGCAGGATCATGCCGGCCCGTTCGATCGTGGACGCAGCACAGTGGGCCGGTGCAGACCAGGAGGCGCGGGCGATCGTCGCCGCCGCATTTCAACAACGGCTCGTGGCTGCCGACGACCTGCACCGGATCGTCGACCGGCTGCCCCGGGTTCGCCGTCGCCAACTGATTCTGGGCACGGCGGCGGACGCGGCCGGTGGGTCTCACTCGTTGCCGGAGTTGGACTTCCTGCGCCTGACTCGTCGCGCGGGGCTACCCGAACCGACGCGCCAGAAGATCCGTTGTGACTCGGACGGGCGACGGCGCTACCTGGATGCCTACTTCGAGCAGTGGCGGGTGCACGTCGAGATCGACGGCGGACAACACGTCGATCCGCGCGCCTGGTGGGCGGACATGCGCCGGCAGAACGATCTGTGGATCGAAGGCGACCGCCTGCTGCGCTTCCCGGCCTGGGCCATCCGCACCAAACCGGACGAGGTCATCGCCCAACTAAAGGCCACCCTACGGGCGGCCGGATGGCAGGGATAAAGATCTTGGAAGGAAAGTGCCCCTCCAGGGGCACGTTCCTTCCAAGATCTCTGGAGCGCGCGTGTCGTCAGGCGCCGAGGACGTGGGTCAGGTGGGGGCTGGTGAAGACCCGGTTCGGGTCGAGGCGGTTGCGGACGGTTTGGAAGTCTGCGAAGCGGGGGTACGCGTCGGCCAGCGAGGCGACGTCACGATAGTGCAGTTTGCCCCAGTGTGGGCGGCCGCCCAGGCCGGCGGCCACCTGCTCGAAGGCCCGGAAGTACGGCTCGTACGGCATGCCGACGTACTGGTGCACGGCGATGTAGGCGTTGTCCCGACCGTAGCCGTGCGACAGCCAGATGTCGTCGGCGGCGGTGAACCGCACCTCCGCCGGGAAGAGCACCTTGAACGGCAGCCCGTCCACGATCCGCTGGAGCGCGGCGAGCGCCTCGGGCAGCGCCTCGCGGGGCAGGCCGTACTCCATCTCGACGAAGCGGACCCGGCGCGGGGTGCAGAAGACCCGGTCCGAGCGGCCCGTGTACCGGCGTTCGGTGAGGGCGCGGGCGGAGACCGCGCTGATGCCCGGGGCCAGCGCGGGCACGGCCCGGCCGAGTCGGCAGGCACCGGCGAAGACCCGGTTGGCCAGGAAGTCGTCGTCCAGCCAGCCGCGCCAGCGGGGCAGTGGCCGGTCGTTGGCCGGTACCCGGTTGTTGGTCTTGACCTGCACCCGCTGGGTGTAGGGAAACCAGTAGAACTCGACGTGGTCGTGCGAGCCGATCAGGGAGGGCAGGTCACCGAGCACGTCGGCCAGCTCGGCGGGGCGTTCGTGGGCGTGCAGCACGAAGGCTTCCACGCAGCGCAGGGTCACCTCGACCAGGACGCCGAGCGCGCCCAGTGACACCCGGGCGGCGGCGAGCACGTCGGGGTGTTCGTCGGCGGAGCAGCGCAGCACCTCGCCGGTGCCGGTGACCAGGGTGATCGCCTCGACGAAGGTGGACAGGCACCCGTAGCCGGCGCCGGTGCCGTGGGTGCCCGTGGAGATGGCCCCGGCCACCGTCTGCGCGTCGATGTCGCCGAGGTTGGGCAGCGCGAGGCCGTGCCGGGCCAGCAGGCCGTTGAGCGCGTGCAGGGTCATTCCCGCAGGTACGGTGACCAGCCGGCGCGGGACGTCGACGCTGACCAGGGTGTCCAGCTCGGACAGTTCCATCCGCCGGTCGTCGGCGAGCGCGACGGCGGTGAACGAGTGCCCGCTGCCGGTCACGCGGATCCGGGCACCGTCGGCGACGGCGGATCGGACGGCTTCTACGACATCTGTCGGCGAGCCGGGGCGCAGGATCGCGGTGGCGCTGCCACGCTGGTTGCCGGCCCAGTTGGACCATCCAGCGGTGAGCGATGCGGTGCCGACCATGCGGGCTCCTCATTCATGAATATGAAGTGCCTTCATATCAGGAACGTTGTGCCTGGTAAATACCGCAATTGCGATCCGCTCGTTGTACCGGTAGTCACGGACTCGTGACGTGGAGATATGTTCATCCGTCGAAGGGGGGTGGCGCCGAGTGTCCACACCAGCCGCCACGACCGGGCCGCTGCGCCGCGTTCCGGTGCAGGGTCGAAGTGTCGCGCGGGTACAGCGCATGTTGGATGCCTGCGCCGAACTCGTCGACGAGGTGGGGTACGAGGGGCTGACCACCACCCTGCTCGCCGAGCGCGCCGAAGTGGCGATCGGGTCGGTCTACCAGTTCTTCCCGGACAAGCGGGCGATCGTGCAGGCGCTGACCCTGCGGACGATGGAGTCCTACCTCCAGCGTCTCGACGAGCGGTTCGCCTCCGACGAGATGACCCACTGGTGGGACGGCGTCGACGCGGGAATCGACGAATACATCACGATGCACCGCACCGTCCCCGGCTTCCGCACCCTGCACTTCGGCGACGTCGTCGACCTGCACCTGCTCGACGAGCAACGGGACAACAACGGCGTGATCGCCGACCAGCTGGCCCAGGTGCTCACCGAGCGTTTCGGGCTCACCGACGTGCCGAAGCTCCGTTTCGTCCTGGAGATCGCCGTCGAGGCGGCGGACGCGCTGATCAAGCTCGCGTTCCGGCGGAAGTCCGACGGTGACGAACGGGTGCTGCTCGAGGCGAAGGCACTGATCCGGGAGTACCTGCACCGTCAGGTCGACGGCCCGGACAGCGACCTGTCCTCCGTGCGGCAGACCGAGGCGGCCCAGCCGGCCTGAGCTGGCGCGGGGTGCGGGCGCCTCAGAGGAAGGCCTGCCCCTCGCCCCGGTAGGTGGGGACGGTCGCCACGACCGCGTCCCCCTCGACCAGGTGCAGCTCGTTGACTCGTTCACACAGCTCACCGGCCTTGGCGTGCCGGAACCACACCCGGTCGCCGACCCGGAGGGTGGCCGCCGCCGCGCCGGCCAGCGGAGTCTGCACCTCACCGGCACCCTCGGTGCCGACCAGCTTGAGCCCGGCCGGCAGCCACGGTCGGGGCAGTCGGCTGTCGGCCGCCGGACCGGAGGCGATCCAGCCGCCGCCGAGCACCGTGGCCAGCTCCGGTGTCGGCCGGCGGACCACCGCGCAGGCGAAGAACGCGGCCGGGGTCGGTCGCCAGGCGCGGTACGCGTCGAACAACGTCGGCCCGTACAGGCCCGATCCCGCGGTGACCTCGGTGACCGCGGGATCAGCGCTGGTGGCGGCCACGCTGCCGGTGCCGCCGCCGTTGACGAACTCCAGATCGGCGTGCTCGCGTACCGCGGCCACCGCCGCACCCCGGCGGGCCAGCAACTCGCGGTACGACCCACGCTGGGCCAGCCTGATCGCGCCCGCCAGCAGCGTCTGCCCCGGCGGGGCGTCGCCCAGGCCGGCGATCTGGGCCTCGTACGACATGAGCCCGACCAGCCGGAAGCCGGCCCGGCCGGCGACGGTGGCGGCGAGCGCGCCGGCCGCCCGTGCGCTGTGCACCGGTGAGCGGCGGACGCCGACGTGCACCCCGCGCAGCGGTCGCCAGGAGGCGTCCAGGTCCAGGCAGAGTCGCAGCTCGGCACGTTGCCCGGGGGCGCTGACGCCGTCGATCAGGTCGAGTTGGCCGGTGCCGTCGATCATCAGCGTGATCGCGGCGGCGAGCGCCGGGTCGGCGGCCAGCTCGGCGAGCGCCGCGCGGTCCACGCTCGGGTACGCGACAAGCACGTCGTCGCTCACTCCGGCCCGGACCAGCCAGATCGCCTCGGGCAGGGTGAACGCCATCACGCCCTGCCAGCCCGGTCGGGCGAGGGCTCGGCTGATCAACTCGCGGGCGCGGACCGACTTGCTGGCCAGTCGGACCGGTTTGCCGGCGGCGCGATCGGCCAGGGCGGCCGAGTTGGCGTCGAATGCGGTGAGGTCGACCACGGCGTAGGGCGGGTCGAGGTGGGCGGTCGCCCGATCCAGGCGCTTGCGCAGTTTGTCGCTTTCGATGGCCACGTGTGCACGCTAACTGTCCGACGGTAAATGCGAAACACCCTCGCGTACGTCCGGGCTGCGGTCGGTGCCTTCGGCGGCCTAGGCTCAGCGAGCAGGAGAATGTCGTCGGTGGGCCGCCCCCCACCAGGTCTAGAGTGTTCCACCGGAGGCGCCCAGCGATGGGCCGGCACGTGGAGGTACGGCCATCGAAAGCCAGAACAGCGGCGAGTCGCCCGGCGTGTCGCGCTCCGGCGGTCAGTCGGGCAACGCCGCCGACCAGCCCAGCGGCGGTCAGGTTGATCCGTCCGGTTATGCCGCCATCCGATCGGTCCTGCGCATCCGGCCGTTCCGCCGGCTCTGGATCGTGCTCGGCGCGGCCTCCTTCGGCGACTGGCTCGGCCTGCTGGCCACCTCCGTCTTCGCCGCGTCCCAGGTCCAGGGCAGCACCGCCAAGGGTGCGGCCTTCGGTGGCGTCATCGCGATCCGGCTGCTGCCCGCGCTGGTGCTCGGGCCGATCGCCGGTGTGCTGGCCGACCGGTTCGACAGACGCTGGACGATGGTCATCTGCGACCTGCTCCGGTTCGTGCTCTTCGCCTCGATCCCGATCGTGGCGCTGGCCGGCGCCAACGGCGGGCTCGTGGTCCTGTGGGCGACAGTCGCCACCTTCCTGATCGAGTCGATCACCCTGATCTGGATCCCGGCCAAGGAGGCCGCGGTCCCCAACCTGATCCCGCACGCCCGGCTGGAGGCGGCCAACCAGCTCACGCTGATCACCACGTACGGCCTCACCCCGATCCTCGCGGCGCTGGTGGCCGCGGCGCTCGACCGCAGCGTCCGGGCCCTCGTCCCCGGCGGCGACCTCGGCTGGGCGGAGCCCGCCCAGCTCGCGCTCTGGGTCAACTCCTTCTCCCGGCTGGCCACCGCCCTCGTGGTGGCGTTCGGGATCAAGGAGATCAGCCAGGCGCAGACCGGCGAACGGCAGCGCACCGAGCAGGGCATGCGGCGCCAGTTCGCCGAGGGCTGGAAGTACATCGGCCAGACCCGGCTCGTCCGCGGCCTGGTGCTCGGCATCTTCGGCGCGTTCGCCGGCGGCGGCATCGTGATCGGCACGGCCAAGTTCTTCGCCGCCTCGCTCGGTGCCGGCGACGCCGCCTTCTTCCTGCTCTTCGGCGCCATCTTCATCGGCCTGGCCCTCGGCATCGGCCTCGGCCCGATGGTCGTCAAGGAGATGTCCCGACGCCGGTGGTTCGGCATGAGCATCGTGCTGGCCAGCGCCGCGGTGATGACCCTCGCCTTCGCCATCCACCTGTCCATGGCGATCGTCGGTGCGGTGCTTGTCGGTGCCGGTGCCGGGATGGCCTTCCTGGCCGGCACCACCCTGCTCGGCGGCGAGATCAGGGACGAGGTGCGCGGTCGGGTCTTCGCGGTGGTGCAGATCGGCACCCGGCTGGTGCTGATCCTGGCCATCGGGCTGAGCAGCCTGCTGGTCGGCGTCGGCGGCTCCCGCAAGCTGACAATCGCCGACCTGGGCATCTCCGTCTCCTCCACCCGGCTGCTGCTGCTCGCCGCCGGTGCCGCCGGCATCTTCGCCGGCATCAGCGCCTTCGGTCAGATGGACGACAAGAAGGGCGTCCCCGTCCTCGCCGACCTGTGGGGCTCGATCCGGGGCCGGCCGCTGATGCCGGCCGAGCCGTTCGTCTCCGCCGGGCTGTTCGTGGTGTTCGAGGGCGGCGAAGGTGCCGGCAAGTCCACCCAGCTCGCCGCGCTCGCCGACCGGCTGCGCGGCCAGGGTCGCGAGGTCGTGGTCACCCGGGAGCCGGGAGCCACCGCGGTCGGTCAGCGGATCCGGTCGATGGTGCTGGACACGTCCGGCGACGAGGCGCCCTCGCCACGGGCCGAGGCGCTGCTGTACGCCGCCGACCGGGCGCACCACGTGGCCGCCGTGGTCCGGCCCGCGCTGGTCCGGGGCGGTGTCGTGATCAGCGACCGGTACGTCGACTCGTCCCTGGCGTACCAGGGTGCCGGCCGGACGCTGCCCGTCGACGAGGTCTCCTGGCTCTCCTCCTGGGCCACCGGTGGGCTCAAGCCCGACCTGGTGGTGCTGCTGGACGTCGAGCCGCACACCGGGCTGTCCCGGGTGGCCTCGCGCAACACCGGCACCGACCGGCTGGAAGCCGAGTCGGTCGCCTTCCACGAGCGCGTCCGGTACGCCTTCCTCGACCTCGCCGCCGCCGACCCGAAGCGTTACCTCGTCCTCGACGCGTCCCGACCGGCCGACCAGATCACCGGCCAGGTGGTCCGGCGGGTCGAGGAGATGCTCGGCAGCCCTGGCGGCATCGTGCACCCTCGGCCGGCGCAGGGCCCGGACACCTCGGTGCAGCCTGAGTTATCGGACTCGGAGTTGGTGACGATGGAGCACAAGACCTGATGTCGGACGTCTTCGCCGACCTGGTCGGTCAGGACGAGGCGGTCGTCGAGCTGCGCCGGGCCGCCGCCGCGGCGGCCGCCGTGCTGCGCGCTGGCGCGGCCGACCGGGCACCCGCGCTGATCACCGCCGGCCCGGCCAGCGGTGCCGAGTTCGCCGGCCCGGACGGCGGTGCCGAGTTCGCCGAGGTGGACCCGGCCGCCGGCATGACGCACGCCTGGATCTTCACCGGCCCGCCCGGCTCCGGTCGCTCGGTCGCCGCGCGGGCGTTCGCCGCCGCCCTGCAGTGCGTGCACGGCACCGGTTGCGGCGAGTGCCCCGGCTGCCGCACCACGATGGGCGGCACCCACGCCGACGTCCGACTGGTGGTGCCGGAAGGGCTGTCCATCGGTGTCGGTGAGATGCGCGCGCTGGTGCTGCGGGCGGCCAGCACCCCGTCCGGTGGGCGCTGGCAGGTGGTCGTCATCGAGGACGCCGACCGGCTCACCGAGGCCGCCGGCAACGCGCTGCTCAAGGCCATCGAGGAGCCTCCGCCGCGGACGGTCTTCCTGCTCTGCGCCCCCTCCACCCACCCGGACGACATCTCGGTGACCATCCGGTCCCGCTGTCGGGTCGTACCTTTGCGGCAGCCGCCGGCCGACGCGGTGGCCGAGGTGCTGGTCCGTCGGGACGGGATCGCACCCGACGTGGCGCAGTGGGCGGCGGCTGCCGCCCAGGGGCACGTGGGTCGGGCCCGCCGGCTGGCCCGTGACCCGGAGGCCCGCAAGCGACGCGAGGCGGTGCTCGCGGTGCCGCGCCGGTTGACCGGCGTCGGCGCGGCGTTCGACGCGGCGTCGGCGCTGATCGAGGCGGCCGAGGCGGAGGCCGAGGCGTCGGTCACCGAGGCCGACACGACCGAGCGGGCGGCACTGGAGACCGCGCTCGGCGCGGGTGGCACCGGCCGGGGCGCGGCCGGCGCGATGCGCGGCGCTGCCGGGCAGCTCAAGGAGCTGGAGAAGCGGCAGAAGTCCCGCGCCACCCGCGCCCAGCGAGACGCACTGGACCGGGCGCTTGTCGACCTGGCGGGCTTCTACCGGGACGCGCTCACCATGGCGCTGCGCGCCCCCGTCGCCCCGGTGCACACCGACACCGCCGCACTGGCCGGCGCCGGCGCGCAGAAGTGGGACGCCGAAGGATCGCTGCGCCGGTTGGAGGCCGTGCTCGCCTGCCGGGCGGCGATCGAGGCGAACGTCAAGCCGCGGATCGCGGTCGAGGCGATGATGCTCGCCCTCTGGAAGGGCTGACCCGCAGCTTTCGGCGTTATCCACAGGCATCGACAGGCCCGATTGCGGTGCGGTACGGTCCGGTGTGCCGTGGTGACGGTGGGGGCACGCTCAGTTATGGCTCATCCGGGAGGAGTCGGCCAATGCCGCGGGGGGAGATCGACGAAGCCTGGATCGAGGAAGCGGTGCGGCGATACCGCCGGATCGAGTCGCTCCAGGCCGAGTTCGACCAGGCGGTGTCCACCGTCGAGGTGACCGTCCGGTCGCCGGACGGTCTGGTCGAGGTCGTCGTCACCGCCGGGGGGCGGATCACCGACGTCCGGTTCCTCGGCCCGCTGCACACCCGCAGCCCACGGGACGTCGCCGGCTCCGTGCAGGCCGCGGTCACCGCGGCGGCCGACGCCGCCGAGTGGGCGCGGGAAAAGCTGCACAACGAGACGTTCGCCGCCTACCGACCGCTCGCGGGGGCCTGAGATGGACACACTGCGCGCGCTCTCCGCCCGACTCGACGAGGCGAGTGCCACGCTCACCGCACTCGCGCACAGCGTCACCGCCAGCGACCCGGCGCAGGCCGCGTTCGGCGCCGACGCCCCGGGGCGCCCCGGCGAGATCGGGCGCGCGCTGCACCGGCAGTGGGCCACCGCCACCGACGACCGGGCCCGGGAGGCCCGCACCGCCGCCGGTCGGCTGGCCGCAGCCGCCTCGGCGGTCCAGGAGGCCGCCGACCGCTACGCCGAGGTCGACCGGGCAGCCCGCCGCCGGCTCGCCGGGGAGCCCTGATGGACGCACTGGACCGGCTCGCCGAGCCCGGCCTCGACCTGCTGCGCCGGGTGGACCGGCTGATCGCCGCCGGCGTCCCGGAGGGGCACCGGGTCTGGCCGCTGCTGCGCCGGATGCAGGTGCTGCCGGGCGACGCGGTCCGCGGCTTCCTCGACCTGCACCCCGCGCCGCTCGCCGGCGCCGGGCACGCGGTGCGCCGGCTCATCCGGGGGTACGACGACGTCTCCGCCGCGCTCACCGACTCGGTGCTCTGGTCCGGTCCGGCTGCCACGGCGTACGGGCAACAGCGGGCAGCACTGCTGCGCCACCTCGACGAGGGCCCGGAGAGCCTGGTCGGGCGACTCGAATCCACCGCCGGTTACGCGGACGCGCTCGCCGACTGGGTCGAGGGCAGCCGCCTCGCACTGGCCCGGACGCTGGCCGACGTGCTCCGCTCGGCCGAGGCGGTCGCCGTCGTCGCCGCCACCGCCACCGGCCCGCCGACCCGGTTGACGCCGGTCGGGCCGGGCGTCGCCGACGCCGCCGAGATCGCCGCGCGGGTGCTGGCGGTGCTCTGCGTCGCGTACGACGGTGCGGAGACGCTGCTGCGTCAGTGGGCGCCGAGCCTCGCCGAGACCGCGTGGCGGCCGCCGCTGGACGGCCGGCCCCACTACGACCAGCCCACCCGCGTCGGCTGGTAGCCGCCCGGAGCACGCGGCTGCCGCTCGAACGGGCCACGGCGTCGCTCGCGGACACCGGACCGGAGCCGGCGCCCACGGCGACGCCGTGGTCTTTCCCCTGCACCCCCCGCAGGTCTGTCTTCACTCAACGCCGCTCGAACCCGTTTGTCCCCTCCCCGGGCGTGGAATCAACCGTCCGGGCGAGGGGCAACGGCACGACGGGTGACCATGCCATCGGTCAAGTCGACGGCCATGAATGGCATTGGGGTATCGGCCGGTGCGTCCTTTGCGGTTATCCGTCGTAGGGTGGGGGGATGGGCATGCTCTGCGCGGTCAGCTTCAACCGGTACGGGCGCCTCTACTACCTGGATCCCGGCGAGTTGCGTCCGCAGGTGGGAGACAAGGTGCTGGTGCCCACCGACGATGGGCCCGAGGTGGCGGAATGCGTGTGGGCCGCGCAGTGGGTCACCGAGGAGACCGACAGCTTTCCCCGCCTGGTGGGGCTCGCCGGTGACGACGACCTGCGCCGCGACGAGGCGCTGCGGCGGCGCAAGGCCGAGGCCAAGGTGGCCGCGAAACGGTTGATCCGTTCGCACGGCCTGCCGATGAAGGTGGTGGCCGTCGACCACGTGCTCGGCACCGCCGAGAGCGGCGGTGAGCGCAGCACCGTCTACTTCACCGCCCCGCACCGGGTGGACTTCCGCTCCCTGGTCCGTGACCTGGGCGCCACCCTGCACTGCCGGGTCGAGCTGCGCCAGCTCTCCGCACGCGACTCGGCGCGGGTGCAGGGCGGCATCGGCTCCTGCGGTCGCGACCTGTGCTGCGCGACGTTCCTCACCGACTTCGAGCCGGTGACCATCCGGATGGCGAAGGACCAGGATCTCCCCCTGAACCCGCTGCGCATCTCCGGGGCGTGCGGCCGGTTGATGTGCTGCCTCAAATACGAGCATCCCCTGTACGCCAGATTCCAGGAGACCGCCCCGGCGGTCGGCAGCCGGGTCTCCACCCCCGAGGGCGATGGCCGGGTCGTCGGCCACAGCGTTCCCCGCGACGCGGTGACGGTCCGGCTCGACGCCGACGGCTCCCGCTGCTCCTGCTCCCGCGCCTCCGTCTGCGCCCCCCGCCAAGCCCACGACCAGCACTACACCCCCTAACCCCAACCGGCCCCCGCCTCTTGATCAGCTGGTGGGTGGTCACGGTCAGGGCAGGACAATCGGGGGTTCGGTCAGGCGGGGGGTCAGGGGAGCCTTCGGGGTCAGCCAGCTTGCCGTGGCGGACTGGTCGGGGTTGACCTGCCAGTCGCGGGACACCCGGTCCACCCCGATCGGGTAGATGGTCAGCGTGCCGTCCGGGTCGATGCGCATCCGCAGGAACGACTTGGAGTCCTCGATGCCCTGCCCGGCGAACAGTTCGTTGACGTTCACCCCGAGCGAACCCGCCACCAGCAGGTACGCCGCCACCAGTTGGCTGGCCACCAGACCGATGACCGGGCCGTACAGCACCAGCGCGGCGACCGCCGGCAGCGGCCACGGCCATCCGTAGAACGGCAGCGCCAACCAGACCCAGGTGCCGCCGGCGGCCAGCGCCACCTGGGCCACACCGTGGCCGACGCCGAGAAGCCAGTGCCGGGCGTGCCGCTTGCCGCTGGCGTTGGGCGGCTTGGCGAACAGCACCGCCGCCATCACCGTCACGAGCACCATCAACACCAGCGGGACGCTGAACAGTCGCTGGTCGGTGCTGTCGGCCCAGTTTGCCGCCGCGCCAGCCATGGCCAGCATCAGCAGGGTGTGCAGGATGCCGAGCAGCGTGGTGAAGCCGGGGTTGCGGAACGGCAGCCGGGCGAAGATGCCCCAGCCGTAACGGCGGGAGCGGGCCGCGTCCGGATAGCGGGCCACCAGATCGTACGGCTGCGACACGCTGGCCCGCCGAGCCAGCGTGTCGCGTGGCGGCACCTCGATGCGCTCCGGCAGCTTGTGGGTGGGGTACAGGTACGCCCCGCCACCACCACAGGTGATCAACTGACGCTCCGGGCCGGCGTACCGGGCGTAGTGGTGCAGGTCGCCGGAGAGCAGCAGCCGCACCTGTGCCCCGGTCGGGTCGATGATCGTCCGGATGAAGTAGTCGATCGAGTCGTACGCCATCGGGCTGTCGGCCGCCTTCACCCAGGTCGGCGACGGCGCGGCCAGGATCACTTTCGACTCCGGGCCGAGCCGGCGGGCCACCTCGTCGAAGTAGGCCAACTGCGGGTCGTCCAGGTACGAGCCGGACTGGTCGTCCACCCCGAGCAGCCACCAGCCGGCCGGCAACTCCACCGCGAAGTACGACCGCGACTGCCCGGTACGCCAGCCGGCGAAGTTACGGTCCCGGGAGCGGACGAACAGCCGCAGGAACGCCGTCAGTCCGTCGTACCAGTCGTGGTTTCCCGGCACCGCGAACAGCGTGGGACGCTCGGGCGGGGTCGCCGGCAGCGCGGCCTGGTAGGGGCCCTTGCACCGGTTCTCGTACTCCTCGTAGGCCGCCGACGGGTACACCTGATCCCCGCCCATCACCAGGGTCTGCGCCCGGGGCAGCCGGTGCCCGTCCACGGTCAACGCCGGCTGGGCCAGCAGGTACGCCACGGAGTAGGTGGCGTGGAACCCGTCACCGAGGTCGGCCACGTAGTCGAGCCAGAGCCCACCGTCCGGCCCCGCCTGGTGGAAGACGCCGTCGCCGAAGGCGTTCTGCAACTCGCGCTTGTCCAGGTACGCGCCGAAGAGGACCGCCAGCAGCGTCCGGATGCCGGTGCTGATCAGCAGGAACGGTGCCAGCCACGGCACCGGCTTGCGCGGGGTGAAGCCCAACTCCAGCGGATCGGTGGAACGTGGCCGAGGCCGGGCACGCTCGCCGTCGGGGTGATCGTCGGCCGCCGGAGCCGGGTGGTCGTCGCGTTCGTCGCTCACCCGCCGCAGCGTAGTACCGGATCCGGCGAGACGCTGTCCGGTAACGGGTCAGTTGGCAGCCGTTGTCCGGTTGGCGGTGGCGGGAGGGGTGCGGGTATCCCGTTCGGTGCCGGGCAACCGGGTGCCGTACACTTGCTGATCGTTGCCGCCTTAGCTCAGTCGGCTAGAGCGACGCACTCGTAATGCGTAGGTCGACGGTTCGATTCCGTCAGGCGGCTCGGCACGGAAGCCCAGGTCATTGGCCTGGGCTTCGCCGTTTCTCAAGGGTTTACGACAGCGCCGTTGGCCGCGCCGGCATCGGAGCGGCCCCGCTGGCGCTGTAAGCAGCACACGTCACAGCGGCGCGAGGATCATGAGGATCTCGTCCCGGTCATCGCCCGCGCCGAACCGCAGCGCCCCGGGCCACCGGCCGATTTCCTTCCAGCCGAGCCGACCGTAGAAGTCCTCCAGGCCGGCTCCGCCTCGCGCGCAGAGGCGAAGCTGTTCGAGCCCCATCTCGTCACGGCCGATCTGCCGAACCCGATGCATCATCGCTGCGCCGATCCGGCGACCTCGGTGGTCGGGATGTGTTTGGACGCGGCTGACGGTGCCCCAGTGCGCCACGAGCGGATCCACGTGACGGGACAGGTGCAGCCAACCCGCCAGTGCCCCGTCGACCACCGCCAGCAGGAGCCTGCTGCGCTGCGGGCCGAGGTCGGCGATGAGGCGCTCGGCCACGGGAGCGACCTGTTCGGAGTCGACGGGTGGGAACGCGAAGCCCACCGCACCACCCATGTTCGCCACCGCGACCCAGCATTCGACCAACTCGCGTGTCTGGCGGGCACTGATCTCGGACGGGTGGGAGATCTGCCGGAGCTCCACACGATCAAGGCGGATCATGACGGGAAGTATCGCGTATGGGCAGAGACGCCCGCTGGCCCTGAGCGCGCCCGGCTCGACGAAGCATCGAGCCGGGCGCGTCGCGCGAGCTAGGCCACGAAGCGGGACCGGCGTCGGCGTCCGATCAGGTAACCCGCGCCGCCGAGGAGCAGAAGCGCACCGCCGATGCTGGCCACGGTCACGGTGACGGGCAGCCCACCGCCCGCACCGCCGGAGGTGCCCAGGCTAGCGGAGGACGTAGGGGCCCGGTGCAACGGTCGTCGTGGCGCTGGACGTCGCGCTGGGCGTCGAAGGGGGCTGCGACGCGCAGTCAAGCTCACGCGCGACGTACAGGCCGTCGTTCAGGTACGCCAGGTAGGCGTCGACGGACGTGACAGCGAGCGTCTCCTGCGCGGCCTCGTTCACGTTGGCACCAGCACCCGGCAGCGTCCGGTACACCGAGATCCGCAAAGCCACTGACCAGGCACTCTGCATATCCGCCTTGAGGAATGCGCGGAGTTCTTCAGTGGTGCCGTTCAGTCGCTCCGCAATGGCTTTCGGCAGAACGGGCAACTGCTCTTCGGTTGCCCTGTCCAGGATCCGATAGGCCAACAGCCGCAGCTGGGCGGTGTTGGCGGTGTCCAGGTCGATGGTGACGAGCGTGCGAATGTCCGTGTACACCTTGCGCTCGACCGTCTGGCAGGCCTCGTTCAGCCCGGGCGATCCGGCTTGCGCCACCGCCGGTGCCGCCGGAACCAGAAAAGCCAGCGCTATCAGGGCGCCGGCCGGAAACTTCCATCGCATGTGGGTCTTCCTCCCCGTTGTAGATCGAAACATGGAGATCTTAGCGTCGGCCGGCGGGAGAGAAGGGGCGGGCGAAGGGCCGTAAGCCGCAATTCAGATCTGTGCTACGCGGAAGAAGCGGGGACTTCCTGGGAGCTGCGCAGCGCACCGACGGCCGTCAGCCCTGCACCGGCCAGCGCGATCGCCCTCTCCACGGCCGACGACACCTCAAGCGAGTCTCCCGCTGACGTACTCACGGTCATTCCTAGTTGCAGAAAGGCGACGTTCTGGTCCGGATTGACCATGTCCCACCAGCCCGACCACAGTCCGGCGAGGTTCGAGTACACGTCGGCCGTTGCGAGTGACAGCAGGAACAACCCCACCGGGAGTAGCCAACGGCGGTCGGCCCGCCACCCGGACAGCGCGAGTGCCCCCATGGTCACGAGGGCAGCGAGCAGCGCCGGCCACACCGTTGCGAGCAGGTCCGGCAGCGGGTAGTCGACGAACTCCCGGCTGGAGTCCTGCCCGAACCAGGCGAGCAGCGGCAGCGCGAGGACCGCCGTCGCCGCCCCCCGCCGCCTGCCGCGGGCCGGTAGTGCCAGCACGCCGGCGGCGAGACAGACGACGCCAAGCGCCAGACCCAGGGCGGCGAGCCGTTGCCTGTCGATCGAGTCCCGCCATCCTTCCACTATGGACGTCTCCGCTGTCGCTGGCCCGTAGGCCGTCCAGCCCACCTCGACGGCCTGCTCCTGGTGCCAGAACAGCCTCATGGCCGCCACCACGGCAAGGAGGCCGATGCCGGCGGCGACGGCCCACCGCACACGGCGCGCACCGCGACCCAGCACGACGTGGCCGAGCAGTGCGAGCAGCATGACCAGGCCGAACTGCAACGAAGCGGCCGTCATGGCGAGCAGCGCCGCCGCAGCCGAGAGCACTCCGGCCGCGACGGATGCGACGAGCAGGCCGAACGGAAGACGCATGGCCGAGATCGTGACACGCGGGTCCGAATCGCGTGGTCCCGGCCGAGCGGGGTGGGACGGGCGTTGGATCGGCGGAGTGGCCGTCGCCGGCCGCCGACCCGGACCGGGGCCGGTCAGGGCTCGCCGGCCGGCGAGCCGGACCGCGGCCGGTCAGTTCGAGGTGGGGAAGGATCGCCGCCGCGCCGGCTTCGGCAGTACTCGCCCGGCGTGATCCCGAAGTAGGCCCGAAACGCCTGGATGAACGCACTGGGACCGCTGTAACCGCTGGCCGCGGCGGTCGTGGTGACCGACTCACCCTCGGCGATCAACCGCAGCGAGTGGTGCAGCCGCAGTTGGGTCCGCCAGTGCGGGAACGACATTCCGGTCTGCTCCCGGAACAGTCGGCTGAGGGTACGCGCGCCGGCGCCCACGGCTCTGCCCAACTCGCCGAGGGTGCGGCGGTCGGTGGGGTCGTCGAGCAGGATCTCGGCAAGGTCCCGCAACCGGGGGTCGGCCGGGTACGGCAGGCGCAGCCGCAACGTGGCCACCCGTCGTAGCTGGTCAAGAGCCACGCGTTCGAGGTTGTCCCGTTCGTCGTCGGTCCGCTCCTCGCCGTCGGTGAGGCTGACGATCACCTCGCGTAGCAGCGGCGAGACGGCCAGGGCGGTCGGCTGATCCACGCCCAACGGGTTCAGCGGGCGGTCGAACATGATCGCGCGCATGTCGGTGGGCCCGTACGCCCGATGAGCGTGGGCGACGCCGGCCGGAATCCACACCGCCCGGTCCGGTGGCACGGTCCACATCCCCGTCGGTGTCGACACCCCCAACACCCCGTTGCGGGGGCAGACAAGCTGGTGGCGTGGGTGGCTGTGCCAGTCGATCCGATCGCGGTCGGCCAGGGGTACCCGGGCGGGGCCATCGACATCTTGGCTGCTTGGCGACACAAGTCGGCAGGATATCGATAGTCCGCATCCGGGGCGACCGGGCATCCTTCCTGCGACACCCGAACGAGAGAGCTGATGGTGACGGAGACAGGCAGCCGAGTGAACCCGGCCAACCCTGGGACGGTGCTGGCGCTTGACGAGCAACCGTCGGCGTGGCGGCGGATGCGACTGTGGAGCGCCGCCCACGCGGTCGACGACCTCTATCAGGGTCTGGTGCCGGCCTGCGTTCCGTACTTCGTGCTGGACCGTCACTACGGCTACGTGGCCGCCGGCGGTCTCACGCTCGCCGCAACCATGGGCAGCGCCATTCCGCAACCATTCATCGGCGTCGCCGTCGACCGGTACCGGCTCGACTGGCTCGCCGGTGCGGGAGTGACGCTCGCCGGAATCGGGCTCGGCCTCGCCGGTCTCGTGCACAGCTACGTGGCGGTCTGGCTCCTGCTCTGCGCGTCGGGAATCGGCGTGGCGATGTTCCATCCGGCCGCGGGAAAGTCGGCCCGGGTGGCGGCAGGTGACAGCGCCACGGCGATGAGCATCTTCGCCGCCGGTGGCAGTGTCGGGTTCTTCCTGGCACCGGTGCTGGCGACTCCGGCACTCATCGCGATGGGCGTCGGGGCGACGGCGCTCTTCATTCCGCCGGCCGTACTCATGGGTTTCCTGCTCCACCGCAATCGGCTACGGCGGCCGGCCGCGCGCCTCGTCGCGCACGACGGCCGGGACCGCTGGGTTCCCTTCCTGGTGCTGACCTGCATCGAGACCGTCAGATCTGTCGCCTTCTTCGGTGCGATCACCTTCATCGAGTTGTTCTGGATACGCCATCTGGGCGCGGGCAGGAGCCTCGCCGGAGCCGCGCTGGCCTGCTTCCTGGTCGGTGGGGTGGTCGGAACGCTGCTGGGTGGCCGGATCGCCGACCGGGTCGGGATGGTCCGCACCGTGCAACTCGGCGCGATCGTCGCCGTCCCCGCGCTCGTCGGCCTGCGGCTCACCCCCGGGGAGTACCCGCCGCTCCTGTTCGCCGTGCTCGCCGGCATCGCCCTGAACATCCCGTTCGCCGTGCTGGTCAAGCTGGGCCAGGACTATCTGCCCACGCGGCCCGGCACCGCGGCCGGTGTGACGCTCGGGCTCGCCGTGAGCATCGGCGGCCTCCTCGCGCCCGTCCTCGGTCTGGCGGCGGAAACCTGGGGCCCGCAGGGGGTGTTCACCATCATCTGCCTGATTCCGCTGGTGGCGCTGGCTCTCGGCGTGTTCCTCAGCGAGCCGGGCAGGTGAGCCGCCACGCCGGCCCGGGCGACACGGTGATCGAGGCTCGGGACGTCGATGTCGTACGGGAGGCCCGCCTGCTGCTCGCGGGAATCAGCGTCACCATCCGCGCCGGAGAGCACTGGGCACTGATCGGGCCCAACGGTGCGGGCAAGAGCACCCTGCTCAGCGTCCTCGGCGCCCACCAGCATCCCACCCGGGGGCAGGTGGACATCCTCGGTCAGCGCCTCGGGCGTACCGACGTCTTCCAGTTGCGTCGCTCGATCGGCCGGGTCAACCCGCAGCACCCGCTGCGCTCGGCGTTGACCGCCCGCGAGGTGGTGCTCACCGGAGCGACCGGCACGATCGACCTGATGCCCCGGTGGACGCCGCGCCCGGACGAGCTGGAGCGGGCGGACCACCTCCTGCACCTGCTGGGGCTGGGCGGAAGCGCGGAGGCCCGCTGGCACCTGCTGTCCCACGGCGAGCGGGGGCGCGTGCTGCTCGCGCGGGCAGTGCTGGCGCGCCCGCGACTGCTGTTGCTCGACGAGCCAGCCACCGGTCTGGACCTGCGGGCCCGTGAGCAGTTGTTGACGAGCCTGGACCGCATTCGGGACGCGGCGCCGGAGGCGACAAGCATCCTGGTCACCCATCACCTCGAAGAGTTGCCCACGACCACCACGCACGCGCTGCTGTTGCGCGAGGGCCGTGCGGTCTCGTGCGGGCGGGTCGAGAGGGTGCTGACGACCGAGCTGATGAGCGACTGCTTCGACCATCCCGTCACCATCCTGCGACACCAGGGACGGTGGGCTGCGGTCGCCGCCCCCGACCCCGCCACGCCGCACTTCCTCACGAGGTGACCGACCCTGTCGGCTGGCCGGAACTGGCGGACCGGAGCGCCCAGGAGCAAGCTCAGCTGTAGATGTTCTTGGCGTACTCCGGGCCGTAGTGCCGCTCCAGGTCCTCCAGGCTCACCACCGGCGCCTCGACCTCCTTGATCAGGCGGGGGCGGGACGGCAGCACGTCGGGTTGCCAGGTCTCCGGCTGCCACAGCGCGGACCGCAGGAACGCCTTCGCGCAGTGGTAGAAGATCTGCTCGATCTCCACCACCACGGCGAGCACCGGCCGGTGCCCCTTGACCACCATGTCGTCGAACCAGGGCGCGTCGCTGACCAGGCGGGCCCGCCCGTTGATCCGCAGCGTGTCGGTGCGCCCCGGGATCAGGAAGAGCAACCCGACGTGTGGGTTGTCCAGGATGTTGCGGTAACCGTCGGCCCGCCTGTTGCCCGGCCGCTCGGGCAGCGCGATGGTCGTGTCGTCCAGCACCATGGCGAACCCGGCCGGGTCGCCCTTGGGGGAGACGTCGCAGCTGCCGTCCGCACCGGCGGTGGCCAGCAGGCAGAACGGCGATGCGGCGAGCCACTCACGGTCCCGCTCGTGCAGGCGTTGGCGTTCCTTGTTGGCCGCCCGCGCCGTTGGTTCGCCGAGCAGCTCGCGCAGTTCCTCGTGCGAAGTGATCTCCACCGTCACGTGATCCTCCCTCAGGCGTTGACCCGTTGGCGGGCACCGCCATTCGTCAGCCTAGGCCGCCGTGACCAGGGTGAGGTTTGTGCACGGTCGCCGGGGGTACGGCCTCACCCGACGCGCCCGCCGCACGAGACCGTTCCGCAGGACGCCGACAAGTGGAGGCCGGGAGATGGAGAGCCGACTCAAGGTACTGGGTCATCCAGTCCATCCGATGCTCGTCATGTTCCCGGTCGCGCTGCTGGCCACGGCGGTGCTGTTCGACGTGATCGACACCGTCGGGGGCCCCGACCTGCTCGGCGAGGTCGCGTACTGGAACATCACCGTCGGCCTGATCGGCGGTCTCCTCGCGGCGGCGGCCGGCTCGTTCGACCTGCTGGCCATCCCGACCGGCACCCGCGCCAAGCGGGTGGGTCTGCTGCACGCCGCCGCCAACGTCGCGGTGATCCTGCTCTTCGCCGCGGTGTGGGCCGTGCGGCTCAACGCCGACTCCCGGGCCGCGGGCGGCGCCCTGGTCGCCATCGAGGTGGTCGCGGTGGGGATCCTCGGCATCAGCGCCTGGCTGGGTGGCGAGTTGGTCGACCGGCTGGGTGTGGGCGTCGACCGCGACGCCGGCCTGGACGCGCCCAGCTCACTGCGGCCGCAAACTTCCACCCAGCGGATCGGAGAGGTGTGATGAGCGAACAGCAGGCCGGCGGATTCGGTCGGGGCTGGCGGGGCGGCCGGCAGCAGGGCTGGGACCCGATGGGGGAGTTGCAGTCGCTGCGCGCCGAGCTGAGTCGCCTGGTCGGTGGCCGGGCCGGCGCGTCCGACGTCGACTTGGCCGAGACCGCGGACGGCTGGGAGGTCGTCGTCCGGCTGCCCGGGGTGGCACCGGAGGAGGTGGCTGTCGAGTTGGACGACCTCGAGTTGTGCGTACGGGCCCGCTCCGAGGCCGAGGTCAACGCCGACCAGGGCATCCCCGGCGGCTTCGAGACCCGCGGCTTCGAGTACCGCGTCAACCTGCCGTCGCGGGTCGACCCGGAGGCCATCGACGCGGTCATGGACCACGGCCTGCTCCGGGTCCGGTTGCCCAGGGCGACCCGGCCCACGCCGCGCACCATCACCGTCGGTCGCACCGGGCCGCGCTCCGGCGCCCCCTCCACGGGTACGCCGATGCCTGCCGACCCCGCCGCGGACCGGGAGCTGCACCGCCCGGACACCTTCGGCGAAGTGGACCGGACATAGCGGGTTGCGTGGTCACTCCGTCCCTGCTCGGCCCGACCGGCGAGCGGGTCGAAGACGTGCGGCGGATCGCGGTGCTGCGCGCCAACGCACTCGGCGACTTCATCTTCGCCCTGCCGGCGCTTGACGCGTTGCGTGCCGCGTACCCGGCGGCGGAGATCGTGCTGCTCGGAGCGCCGTGGCACGCGAAGCTCTGGCGCGACCGGCCCGGCCCGGTGGACCGGGTGCTGGTGGTGCCGCCGGCTCCCGGCATCCGTGCGCCGGACCCGGGCGAGGCGGAGTCGTCGATGGACGACTTCGTGGCCGCCGCCACGGGTGCGGGTTTCGACCTGGCGGTGCAGATCCACGGTGGCGGCGCGAACTCCAACCCGCTGATGGGTCGGCTCGGGGCCCGGGTGACGGTTGGTCTGCGCGCCGACGACGCGCCGCCACTGGACCGGTGGCTGCGGTACGTCTACTACCAGCACGAGGTGATCCGCTACCTGGAGGTGGTGGCGCTGGTCGGAGCACCGGCGACCACCATCACGCCGACGCTCGCGGTGACCGACGCCGATCGCGCCGAGGCCGCCCGGGTGCTCGGCCCGGCGCGGCGGCCCCGGGTGGCGTTGCATCCGGGCGCCACCGACACCCGCCGCCGCTGGCCTGCCGAGCGCTTCGCCGAGGTGGCCGGTGCGCTGTACGAGGACGGCTACGAGGTGCTGGTCACCGGTACGCCCGCCGAGCGGGAGGTGGTGGACCGGGTGGTCGATGCGGCACCGGTGCCGGTGCGTCCGCAGGTGGGCACGCTCAGCCTGGGCGGGCTGGTGGGCTGCTACGCCGACTGCGCGTTGGTCGTCTCGAACGACACCGGCCCGCTGCACCTGGCCGCCGCGGTCGGTGCGCCCACGGTGGGGATCTTCTGGGTCGGCAACCTGATCAACGGGGCCAGCCCGCTGCGGGGCCGGCATCGGCCGATCAGCTCGTGGACTGTGCACTGCCCGGTGTGCGGGGTGGACTGCACGCCGGGCATCTATCCGCACCGGCCCGGCGACGGTGAGTGCCCGCACCGGGATTCCTTCGTCACCGACGTCCCGGTGATCGAGGTGGTGGAAGCTGCCCGGGAGCTGCTCACCCCGTAGTTCAGGCCGGCTGCGGGGTGTCCTCGTCGGCGAGGACGACCTCCCACGCCTCCACGTCCCGGTCGGTGACAGTGGTGGGAGATTCCAGGTGGTAGGCGCCGCTGGGCAGGATGCCCGCACCACCATCGCGGGCCAACACCGCGAGCTGCGCGGCCACGTCCTCGCCCTGGTGCTTCTCCTGCACCCGACGCCAGAAGTCGAAGCCACCGGCGGCGACGAGCTTGGCCCGGTCGTACAGCACGCACCCGCCGATCCAGGACACCTTGTACGCCCGCCAGGCACCCGGCGGCAGCGCCAGGTGTTCGGTGATGTGCAGCAGGTTGGCCGCCGAGTGGATCCGGGCCCGGTTCCACTGCGGGGTGTCGGGTCGGATCCGCTCCGGCGTGGGCGAGCCGGTCCACTCCTCGTAGTGCCCGTGCGAGTCCGGCCGCACGTCGTCGGCGTACGAGAGGCCGTGCACCCCGTTGCCGACGAAGCCGCAGCCCAACTCGCCGATCGCCGTCACCAGCCGGCGCAGTGTCCCCGGTTCCAGCCAGATGTCGTCGTCGAGGCTGAGGACGTACCGGGCGGTCGAGGCGGCGAGCAGGTACGCCCGGTGCTCGGCCAACCCCCGGCGGGGCAGCCGGCGGGTCAGCAGCACCGGGTGACCGCGATGCCGCAGCGCCCGGACCATGGTGGCCGCGGCGGGATGCGCGTACGCCGGGTCCCCGTCGGACTGGTCGCTGACCACCACCCCGAAGCCGGGTACGCCGTCCTGGGCGGCGAGCCCGCCCAGGGTGACCGCCAACTCGGCGGGCCGGTTCCGGGTCGGTATCAACACGTCGACCAACCGGTCGGCGCGAAACTCCGCCGGGGTGCCGAGGTCGAGGGGGCGGTTCACGACGCCTGGGTGCGGGAGCTGAGTGACGGGTCGGGCTCCCGGTCCGGGGTCTGCGGCGACGGGTCCTGGCTGTGTGACCGGATCCGCTCGATGATCGCCGACGTGGACCGGTCCGGCACGTACCCCAGGGTGTGCACCTGGCCACCCAGCCGGCGCACCAGCGGCGCCTCCGGCACCAGCTCCGGCGGGTAGTCCCCGCCCTTGACGTAGATGTCCGGCCGGACCGCCTCGATCAGCGCGGCGGGCGAGTCCTCCTCGAAGACCACCACATGGTCCACACAGGCGAGCGCGGCGAGCAGGGCTCCCCGGTCCTCGACCGGGTTGACCGGCCGGTCCGGGCCCTTCAGGCGGCGTACGCTGCCGTCCGAGTTGACCGCCACGATCAGCAGGTCACCCAACGCGCGGGCCTGCTCCAGGTAGCGCACGTGCCCCCGGTGCAGCACGTCGAAGCAGCCGTTGGTGAACACCACCGACCGTCCCGCCTCGCGGTACTCGGCGACGATCGCGTCCAACTCGTCGCTGCCCACCAACGCGGGATGGCTCACTGTCTCGGTTGGTTGGTCGAGCGCGGCGAGCAGATCCTCCCGCCGGCACACGCAGGTGCCGGTGTCGGAGACGGTGATGGTGGCCGCCAACTGGGCGAGCTGCGCGGCGGTGGGCAGCGGCGCGTCGGCGGCCAGGGCCAACGTCATCGCCGCCAGGTACGCGTCGCCGGCACCCACGGCGTGGCTCGCCGGGACCGGGGTGCTGTGGCTGCGCCGTGGCTCCCCGTCGGCGCCACCGACCACCGCCCCCTCGGTGTCCAGGGTTACCGCGACCACGTCGGCGCCGGTGTGCGCGCGCAGCTCCGCGAGGCGCGACTCCGCCAGGACCGCCCGGTCGACGCCCTCACCGGCCCGGGTGTTCACGGTGACGCCGGTGCCGGTGACGCTGAGCCCGTCGCCGGTGAGAGCCACCCGGCCCTCGCCCGGGGTGGGCTCACCGACCGGCCCCGGGTGGTTCTCGGTGACCTCGTCGGTGCGTACCCCGCCGGGTGCCGCGCCCACGCTCAGTTCGGACGGGCCGTCGGACGGGTCGCCGTGCGGGTGTTCCAGGTGCAGGTCGATGCCGGTGGTCGGTCGGGTCGCGCCGCCGGCTCGGGCCAGCAGCCGGGTCGCCTCGGCGAAGCTGGGCGTGACCACCGTCGGCGCGAGGCCCCGCCAGTCGGCCAGGTCGTGGGCGTCCAGCGCGACAGTGGCATACCGCTCGCGTTGCTCGACCAGCCACGCGCGCACCGGGGCGGGCAGCGCCCCCAGGCCGTAGTCGCAGACCACCAGGGTGGGCGCCTCCCCACCGGCGGCGGCGCGCAGCTCCTCGGTGGCGCAGCTCAGGGCGGTGAGCAGCCGGGTCACGCCCTCCGGGTCGAGCGCGTCGTCCGCGTCGCCGGAGTCCTCCCGCAACAGGATCTGGTTGCCGGCCAACATCCGCCGCTTCACCGGGGTGGGCCGCCCGGGCTGGTTCACGGTCCGGTCCCAGACGCCCGCGCGGTCCAGACAGTCGTGCAACTCGTCGCCGGCCACGTCCGCGCCCACCGGTGCCACCAGCACCGCCCGGCCGCCGAGAGCGGCGACGTTGACCGCGGTGTTCGCGGCCCCACCGGCGGCGGAGATCCGTCGGCGCAGGGTGAGGACCGGTGCGGGCGCCTCCCGGCAGAGCCGCTCGGAGTCGGCGAAGCGCCACTCGTCCAACATGGCGTCACCGACGATCAGGACTGGGCGTTCCAGCCAGCTCTCCACGACGGTGGCGAGCCGGCGCTGTTCCGCTGCTGCTCCTGCCATGCCTCCCCGGGTCCCCAGCGCCCCCCGGGCCAAACCTGGCCCGTGCCTGACCTGCGGCTGTGTCACCACCGTGCCGTTGCTGCCCGGCTGGGTCGTTTCGGACGTGCGGAGCCGGGAAGGAAATTGCGGTATCCCCGGAAAGGAGACGTACCGAGATGGCAACGACACTGCAGGGCAAGCGGATCGCCTTCCTGGCCGCCGACGGCGTCGAGGAGGTCGAGTACGTCCAGCCGCGTGCGGCGGTCGAGGACGCCGGCGCGACAGTCGAGCTGGTCTCGCTCAAGCCCGGGTCCATCCAGTCCTTCAACCACCTGGACCAGTCGAAGACGTACGACGTGGAGGTGACCGCGGACAAGGCGGACGCCGCCGGCTACGACGCGCTGGTGCTCCCCGGCGGCGTCGCGAACCCGGACTTCCTGCGCGGCGACCCGGACGCGGTGCGCTTCGTGAAGGCGTTCTTCGACGCGGGCAAGCCGGTCGGGGTGATCTGTCACGGTCCGTGGACGCTGATCGAGGCGGACGTGGTGCGCGGCCGACGAATCACGTCCTGGCCGACCCTTCGTACCGACCTGACCAACGCCGGCGCCACCTGGGTCGACGAGGAGTGCGTAACCGACGGCAACCTGACCAGCAGCCGCAACCCCGACGACCTCCCCGCCTTCTGCGCCCAGATCACCAAAACCTTCGCCGCCTAACAGCGCCCCCTGTCCCCTCCCTGTCCCCACCCCCCACCCCCACCCCCTCCCCCCTCCCCGCCACGCCCCGTTGATCATGGGGTTATAGCCCTCCAGCTCGGCTTGGGGTCAAGGGGTGAGTGCAATCGTTAGGTAGCGATGAGGTGGTCCAGGCGTTCGGCTGGGGTTGCCCAGTCGAGCGTCTGGCGGGG
>NZ_JBEZDJ010000035.1:0-35296 GCF_040648275.1 Micromonospora sp. NPDC049171
GATGCCCGAACGTCACCACACCCGGCCTCGCCACCAGCACCTCCACCACAACCAAGATCAGTTGCACTGAAGCCTAGAAACCACCCGGCGTGTCGTGGCAATAACCTCATGATCACCGCCGGGGGCCGGGAGGGCCGGGGGCCGGGGGCCGGGAGGGCCGGGGGCCGTGGGGCAGCGGGGTTAGCCGGTGCGGTCGGCTATGTAGTCGCAGAGGGATTCGAGGGCCTGGCGGGACGGGCTCTGCGGGAGCGGGGCCAGCCGCGCTCGGGCGTCCTCGGCGTAACTGCGGACGGTCTCCCGGGCCCGCTTGAGGGCCGGGCTCTCCCGCAGCAGCCCCAACGCCTCCGTGTGCAGCGCGTCGTCGGTCAGCGGGCCGGTCGCCAGGATCTCCCGCAGACGCACCGAGGACGCGTCGGCGTCGTCCGCCGCGCGCGCGTAGAGCACCGGCAGCGTCGGGACACCCTCGCGCAGATCCGTGCCGGGGGTCTTGCCCGACTGCCCCGACTCGGAGGCGATGTCCAGCAGGTCGTCGGAGAGCTGGAAGGCGACACCGATCGTCTCGCCGTACCCGGCGAGGGCCTCGACGTGCTCCGCCGGTGCGCCACCGAACATCCCGCCGAACCGGGCCGACGTCGCGATGAGCGAGCCGGTCTTCTCGGCGATCACGTGCAGGTAGTGGGCCACCGGGTCGTCGTCGGCGCGCGGACCGACGGTCTCCGCGATCTGACCGTGCACCAGCCGGGCGAAGGTACGTGCCTGCAACCGGACCGCCTCGGGGCCCAGATCGGCGGCGATGTCCGCCGCCCGGGCGAAGAGGTAGTCGCCGACCAGGATCGCGACCGAGTTGGTCCAGCGGGAGTTGGCGCTGGGCGCACCCCGGCGCACGGCGGCCTCGTCCATCACGTCGTCGTGGTAGAGGGTGGCGAGGTGCGTGAGCTCCATCACCACGGCGGCCGGGACCACCTGCGCGGCGTCCGGGTCACCGAACTGTGCGCCGAGCGCCACCAGCAGCGGCCGGAAACGCTTCCCGCCGGCCTCCAGGAGGTGCCGGGCCGCCTCGCTGACGAACGGGTCGGCACTGGACACACTGGCCCGCAGCTCGACCTCGACCGTGTCCAGCACGCCGAGCACGGAAGCCTCGACGCGGGGATCGGCGAGGTGGAGGCCGAGCGCACCGAACTGACTCGTGCTCGCCCGACCCCGCCGACCGCCGGAGCCGGAGGAACCTGAACGCTCGCCCGCCGGATTCACCACGCTATCAACCATGCCACACCCGTTCTACCTGCTCCGGGCCGGGGATACGCACCGGGGGCCGACACGTGAACACGTGCCAACCCCCGGTAGTCGATCCTTCGATCATCGAACGAATTCGGCAGCTCCAGTGGCCAGACGAAGCAGCGGCGCCGGGGCGATGCCCAGCACCAGGGTCGCCAGCACACCGATCATCAGCGCCGCGGAGGTGAGCCCACCGGGCACCGTGACCGTCGGGGTGGACTCGCCCGGCTCGGAGAGCCACATCATCACCACGACCCGCAGGTACGGGAACGCCAGCACCATGCTGGTCAGCACACCGGCGATCACCAGCCAGGTCTGACCACCCTCCAGCGCCGGCCCGAAGACCGCGAACTTGCTCATGAAGCCGCTGGTCAGTGGGATACCGGCGAAGGCCAGCAGGATGAAGGTAAACAGGGCGGCGAAGAACGGCGAGCGGCGACCCAACCCGGCCCAGCGGGACAGGTGGGTGGCCTCCCCGTCGGCGTCGCGCACCAGGGTCACCACCGCGAACGCGGCAAGCACCGAGAAGCCGTACGCGACCAGGTAGAACATCGTGCCGGCGAGCCCCTCGCGGCTCGGCGCCAGCACACCGACGAGCAGGTAGCCGGCGTTGGCGATCGAGGAGTACGCGAGCAGCCGCTTGATGTCGGTCTGGGTGACCGCGAGCACGGCGCCGATCAGCATGGTCAGCACCGCCACCACGCCGAGGACCGGGGTGAAGTCCCAGGTGGCGTCGGCGAACGCGACGTGGAAGACACGCAGCAGGGCACCGAACGCGGCGACCTTGGTGCAGGCCGCCATGAAGCCGGTGACCGGGGTCGGCGCACCCTGGTAGACGTCCGGGGTCCAGACGTGGAACGGTGCCGCCGCGGCCTTGAAGAGCAGGCCGATGGCGAGCAGCGCCATGCCGGCGAAGAGCAGCACCTGGCTGGCCGGCGACTCGCTCACCGCCGCGTTGATGGTGGCGAAGTCCACGCCGGCCACCCGACCCGGCATGCCGGCGGTGAAGCCGTAGATCAGGGCCACGCCGAACAGGAAGAAGGCGGAGGCGTACGCGCCGAGCAGGAAGTACTTCATCGCCGCCTCCTGGCTCAGCAGGCGACGGCGACGGGCCAGCGCGCAGAGCAGGTAGAGCGGCAGGGAGAAGACTTCCAGCGCGATGAACATGGTCAGCAGGTCGTTCGCCGCCACGAAAATCAGCATGCCGCCGATGGCGAACGTGGTGAGCGGGTAGATCTCGGTGAGGCCGTTGCGCCCCTCGGCCTGCCGCCGGTCGTCGGCCGACTCGGCGGTCACCGCGGCCTGGGCGACGAACGCCCCGCCCAGCTCGACCGAGCGGTCGCCGATCAGCAGCAGCGCCATCGCGGCCAGCACCAGGATCGCGCCCTGGAGGAACAGCGTCGGACCGTCCACCGCGATGGCCTGGCCCGCGGTGATCATCCGCTCGTCGGCGTTGAGCACCACCATGGTCAACGCCGCGAGCACCGCCACCAGCGCGAGCGTCAACTGCACCACGTGCCGCGAGCGCCGGGGCACGAAGGCCTCGACCAGCACGCCGAGCAGTGCGGTGCCCAGCATGATCAGGATCGGGGAGAGTGCCGCGTAGTCGAGCGACGGCAGTTCGAAATCGGTCACTTTGCCGCCTCCTGGACGGTGCCCACCGACGGGGCCGGGTCGGTTCTGCCGATGTCGTCCATGGTCGCCTGGACGGCCGGGTTGATCACGTCAGTGACCGGCTTGGGGAAGAAGCCGAGCAGCAGGATCAGTGCGATCAGTGGAGCGACGACGACCTTCTCGCGCAGGTTGAGGTCCCGGCGCATGCCGTCGACCTCGGTGAGCGTCGGGTTGAGGGTGCCCTGGGTGGTGCGCTGTACCATCCACAGCACGTACGCGGCGGCCAGGATGATGCCGAGCGTGGCGATGATCGCGACCGGCTTGTTCACCGTGAAGGTGCCGATCAGCACCAGGAACTCGGAGATGAACGGTGCCGTACCGGGCAGCGCGAGCGACGCGAGACCGGCGAAGAAGAGCACCCCGGCGAGCACCGGGACCAGCTTGCCCGCCCCACCGAAGTCGCTGATCAGCGCGGAACCACGCCGGGAGATCAGCATGCCCACGACCAGGAACAGCAGGCCGGTCGCCAGACCGTGGTTGAGCATGTAGAGCACCGCGCCGGTGCCGGCCTGGGTGGTGAAGGCGAAGATGCCCACCCCGATGAAACCGAAGTGCGCGATCGAGGTGTACGACACCAGCCGCTTGAGGTCGTTCTGACCGACCGCCAGCAGCGCGGCGTAGACGATGCCGATCACGCCCAGCGCCAGCGCCCACGGCGCGAACCACTTCGACGCCTCGGGGAACAGCGGCAGGCAGTAGCGCAGGATGCCGAACGTGCCGACCTTGTCCAGCACACCGACCAGCAGCGCCGCCGCGCCCGCCGGGGCCGCGCCACCGGCGTCCGGCAGCCAGGTGTGGAACGGGAAGAACGGCGCCTTGATGGCGAACGCCAGGAAGAAGCCGAGGAACAGCCACCGCTCGGTGCCGGTGCTGATGTCGACCTGCGACAGCGCCTGCCAGTCGAAGGTCTTGCCACCGACCACCCACAGCCCGATCACGGCGGCCAGCATGAACAGACCGCCGACGAGCGAGTAGAGGAAGAACTTCACCGCCGCGTACTGCCGCTGGTGGCCGCCGTAGCTGCCGATCAGGAAGTACATCGGGACCAGCATGACCTCGAAGAACACGTAGAACAGGAAGACGTCGGCGGCCGCGAAGACACCGATCATCGTGCACTCGAGGACCAGCAGCAGCGCGAAGTAGACAGGCACCGACCGCTTCGACGACTCGGCGTCGTGCCAGGACGCCAGGATCACCAGCGGCACCAGCACCGCGATCAGCATCAGCATGACCAGCGCGATGCCGTCGGCGGCGAAGGTGAAGCTGACACCCCAGTCCGGGATCCACGAGTACGACTCGCGGAACTGGAACCGGTCACCGCCGGCCTTGAAGCTGACCCACATCACCACCGAGAGCACCAGCACCAGCAGCGACCAGACGAACGCCACCTGCTTGGCCAGCTCCGGCCGATGGCGCGGCAGGAAGGCCACCACCAGGGCGCCCACCAGTGGCGCCACGGTGAGCACCGAGAGGAACGGGAAGTTGGACATTATGCGGCCTTACCTCCGTCGTGGATGCGTGGTCCGCCGGCGGGGGCGGGCGTATTGCGGTCGATCACGCCAACCACCCCGCCTGCACCGCCAGGAACGCCGCCATCACCAGCAGCGCACCGGCGAGGATCGAGGTGGCGTACGAGCGGACGAAGCCGGTCTGCATCCGCCGGAGCCGACCCGAGCCACCGCCGACCGCGGCGGCGAGCCCGTTGACCAGCCCGTCGATGCCCCGGTTGTCGAGGTAGACAAGCGCCCGGGTGAGGAAGATGCCCGGCTTCTCGAAGATCGCCTCGTTGACCGCGTCCGCGTACAGGTTGCGCCGGGCGGCGGTGACCAGGACCCCGGCCGGCTGCGGTGCGGTGGCCGTGCCGGCCCGGAACAGGAACCAGGCCAGCCCCGCGCCGAGCACCGTCACCAGCAGCGAGAGCGTGGTGATCACGGCGTGCGAGAGGACCGCCTCGTGCTCCGCGTGCTCGCCACCCAGCCCGGCGGTCGCCGTCAGCCAGTCCGGCACCGAGGTGGAGAGCAGGAAACCGGCGCCGACGGAACCGGCCCCCAGCAGGATCAGCGGAATGGTCATCAGCTTCGGCGACTCGTGCGGGTGCTCGATGTCCTCGGTCCAGCGCTTCGGGCCGTGGAAGGTGAGCACGAACAGCCGGGTCATGTAGAACGCGGTGAGCCCCGCGCCGAGCAGCGCCGCCCCGCCGAAGAGCCAGGCGGTCCAGTCCTCCCGCTCGAAGGCGGCCACGATGATCGGCTCCTTGGAGAAGAAGCCGGAGAACGGGAACATGCCGATGATGGCCAGCCAGCCCATCATGAAGGTCAACCAGGTGACCTTCATGTACGTCGACAGGCCGCCGAAGCGGCGGATGTCGACCTGGTCCTTCATCCCGTGCATCACCGAACCGGCGCCCAGGAACATGTTGGCCTTGAAGAACCCGTGCGCCAGCAGGTGCACGATGGCCAGCGCGTACGCCCCGCCGCCGAGGCCGACACCGAGGAACATGTAGCCGATCTGGCTCACCGTCGACCAGGCGAGCACCCGCTTGATGTCGTCCTTGGCCGCGCCGATGACGCAGCCCATCAGCAGGGTGAGCGCGCCGACGCTGACCACCACGAGTTGCAGCGTCGAGTTGGCGGAGAAGACCGGGTTGGAGCGGGCGATCAGGTAGACGCCCGCGGTGACCATGGTGGCCGCGTGGATGAGCGCCGACACCGGGGTGGGGCCCTCCATCGCGTCCGGCAGCCACGCCTGGAGGGGGAACTGACCGGACTTGCCGGCCGCGCCGAGCAGCAGCAACAGACCGAGGACCAGCACCGTGGTGCCGGTCAGCGAACCGACACCGTTGAACACCTCGTCGTACTGGGTGGTGCCCAGGGTGGCGAACATGATGAAGATGCCGATGGCCAGGCCGGCGTCGCCGACCCGG
Organism: Micromonospora sp. NPDC049171; assembly: GCF_040648275.1. Taxonomy (NCBI): domain Bacteria; kingdom Bacillati; phylum Actinomycetota; class Actinomycetes; order Micromonosporales; family Micromonosporaceae; genus Micromonospora; species Micromonospora sp. NPDC049171. Next base: position 5,873 of record NZ_JBEZDJ010000035.1, read on the forward strand.
TTCATCAGGAACGCCTTCTTGCCGGCGGTGGCCGCGCTCGGCCGCTCGGTCCAGAAGGAGATCAGCAGGTACGACGCCAGACCGACGCCCTCCCAGCCGAAGTACAGCATCACGTAGTTGTTGCCGAGCACCAGCAGCAGCATCGCCGCGACGAACAGGTTGAAGTACGCGAAGAACCGGCGACGACCCGCGTCGTGCGCCATGTACTCCACCGCGTACAGGTGGATCAGGAAACCCACCCCGGTGATCAGCAGTACGAAGACCGCGGCCAGCGGGTCGAACAGCAGGCCGAAGTCGACCCGCAGGTCACCGACCGCGATGAAGTCCCAGAGGCTCAGCTCGACCGACTTGTTCTCCAGGCCACGCAGCTGGAAGAAGAAGCTCAGGCCGAGCACGAACGCGGCGCCGATGGCGGCGACGCCCAACCAGTGCCCCCAGCGGTCGGCCCGGCGGCCGAGCAGCAGCAGGATGGCCGCGCTGAGCAGCGGGATCGCCACCAGCAGCCAGACGCCCCCGAGCAGCCCCGTGGCCTGGGCGTATTCCACAGTCTCTTCCACCGGTGGACCCCTCTAGTACTTGAGCAGGTTGGCGTCGTCGACACTCGCCGAGCGTCGCGTCCGGAAGATGGACATGATGATCGCGAGCCCGACCACGACCTCGGCCGCCGCCACCACCATCACGAAGAACGCCATGATCTGGCCGTTGAGGTCACCGTTGATCCGGCTGAAGGTGACCAGCGTCAGGTTGGCCGCGTTGAGCATCAGCTCCACGCACATGAACAGCACGATCGCGTTGCGCCGGATCAGCACCCCGGCGGCGCCGATGGTGAACAGCACCACGGCGAGCACGAGGTAGTAGGTCGGCTCGACCGAGAAGAACGATCCCATTACTTGTCCGTACCCTTCAGCGAGGTCTCCTCGGCGGTCAGCTCACGCTGCGGAAGGATCGCCGGGGTGCTGCGGTCGGTCAGGCGGCCGTCGGGCAACCGCGCGGGGGTGGCCACCGAGGAGGAGGTCGCGAAGACGCCCGGCCCCGGCTTCGGACCGGGGTAGTTGCCCGGGGCGAAGCGCGCCTTCATGGTCGACACCTGGTCGACCTTGTCCTGCTTACGCCGCTCGACGTGGGCCAGCACCATGGCACCGACCGCCGCGGTGATCAGCAGTGCCGAGGTCAGCTCGAACGCGAAGACGTACTTGGTGAACAGCAGCCGGGCGATGCCCTGCACGTTGCCCTCGGTGTTGGCCTGCTCCAGGCCGACCGCGGTGGTCCGGTCCAGTGCCTGGTAGAGACCGGTGCCGACCAGGCCGGCGAAGCCCAGGCCGAGCACGATCGCGGCGACCCGCTGGCCGCGCAGCGTCTCGATCAACGAGTCGGTGGAGTCCCGACCGACGAGCATCAGCACGAACAGGAAGAGCATCATGATCGCGCCGGTGTAGACGATGATCTGCACCATGCCGATGAACGGACCGGCCTGGAGCACGTAGAACACGCCCAGGCAGAGCATGGTCAGCACCAGCCACAGCGCCGAGTGCACGGCGTTGCGCGCGGCCACCATCCCGATCCCGCCGATCAGCGCGAGCGGGGCGAGGATCCAGAAGGTGACCGCCTCGCCGCCGGAGACCGAACCGGCGGCGGCGAGCACCGAAGACGTGGTCATGCTCCCTCTCCCTTGCCGGTCGCGACGCGCTGGGCGGCCTGCTCGGCGCCCGGGAACGTCACGCCGGGGTGCTCCTCGACCTGGTAGCGGCCGGGGCCCATCGGGGACTTCTCCGCACCGGCGGAGGTGCCCGGGTTGTCCAACGCGCCGACGTAGTAGTCCTTCTCGCTGTCACCGAGGCGCATCGGGTGCGGCGGCTGCTCCATGCCCTCCAGCAGGGGCGCGAGCAGCTGCTCCTTGGTGAAGATCAGGTCCTGCCGGTTGTCCCGGGCCAGCTCGTACTCGTTGCTCATGGTGAGCGAACGGGTCGGGCAGGCCTCGATGCACAGCCCACAGAAGATGCACCGGGCGTAGTTGATCTGGTAGATGCTGGCGTACCGCTCACCCGGCGAGAAGCGCTGCTCGTCGGTGTTGTCGCCACCCTCGACGTAGATCGCGTCCGCCGGGCAGGCCCACGCGCACAGCTCGCAGCCGATGCACTTCTCCAGGCCGTCCGGGTGCCGGTTGAGGATGTGCCGCCCGTGGTAGCGCGGCGCCGACACCGGCGGCTTGAACGGGTAGTCGGTCGTGACGACCTTCCTGAACATGTGCGAGAAGGTGACACCGAATCCCTTGAACGTTCCGGTGATCGCGCCCACGTCACACCTCCCTGGAGTCCGAGCCGGCAACGATGTTGGCCGGCTCCCGCTCGGCGACCACGCGCGTGATGCGCGGGCTCGGTGGTACCTGAAGATCCATCGGCGGCAGCGGGAAGCTCCCGTACGGCCGGTTGTCGACCTGTTCCTGGGTCGTCGGCGTCGTCTTCGGCTTCCGGCTGGGCCAGAAGATCGTGACGAGCAGCAGGATGCCGGCCGGAATACCGACGGCGATGACCTTGCCGCGCGAGTCCCAGTCCTCGATGGACCGCAGGCCCGACAGGACCAGGATCCAGACCAGGTTGATCGGCAGCAGCACCTTCCAACCGAGGCGCATGAACTGGTCATAGCGCAGCCGGGGCAGCGTGCCGCGCAGCCACACGAAGACGAAGACCAGCGCGATCACCTTGCCGAAGAACCAGAGCATCGGCCACCAACCGGAGTTGGCGCCCTCCCACAGGGTGATCGGCCACGGTGCGCGCCAACCGCCGAGGAACAGCGTGGTGGTGACCGCGGACATGGTCACCATGGCGACGTACTCGCTGAGCATGAAGAGCGCGAACTTCAGCGAGCTGTATTCCGTCATGAAGCCCGCGACCAGCTCGGACTCGGCCTCGGGCAGGTCGAACGGCGCCCGGTTGGTCTCACCCACGGTGGCGATGAAGAAGATGACGAAGCTGGGCAGCAGCAGGATCGCGTACCAGCCGGGTGCCGGGATCTCGGTGCCGAAGATGGTCAGCCGGGTGGCGTCGCCCTGAGCGGCGACGATCCCGCTGGTGCTCATCGTGCCGGCGGTCATGAAGACCGCCACGATGCTCAGGCCCATGGCGACCTCGTAGGAGATCATCTGGGCGCTGGACCGCAGCCCACCGAGGAGCGGGTACGTCGAGCCGGAGGCCCAACCACCCAGCACGATGCCGTAGACGCCCATCGAGGAGCAGGCCAGCAGCAGCAGCACCGCCACCGGCACGTCGGTGACCTGCAACGGCGTGTGGTGGCCGAAGATGCTCACCATCGGGCCGAACGGCACCACCGACAGGGCGGTGACCGCGCAGATCACCGAGATGGTCGGTGCGAAGAAGTAGACGACCTTGTCGGCCGCCTTCGGCAGGATGTCCTCCTTGAAGGCCATCTTCAGGCCGTCGGCGAGGGTCTGCAGCAGACCGAACGGGCCGACCTGGTTGGGGCCGGGCCGCACCTGCATGTAGCCGACCACACGCCGCTCGAACCAGACGCCGAGCAGGGTGGCCAGCAGACCGAAGGCGAACGCGAAGACAATCTTGCCGAGAACCAGCCACCACGGATCCCGACCGAAGTCGGCAAGCGTCGGATCCTGGGCCAGGATTGACGAAGTCACCGTGCCCACCTTTCGTTCGCGACTGCGAGACTGACTGCTCGCGACTGCGGGGCTCGCTGCGCTCGCTCCTCGCGCTCGCGGAGGGTCTCCCTCGCGTGCGCTCGTTCACTCCTCGCGCTCACTTGTTACCCCCGGAACCAAGGAGCGGACCCGGGAGACCGGTCTCGTCGGCCGCCGCACGCCCGGCCGGGATGGCCGGGCTCGCCGCGGGGACGGAGATCCGGACGACCGCGCCGGACGTCGCCCCGAGGCTGCGTCGCACGGTCGAACCGGGTGAGTTGGTCGGCAGCCAGACGACGCCGTCCGGCATTTCGGTCAGCTCGGCCGGCAGGGTCAGCGCCCCCCGGTCGGTGCCGACCGTGACCGCGTCGCCGTCGGCGACACCGAGTGCGTCGGCGGTGCCCTTGCCCAGCCGGACCACCGGCGGGCGAGCGGTGCCGGCCAGGTTCTCGTCACCCTCGGTCAGGCTGCCGAGGTCCACCAGCTGGTGCCAGGTCGCCAACACGGCCTCCCCGGCGCCCGGGTGCGGCACCCGGCCCGGCGCCACCGACGGCGTGGACGGCCGAGTCGTACGCGTCGCCGGCAACCCGCCCAGCTCGCGCCGCACGCTCGGCACATCCGCGGTGCCGAGCCGCACGTCGAGCAGCGCGGCCAGCGCGTCGAGCACCCGGCCGTCGGTCATCGCGGCGGTGGTCAGCACCGCCTCGAACGGGCGCAGCCGACCCTCCCAGTCCAGGAAGCTGCCGGCCTTCTCGGCCACCGGGGCGATCGGCAGCACCACGTTCGCCCGCCGGGTCACCGCGGTGGGGCGCAGCTCCAGGCTGACCAGGAACGGCACCGCGTCCAGGGCGGACTCGGCCAGTCGCGGGTCGGCCAGGTCGGCCGGGTCGACACCGCCGACGACAAGCGCGCCGAGCTGCCCGTTGGCAGCGGCGGTCAGGATGCCGTCGGTGTCCCGACCGGCCTGGCTCGGGATCACCCCGGCCGGGATGTCCCACGCCTCACCCAGCTCGGCCCGCGCGGCCGGCTCGGTGACCAGCCGGCCACCGGGGAGCAGGTTGGGCAGGCAGCCCGCGTCGACCGCGCCGCGGTCACCCGCGCGCCGCGGCACCCAGGCCAGCTTCGCGCCGGTACGCCGGGCCACGTCCGCCGCGGCGGAGAGCCCGCCCGGCACACTCGCCAACCGCTCGCCGACGATCAGGATCGCGCCCGGTGCGCTCAGCGCCTCGGCGACCGTGGCGTGCTCGGCGAGCACGCTGGCCTCCTCACCCGGCACGACCCGGGCCAGCTTGGCACCGAGCTTCTCCAGGCCGCGGGTGGCGAACGGCGCCAGCGCGTACACCGTCAGGGTCTTCTTCAGGTACGCCTTGCGCAGCCGCAGGAAGAGGATCGGGCACTCCTCCTCCGGCTCCAGGCCGACAAGCACCACCGCCGGCGCGTTCTCCACGTCGGTGTAGGTGACGTCGGTGACCCCGGCGACCGAGCTGGCCAGGAAGTCGGCCTCCTCGCGGGAGACCGGCCGGGCCCGGAAGTCGATGTCGTTGGTGTTCAGTGCGACCCGGGCGAACTTCGCGTACGCGTACGCGTCCTCGACGGTCAGCCGACCGCCGGTGAGCACCGCCGTGCCCTGCCCGCCCTCCCGAGCGGCGTGCAGCCCCTCGGCGGCCACGGTCAGCGCCTCGCTCCAGGACGCCTCGCGCAGCTCACCGGTGCGCTCGTCGCGCACCAACGGAGTGGTCAACCGGTCGGTGGCCCGGGTGTACTGGAAGCCCCACCGGCCCTTGTCGCAGTTCCACTCCTCGTTGACCTGCGGCTCGTCACCGGCCAACCGGCGCAGCACCTTGCCGCGTCGCCAGTCGGTGCGCTGCCCGCAGCCGGCCGAGCAGTGCTCGCAGACGCTCGGGCTGGAGACCAGGTCGAACGGGCGGGCCCGGAAGCGGTACTGGGCACCGGTCAGCGCACCCACCGGGCAGATCTGCACGGTGTTGCCGGAGAAGTAGGAGTTGAACGGCACGTCGCCGGCGTCGCCCTCCTCGCCGTACGCGTCGTCCCGGTAGATGTTGATCTCCTCGGCGGACGACCGGCCCATCAGGTCGATGAACTTGTCGCCGGCGATCTCCTCGGAGAACCGGGTGCACCGCTGGCAGAGCACGCAGCGCTCGCGGTCCAGCAGCACCTGGCTGCTGATCGCCATCGGCTTCTCGTACTCCCGCTTGTGCTCGTGGAAGCGCGAGTCGGTGCGGCCGGTGGACATCGCCTGGTTCTGCAGGGGGCACTCGCCGCCCTTGTCACACATCGGGCAGTCCAGTGGGTGGTTGAGCAGCAGCAGCTCCATCACCCCCTCCTGCGCCTTCTTGGCGACCGGCGAGGTGAGCTGGGTGCGGACCACCATGCCGTCGGCGACGGTCTGGGTGCAGGAGGCCACCGGCTTGCGCTGGCCCTCCACCTCGACCAGGCACTGCCGGCACGCGCCGGCCGGGGCCAGCAGCGGGTGGTCGCAGAACCTGGGGATCTCGGTGCCCATCTGCTCGGCGGCCCGGATCAGCAGCGTCCCCTTGGGGGCGGTGACCTCGACGCCGTCGATGGTGAGCGTGACGGTCTCGGTCTGCTTGGCTACGTCGGTCATCAGTGCGCCCCTACCAGGGTCTTCTCCGACAGCTTGGGTGCGGTCCGACCCTCGATGTAGTCGAGGTAGTCCTGCTTGAAGTACTGCAGCGAGGAGGTCACCGAGCTGGTCGCGCCGTCACCGAGGCCGCAGAACGAGCGGCCCAGGATGTTGTCGCAGGTGTCCAGCAGGGTGTCCAGGTCCTCGTGGGTGCCCTGGCCGGCGAGGATCCGCCGGTAGACCCGGACCATCCAGTAGTTGCCCTCGCGGCACGGGGTGCACTTGCCGCACGACTCGTGGTGGTAGAACTCCAACCACCGGTACGTCGCGTAGACCGGGCAGTCCTGGTCGGAGAAGATCTGGGTGGCCGTGGTGCCGAGGATCGAGCCGGCCGCCGCCACCCCCTCGAAGTCCAGAGGCACGTCCAGGTGCTCGGCGGCGAGCAGCGGGGTCGACGAGCCGCCCGGGGTCCAGAACCGCAGGTTGTGACCGGGCTGCATCCCACCGGCCAGCTCCAGCAGCTCGCGCAGCGTGACACCCATCGAGCACTCGTACTGGCCCGGGTTGACGATCCGACCGGACAGCGAGTAGATCATCGGCCCGGAGGACTTCTCGGTGCCCATGCTCTTCCACCAGTCGGCGCCACCGAGCACGATCGGCGGGACGCTGGCGATGGTGCCGACGTTGTTGACCACCGTCGGGCTCGCGTACAGGCCGTGGGTGGCCGGGAACGGCGGGCGCAGCCGAGGCTGACCCCGGAACCCCTCCAGCGAGTCCAGCAATGCCGTCTCCTCGCCGCAGATGTACGCCCCGGCGCCGGAGTGCACCACCAGCTCCAGGTCGTAGCCGCTGCGCAGGATGTTCCGACCCAGGTAGCCCTTGTCGTACGCCTCCTGGACGGCGTTGCGCAGCCGACGCGCGGCGTGCACCGCCTCGCCCCGGATGTAGATGTAGGCGCGGCTGGCCCGGATCGCGTACGACGCGATGATCACGCCCTCGACCAGCGCGTGCGGGTCGTGGGTCATCAGCGGCAGGTCCTTGCAGGTGCCCGGCTCACCCTCGTCGGCGTTGACCACCAGGTAGTGCGGCTTGCCGTCACCCTGCGGGATGAAGCCCCACTTGAGACCGGTCGGGAAGCCCGCGCCACCCCGACCCCGCAGCCCGGAGTCCTTGATCAGCTGGATCAGGTCGTCCGGGTGGGCCTTCAGTGCCTTGCGCAGGGCGGCGTAGCCGTCGAGCTGCTCGTACGTGCCGATGCGCCAGGCGTCCGGCGACAGCCAGCGCTTGGTCAGCACCGGCGTCAGCTTGGCCACGGTCTCCGGGCGGGGAGTGGTCACTTCTGGGCCCCCGTTTCGTTCGCGTCCGCCGGACCGGCGCCGTCGGCGTCCGTACCAGCCTTCGCTTCGGTGAGGTTGCGCTCCTGCGCCCCGGCCTCGTCGCCGGCGGGCTTGCCGTCGCCGGCCGGCGCGTTGGCCGCCACGCCGGCGGCCTCGGCCGACCGCGCGTCGCGCGGCTCGGGCGCGGTGCCGTCCGTCGGGACCTTGGTCCCCGGCGCGTCCGGCACCGCCGTGCCCGCGTCCGGCTGCCGGGTCTCGGCGGCGCGCACCTCCGGCGACTTGTCGTCCGGTGCCTTGACGTCCCGCGTGGTGCTGCCGCTCGCGGCGGCGGCGGGAGCCGGCTCGCCGGCACCGGCGTTGCCGGGCGTCGGGGCGGACGCCCCGTCGCCACCCTTGACCGGGGCCGCGCTGGCCTCGACGGGCGCCGGCTTGGCGGCCTCCGCCTTCGCCTTCGCCTCGGCGGCGGCCTTGTCCGCCTCCGCCTTGCTCCGGATCGGGGTGTTCGGGTCGAAGCCCGGCACCGAGACGCCGTGCTGCTGGGCCAGCCGCAGCCCGCGCAGGGTCGGCTCACCCGGGTCGCCGTCGGCGACCGCGCCGTCGCGCTCGTCGGCGAAACCGGCGAGCTGCACCGCCATCTCCTTGAGCGTGCAGAGCCGGGCGCCCCGGGTCGGCATCGGCCGCCCGCCCGCGCGCAGCTCGTCGACCACACCGACCGCCGTCGACGGGTCCACGCCGTCGAAGAAGTCGTAGTTGACTGTCATCACCGGGCCGTAGTCGCACGCCGCCAGGCACTCGGCGTGCTCCAGCGTGATGGTGCCGTCGCCGGTCGTCTCGTCGTGCCCGACGCCCAGGTGCTCGGACAGGGTGTCGTAGACCTCCTGGCCACCGAGCACGTTGCACATGGTGTTGGTGCAGACGCTGACCAGGAAGTCACCAGTCGGCTTGCGCTTGTACATCGTGTAGAAGGTGGCCACCGCGCCGACCTGGGCCTTGTTCAGCCCCAGCACCTCGGCGCAGAACGCGACCCCGGCCGGGGACACGTACCCCTCCTCGGCCTGCACCAGGTGCAGCAGCGGCAGCAACGCCGAGCGGGACCGGTCCGCCGGGTAACGGGCGATGATCTCGCGCGCCCGATCCCGGGTCTCGTCAGTGAAAGTCGTCGTCATCGGTCACACCCACCCATCACCGGGTCCAGAGAGGCGCCGCCGGCGATCACGTCGGCGATCAGGCCACCCTCGGCCATCGCCGGGAGAGCCTGGAGGTTGACGAAGCTCGGCTCCCGGTAGTGCACCCGGTACGGACGGGTGCCACCGTCGGAGACCGCGTGCACGCCCAACTCGCCGCGGGGCGCCTCGATGGCGACGTACACCTGGCCGGGCGGCACCCGGAAGCCCTCGGTCACCAGCTTGAAGTGGTGGATCAGCGACTCCATCGACTGACCCATGATCTTCGCGACGTGCTCCAGCGAGTTGCCCATGCCGTCCACGCCGATGGCGAGCTGCGCCGGCCAGGCGATCTTGCGGTCGGCGACCATCACCGGGCCCGGACGAAGCCGGTCCAGGGCCTGCTCGACGAGCTTCATCGACTCCCGGATCTCGGCGAGCCGGACCTGGTAGCGGCCCCACACGTCACCGTCGGGGTGGGTCGGCACGTCGAACTCGTAGTTCTCGTAACCGCAGTACGGCATGGTCTTGCGCAGGTCCCAGGCGAGGCCGGCGGAACGCAGCACCGGCCCGGTGATGCCGAGCGCCACACAGCCGGTGACGTCCAGCACCGCGACGTTCTTCGTCCGCTCGGTCCAGATCGGCTGACCGGAGAGCAGGTCCTCGTACTCCTTGAGCTTCTTCGGCATCATCTTGAGGAACTCGCGGATCTTGACGATGGCGTCGTCCGGCACGTCCTGTGCCACACCGCCCGGCCGCACGTACGCGTGGTTCATCCGCAGGCCGGTGATGGTCTCGAAGATGTCGAGGATGTACTCCCGCTCGCGGAAGCCGTACAGCATGATCGAGATCGCGCCCAGCTCCATGCCGGTGGTGGCCAGCCAGACCAGGTGCGACGAGATCCGGTTGAGCTCCATCATCAGCACGCGGATGGTGGTGGCCCGCTCGGTGATGTCGTCGGTGATGCCGAGCAGCTTCTCGACGGCGAGGGCGTACGCCGTCTCGTTGAAGATCGGGGCGAGGTAGTCCATCCGGGTCACGAACGTCGAGCCCTGGACCCAGTTGCGGTATTCGAGGTTCTTCTCGATGCCGGTGTGCAGGTAGCCGATGACGGACCGGGCCTCGCGGACCGTCTCGCCCTCCAGCTCCAGGATCAGCCGCAACACCCCGTGCGTGGACGGGTGCTGCGGACCCATGTTGACGACGATCCGCTCGTCGTTGATCGGGTCGGTGCCCGAGACGATGGTGTCCCAGTCCCCACCGGTGACGGTGAAGACCCGGCCCTCTTCGGTCTCGCGCTCGCTGGCGTAGTTCGACGTCGTCACAGCGCCCGCCCTCCGATCGCGACTGCACTCCTCGCGCTCACTGGTACGACCTCCGCTCGTTCGGCGGCTGGATCTCCGCGCCCTTGTACTCGACGGGGACACCGCCGAGCGGGTAGTCCTTGCGCTGCGGGTGGCCCTCCCAGTCGTCCGGCATGAGGATCCGGGTCAGGTTGGGGTGACCGTCGAAGACGATGCCGAACATGTCGTACGCCTCCCGCTCCTGCCAGTCGGCGGTCGGGTAGACGGCCGTCACGCTGGGCAGGTGCGGGGCCGCCACGGCGACCGCGGCCTCCAGCCGGATCCGCCGCCGGTACGTCATCGAGGTGAGCAGGTAGACCACGTGCAGCCGGCGCTCGTCGGCACCCAGGTAGTCCACGCCGGACACCGAGGAGCACAGCTCGAACCGCAGCGCCAGGTCGTCGCGCAGCACCTGGCAGACCTCGGCGATCCGCTCCGGCCGGACGTGCAGGGTCAGCTCGCCCCGGTCGACCACGACCTTCTCGATCGCGTCACCGAAGGCCGGGTACGCCTCCTCCAGCGCGTCGCGGACCTCGTCGAAGTAGCCCCCGTACGGTCGGGGCGCCTCCTCGATGGGTTGGCGCTGGCGGACCAGGCCGCCGTAGCCGGACACGTCGCCGGTGCCGTGGTTGCCGAACATCCCGCGCCCGGCCGGGCTGGACGGCGGCAACTCGGCGGGGGCACCACTGGTGGCGCCGGCTGGCACCACCGGCAGCGGTACGCCGCCGTCGTTGGGCTTGTCCGTGGGTGACGTCATTTGGGGCCTGCCTGCGGGTGGAGGTGGTTCTGAGCGTTCATCCAGTTCTCGATGCGCAGCTGCTCCTCGCGGCCCTCGCGGACCGCCCGGGTCCACTCGGCACGCCGGGCCTTGTCGCTGCGGTACGACGAGGGCATGGAGCCGTAGGGCACCACCGGAACGTCGCCGCGCTCCTGACGGGCAGCCAGCATCTTGCGGCCGTTCGGACCCAGCGGCTCATACATGATCTTCTCGCGGAGCTTGAGGATCGCGTCGATGAGCATCTCCGGCCGGGGCGGGCAGCCGGGCAGGTACATGTCGACCGGCACGACGTGGTCGACGCCCTGCACGATCGCGTAGTTGTTGAACATGCCGCCGCTGCTGGCGCAGACGCCCATGGAGAGCACCCAGCGGGGCTCGGCCATCTGGTCGTAGATCTGGCGCAGCACCGGAGCCATCTTCTGGCTGACCCGGCCGGCCACGATCATCAGGTCCGCCTGCCGGGGGGACGCCCGGAAGACCTCCATGCCCCAGCGGCCCATGTCGTAGTGCGGACCACCGGCGGCCATCATCTCGATGGCGCAGCAGGCCAGGCCGAAGGTCGCGCCCCACACGGACGACTTCCGGGACCAGTTGACCAGCTTCTCCACCGAGGTGAGCAGGACGCCGGCGGGAAGCTTCTCCTCGATGCCCATCTGACGTTCCTTCCTCAGTCCCAGTCCAGGCCGCCGCGCCGCCACACGTAGGCGTACGCAACGAAGACCGCGACGATGAACAGGACCATCTCCACGAAGCCGAAGATCGGCAGAGCGTCGAACGTGACCGCCCAGGGGTAGAGGAAGATGATCTCGATGTCGAAGACGATGAAGAGCATCGCCGTCAGGTAGAACTTGATCGGGAACCGGCCGCCGCCGACCGGCTGCGGGCTGGGCTCGATGCCGCACTCGTAAGCCTCGAGTTTGGCCTTGTTGTAGCGACGGGGCCCGGCGAAGCGGGCGGCGCCGACGGAAAACAGCGAGAACGCCGCGGCGAGGGCGAACAGCCCGATGATCGGTGCGTAAGGCGAGAGCGACATCGTTTTCTCCTGCTCGTCCTTCCCTGCCCTCGGTGCTTGACGAAAATCACACTATTCACGTCCCTCGCAGTGGCAGTCGGCGGGGGTCGATCTTTGTCAGCGTCGGGGCCGTGACCAGCACCGATGCCGTCCTACTCAGACAGCTGGCGCGGCCTTCGTCATCGCGTTGATGACCCGGTCCATCGCATCCCCACCGCGTGGGTCGGTCAGGTTGGCCAACAACTTGAGCACGAAACGCATCAGCGTCGGATGCGGCATGCCGTGTTTGGTGGCGATCCGCATGATCTCGGGGCGGCCGATCAGTTTCACGAAGATGCCGCCCAACCGGTAGTAGCCGCCGAGCCGGGCCTTCAGCTCGTTCGGGTACGCCAGCAGCGCGCGCTCGCGTTCCGGGCCGGCGGGCCGGGCGAGCGCCTGGACCGCGACCTCCGCGGCCAGCTCACCGGACTCCATCGCGTACGCGATGCCCTCACCGTTGAACGGGTTGACCATGCCACCCGAGTCGCCGACCAGCAGCACACCCCGGGTGTAGTGCGGCACCCGGTTGAAGCCCATCGGCAGCGCGGCGCCGAGGATCGGACCGTCGGCGTTGGTCTCGTCGGTCATCCCCCAGTCTTCCGGGGTGTTGGCGAGCCAGTCGGTGAGCAGCCGGCGGTAGTTGGTCTTGCCGAACGCCGAGGACGAGTTGAGCACGCCGAGGCCGACGTTGACCCGCCCGTCACCGAGGCCGAAGATCCAGCCGTACCCGGGCAGCAGGTTGTCGCCGCTGTCCTTGCTGCGCAGCTCCAGCCAGGACTCCAGGTAGTTGTCCTCGTGCTTGGCCGGCGAGCGGTAGTAGCGGCGGACGGCCACGCCGATCGGCCGGTCCTCCCGCTTGGCCAGCCCGAGCGCGAGCGGGAACCGGCCGGAGACCCCGTCGGCCGCGACGACGAGCGGGGCGTGGAAGGTGGTCGGCTCCTTACCCGGGCCGACCTCCGCCTCGACGCCGGTGACCCGGCCGTCACCGTCGAGCACCGGGCCCAACACGTTGACGTTGGTGCGCAGTTTGGCACCGGCGGCCACCGCCCGCTGCGCGAGCAGGTCGTCGAAGTCCAGCCGCGTGCGGACCAGACCGTAGTTGGGGAAGCTGGCCAGCTCGGGCCAGTCCAGCTCCAGGCGGACCCCGCCGCCGATGACCCGCAGGCCCCGGTTGTGCAGCCAGCCGGCCTCGGGCGAGGTGTCCACACCCATCCGGATGAGCTGGCGCACCGCGCGCGGGGTCAACCCGTCGCCGCAGACCTTCTCCCGGGGGAACTCGGTCTTCTCCAACAACAGCACCCGTACGCCGTGCCGGGCCAGGTGGTACGCGGTCGCTGACCCACCGGGACCGGCGCCCACGACAATGACGTCGGCGTCGTGTTCCACCGCGGTCATTCGCGCCTCCTCCCGCACGCTCGTGAAATGCTTCACAAGCCAGACGGGACGAGTGTATGACCGGCGTCATACCTGCGCAGGATCAGGGGTACCTAACTCGCCGATGTGACAGCCGATGATCGTCCACAGCGGCCGAGTGTCAGGCCGGGCTGGGTGCGTCCAGGCCCGCATCGACCCGGATGGTCTCCGGCAGATGCTCCCGGAGCGCCCCGCCCGCCGCCCGGTCCAGCGCCGCCAACACCTCGGCGACCACCTGCCGGACCTCCACCGGATCGGCTCCGGCCAACGCGCGCAACTGGGCGATGAGTTCGGCCGCGTCGTCGTCGGTGGCGGCCACCGGGTCCGCCGGCTCTACTCCGGTCATGCGAACGAGCGTACGGCGCAAAGTGGACTAAAGACCGATATTCGCGAAACCTGAACAATGTCCGCGTCGGTCGCTCCGACTACTCGCGGATCCCCCGGTGCAGGGCCACCACGCCGCCTGTCAGGTTGCGCCACGCCACCCGGCCCCACCCGGCCGCGGCGACCCGTCCGGCCAGCGCCTCCTGCGCCGGCCAGGCCCGAACCGACTCGGCGAGGTAGACGTACGCGTCGGGGTTGCTCGACACCGAGCGGGCGACCACCGGCAGCGACCGCATCAGGTACGACAGGTAGACCGTCCGGAAGACCGGGTTGACCGGGGTGCTGAACTCGCACACCACCAGCCGCCCACCCGGCCGGGTCACCCGCGCCAACTCCCGCAGGGCCGCGTCGGTGTCGCTGACGTTGCGCAGCGCGAAGGAGATGGTCACCGCGTCGAAGCTGGCGTCGGCGAACGGCAACCGCAACGCGTCGCCGGCCAGCAGCGGCACCTCGGGACGGACCCGCTTGCCGGCGTACAGCATGCCCAGCGACAGGTCAGCCCCCACCGCGTACGCCCCGGACTGCGCCAACTCCCGGGTCGAGATGCCGGTGCCCGCGCCCACGTCCAGCACCCGCTCGCCCGGCCGCAGCCCGAGCGCCGACCGAGTGGCCCGACGCCACGACCGGTCCTGGCCGAAGGAGATCACGGTGTTGGTCAGGTCGTAGCGCTCCGCCACGCCATCGAACATCGCGGCGACCTCGTGCGGCTGCTTGTCCAGACTGGCGCGCTGGCCCTGCGGGGAACGGCTCACCCCCTCCACTCTGCCAGCCGCCCGCAAACCGGCACTCATGGGGTGACGCGAACGGGCGGGGTGGTGACCCACCCCGCCCGCACGTCGTACCGGTTGTCGCGAACGCCTCGTCAGCGTCTCACCTGTCAGTCGGTCGACTTCTCGTCGCTCGGGGCGACCAGGACGACCTTGCGCCGACGGGAGAGCACCAGCAGCGCACCGCCCACCAGCAGGATGAGACCACCGATGCCGCCGATCAGGCCGACCTGCACACCGGTGACCGGCAGGCCACCACCACCGGAGCCACCGGCAGCCGGCGACGTGGTCGTGCCCGGCGTCGTCGTACCGCCCGGGGTGGGCGTGCCGCCCGGCGTCGGGGTGGCCGTCCCGCCGGGGGTCGGCGTGGCCGTGGCCGTGGGCGTCGGGGTGACGGTGGGGCTCGGGGTCGGCTGGGCACTCAGGTCGACGAAGACATCGAAGATCGCCTGGTTGTCACTCTCGTCGACCTCGGTGAAGGCCTTCCGCTGGGCGCTGGTCGCCACCTCGGGCTGCTCCTCGGCCTGACCCGTCGCGGCGTCGAGACCCTGCGCGACGAGCTCGCCGACCCGCAGCACCGGCTCGGTGACGTTCGCGCCGACGGTCACCTTGACGTCCGCCGTGTAGTACTCACCGGGCTTGATCACCGCGCCGTCGTCCTGACAGAGCGCCTGGGCGACGTTGGCGAAGGTCTGCGACACGCAGGTGTCCGGAAGCGTGGCGAAGGTGACCCCGGCCGGGAGCGTGAGCACGTAGGACAGGCCGGTGGCCTTGCGGCTGCCGTCGTTGTAGACCGCCCAGTCCAGCGGCACCGTCTCGCCGCGCTTGACCGGCCGGAGGTTGGGGTCGTCGCCCTGGACGCCGTTCACCACGACGTTCGCGTAGACGTCCTGCACCCAGCTGGTCAGGTCGTAGCCGCGCTTGCCGACGATGATGTCGTGCTCGACCCTGTTGTCCTTCTTCTTGGGGTCGGCGGTGGCCGAGGTGATGGTGACCACCAGCGTGCCGGCCTCGCCGCGCGCACCCGTGGAGAACAGCGGAATACCGAAGTCCTCGCTGGTGCCGGCCGGCACGTCGCCGAGCGGGCAGGTGAACGTCTTGCCCTTCACCTGGCAGCCCTTGGGCACGACGACCCCGACCACGCTCTTCAGCAACCTGCTGGTGTCCACGGTGTAGCTGACGCCCTTGGCGGCGACCGTGCTCCGGGTGTTGTCGACCAGGAACTTGAACGGCTTGGCCTTGGCCGCCTTGACGCCCTTGGCCAGCTCGAAGCTGAGCGGCGTCAGAGCCAGATCGGCCTGGTCGGCGGCCTGCGCCGGGGCGGCCACGGTGGCCAGGCCACCGGCCGCGAGCAGGGCCACAACGCCGGCGCGGGCCAGAGCCGAGCGGTGGAACGCTGTCATCGATCCCCCGGGGGTAGGGAAAGCAAGAATGGTTGCGGAACGAGCGGACGCTATCGAAGGTCGATCACGCACGCCAGCATGCGGGACCCTTTTCATCCGTCCGGCCCGGGGTGGGCAGACGGTACGGGCGGGATGGTCACCCATCCCGCCCGTACCGCCGTGCGTTATATGAACGACCCGCAACGGGCCGATGGAGGACAGCCCACGAACGACCATCAGACCACCCGCCACCAGCACGATCGCGCTGAAACACCGGTCGCCGGTGATGACGGATATGAGCCGGGACGCTAGCCGCCGCCAATCATCTCCACCACCCCGAAGCGGACAGCCTGACGCCGCGGCGCACGGGACCACCCGTACCGCCGGGGTCGGCCGGCGGGAGCATGAGCCTCGATCAGCCGAACGGCCGGGCGTCGAGCCGCGTCAGCTGACGTCGACGAGTGGCAGCGAACGGCCCGCGCCACCGCCGGGGAGCGCGATCGAGGAGAAGTGCGAGACCACCCGCTCGTCGGTCGGGTCGTCGGCCGGCGTGTGGTGCACGGCGAGCCGGTTGTAGAGGGTGTCCCGCTGCGCGGGAATCCGGTCCGCCGAGCGGATCATGCCGATCAGCTCGTGCAGGTTGGAGCGGTGCCGCGCACCGGCCGAGGAGATCACGTTCTCCTCCAGCATGATCGAGCCGAGGTCGTCCACGCCCATGTGCAGCGAGAGCTGCCCGACATCCTTGCCGGTCGTCAGCCAGGACGCCTGCAGGTGCGGCACGGTCTCGAAGAAGAGCCGGGCCACCGCGACGAGGCGCAGGTATTCCAGCGTGGTCGCCTGGGTGCGGCCCTTGAGGTGGTTGTTCTCCGGCTGGTACGTCCACGGAATGAAGGACCGGAACCCGCGGGTGCGGTCCTGCACGTCCCGGATCATGCGCAGGTGCTCGATCCGCTCGGCGTGCGTCTCGCCGGTGCCCATCATCATGGTGGCGGTCGACTCGATGCCCTGCCGGTGCGCCAGCTCCATGACCTCCAGCCAGCGCTCGCCCGACTCCTTGAGGGGCGCGATGGCCTTCCGCGGCCGCTCCGGCAGCATCTCCGCGCCGGCGCCCGCGATCGAGTCCAGACCGGCGATCTTGATCCGGGCGATGGCCTCGTCCAGGCTCACCCCGGAGACCTTCGCCATGTGCAGGATCTCGCTGGGGCCGATCGAGTGGATGACCAGTTGCGGGTACGCCTGCTTGACCGAGGAGAAGAGCTCCTCGTAGTACTCGACGCCGTAGTCCGGGTGGTGGCCACCCTGGAGCATCACCTGGGTGGCGCCCAGCTCGACCGCCTCGCCGCAGCGGCGCAGGATCTCCTCGGTCGGGTGGGTCCACCCTTCCGCGTGCTTGGGCGCCCGGTAGAACGCGCAGAACTTGCACGCCGTCACACAGACGTTCGTGTAGTTGATGTTGCGGTCGATCAGGTACGTGACGACGTTGTCCGGGTAGCGCCGCCGACGCACCGCGTCCGCCGCCTCACCCAACGCGTGGAAGGGTGCCTCGGTGTAGAGCAGCAGTGCCTCCTCGGGCGTGATCCGCCCGCCGTCCGCGCCCCGCTGCAGGATGTCGTCGATCTCCCGGCTCACCGTCACGTCCCCGAGCGTACGCCGGTCACGCGCGTTGCCTTGAGGGGTGGTTCAAGGCTGTGATTTCGCCGCACCGTTTCCGCGATCTTGCACTTTCTGTCGCCGCATAAGAGGCATTCCACGCACACAGGCCACTGAAAGTGCAAGATCGGCGCGGGCGAGGCGGTTCCGCCCCGCTCACCGAGACTGGCGCGGGCGAGGCGGTTGCGCCCCGCTCACCGAGACTGGCGCCCCGAACCCGGCACCGCCCCAACGAAACGGGACCAACCCGCCCGGTCAAAGGCCAGCACCGGGCCGGCCGGGTCCTTCGAGTCGCGGACGGCGATCACGTGGGACAGCTCGGCGACCTCGACGCAGTCGGCGTTCGAGCCGCTGCGGCTGGACTTGCGCCAGATCGCGCCGGACAGCTCCGCAGTGATCATCGGGGGCTCACTCTCGCTCGTGCTCCGTTGCGACCCGCGCAACGAACTCCACCGAATCGACGGGGCTCAGCGCCACCTCGGCCAGCCTATCGGCCTCCCGTCGGAAGTGCGCCACCTGCGGCGCCTCCTCCAGGAACAGCCCGGCCAGCTTGTGGTCCAGATAGACCACGGACCGGTTGCGGGGAAAGTCGAACAGCGCGAACGACCCGTCCAGCCCGGTGTGCCCACCCACTTCCAGCGGCACCACCTGCAACGTCACGTTCGGCCGCTCCGCGGCCTCGATCAGGTGCCGAAGCTGCCGGGCCATGACGCGGTGGCCACCGAGCACCCGGCGCAACACCATCTCGTCGAGCAGCGCGTGCAGCGTCGGCGGCGTGGCCCGGCTCAGGATCGCCTGCCGACCCAGCCGGGCGGCAACACGCCCCTCCGCCTCGTCCGCCGGCACTCCGCAGCCGACCATCACCGCCTGGGTGTAATCCGGGATCTGCAACAGGCCGGGCACCAGCAGCGGCTGCCAGTTCACGACGCTGGTCGCCTCGGCCTCCAGCCGGATCAGTGTCCGGGACTCGTCGGACAGCCCACCGATCGCCTCCCACCACCCGGTCTCGGCCGACCGCTCGGCCATCCCGAGCAGCCGCTTCCGCTCGTCCCCCGTGATGCCGTAGATCACCAGCAGCGAGGCGACATCCGCGGCCAGGATGCCCTGGATGCCGGTCTCCATCCGGGATAATTTGGACGGTTGCCAGCCCAGCCGGATAGCCACCCGACGCAGCGGCAGTTTGCGCGACTCCCGCAGGTCGCGTAGCTCGCCGCCGAGTCCACGACCGACGACTGTGGGTTGACTGGCCTTGGGCATCGTTGGTCCTCCGCGTCGACTCGCGTCGCACCGTCACGCTGACGGCATGGACTCGTCGCGTTGAGTATTGACTTGATCTCAGTAACCCGCAACCATCGCAAGCAACATTGCTGAGTCTCGTTCCCCGCAGCAGGAGGTTGCGATGCCCATCTGGACCCAACAGCCCACCTGGCTGCGACCGTACGATCCCGCCGATTCACCCGGGCCGATCCCGTCAGTGATCGCCCACTTTCGGCGGCGCGGGCGCGCCGAAGAGCCGACACCATCGGAGGCGGAGCGAGAGGCGAGCCGATACACAGTGGTGCTGGTACCGCCCGAAGCCGCCGTGGCGCTCGGCGACGACCGGGGCGAGGTCGGCCTGCAACTCTTCCGCGACACCGACTGGGACCATTACCCAGCCCACCTCGACGAGGCGGTCAAGCTGATCGAGGAGGCGTGCGGCGAACGGGTAGCCCTGGTCGAGCACCGCTCCGACCTGACCTACTGGACCGCCCACGTCCGCCCCAACGACTGACGTCGGGCTGACTCAGCTCCCGCGCACCTCGACCTCAGCTCTCGCGTACCTCGACACTGATGCCGTAGCTGTCCCACAGCTCCGCCGCGAGCACCGGCCCCACGAACGCCGGCACGTGCGCCTCCCACCACGGCCGATCGGCCAGCCCCGGCATCGGTTGCTCGGACAACACCGCGCGGAACCGCTCGTCCGCCGCCTCGACCCGCTCCCGGACCCAGCCCATCTGCGGAAAGCCGCGCAACCGCTCGTCGGTCAGCACGGTCTCGATCGCGTGCCGGACGCTCAGATCGTTCCAGTACTCGTCGAGGACGTCGTCGTAGCCGTCCTCGCAGAACCCGACGAACTGCTCCCACCCCTCCACATAGCCGGTCGGCCGCCGCCCGCCGGTGACCTCGGCGAACCGCTCGACGAACTCCCTGTCGTTCGGCGCGCTCACGCGTCGTAGTCGACAGTGAGCCGGTCGGTGGTCGGGCTGGACTGGCAGGTCAGCACGTAACCGGCGGCCAGTTCGTCGGGCTCCAGGGCGTAGTTGCGGGCCATCGTGACCGCCCCGTCGACGACCTTCGCCTTACAGGTCGAGCAGACACCGCCCTTGCAGGCGTACGGCAACTCGCCGCGCACCTTGAGCGCGGCGTCCAGCACCCGCTCCTCGCGACCCATCGTGAAGTTCGACGACCTGCCGTCCAGCACGATGGTGACCTCGGCCCCGGCACCCGCCTGGTCGACGGGGCGGCGCACCGGCTCGGGCGGCGCGTCGACGTGGAACAGCTCGGTGTGCACCGCCGACTCGGGCAGGCCGCGTGCGGTCAGCACGTCCCGGACGTCGACCACCATCGCGTACGGGCCGCAGAGGAACCACTCCTCGATCACGTCGCCCGGCACGATGGTGCCCAGCAACCGGCCCAGCCGCTCGGCGTCGATCCGCCCGGAGAGCAGCGCCGACTCGCCCTGCTCGCGGGAGAGCACGTGCACCAGGTGCAGCCGGGTGGGATAGCGGTCCTTCAGATCGGCCAACTCCTCGGCGAACATCACCGTGTTGGCCGTGCGGTTGCCGTACACCAGGGTGAAGGTGCTGGCCGGCTCGACGGCCAGGGCGGTCGCGACAAGCGCGAGCACCGGCGTGATGCCGGAGCCGGCGACGACCGCGCCGTAGTGCCGCACCCGGTCCGGCGCGAACCCCGTGGTGAAGGTGCCCAACGGCGGCAGCACCTCGACCGTGTCGCCACCACGCAGCGCCCCGCACGCGAACGACGAGAACGCGCCGCCCGGGATCTCCCGCACCCCGATCCGCAACCGGCCGTGCCGGGCCAGGTCGTCGGGGGTCGAGCAGATCGAGTACGACCGGCGCACGTCCGTGCCGTCCGCACCAGCGGAGCTGGTGGCCCCGGCTCCGCCGGGAAGACGCACGGTGAGGTGCTGGCCCGCGCGGAACGCGAAGGTCTCCCGCAGATCCTCGGGTACGGCGAAGGTCACCGCGACAGCATCGTCGGTGAGCCGGTCGACGGCGGCGACCGACAACTGGTGGAAGACCGGCCGCCGGCGGACCGGGCGGGTGATGGTGACAGTCACAGCGCCTTCAGGTGGTCGAAGGGTTCGGAGCAGGACCGGCACCGCCACAGCGCCTTGCACGCGGTGGAGCCGAACCGGCTGACCTGCTCGGTCTCCGGCGAGCCGCACTGCGGGCAACGGACCGCGAGGGTCAACGGGACGACGCCGGTGGCGGGCACCGGGGCCGGCGGGGCGATCCCGGCGGCGGCGAGCTTGGCCCGCCCACCCGCGGAGATCCAGTCGGTGCTCCACGGCGGGCTGTAGACGGTACGGACCTCGGAGTCGGCGTGACCGGCGACCGCCAGCGCGCGGCGGATGTCGGTGCGGATCACGTCCATCGCCGGGCAACCGGTGTAGGTCGGCGTGATGGTGACGGTGACCCGACCGCTGGCCGGGTCCTCCTCGACCGCCCGCAGGATGCCCAGCTCGTCAATGGTGATCACCCGGATCTCCGGGTCCACGACGCTGGCCGCGGCCTCCCGCGCGCTCACCGTGCCGCCGGTCGCGACGGCCGGGCCCGCGGTCCGCGCGGTCACCACTGCGCTCCGGGATGGGCGCGGTGCAGCACCTGCATCTCGGCGAGCAGGTAGGCCAGGTGCTCGGTGTGCACGCCGTCCCGCCCACCGCCCGGGGCCCAACCACGCTCCGGCAGGGTGAGCGTCGCCTCGGCCACCACCGCGCCGACGGTCGCGTCGAACGCCGGCCGCAGGGCCGCCGGGTCGACCGGCGCCGCCGGGTCCGCGGCGAACAACTCGTGGGTGTACGGCCACACCTGGTCGACTGCCGCCTGCATGCGACGGTGCGACTCCTCGGTGCCGTCGCCGAGCCGCTTCACCCACAGCGCGCCGTGATCCAGGTGGTACGCCGACTCCTTGCGCGCCTTCGCACCGATCGCGGCCAACCGTTCGTCCGCACAGCCGGCCAGCGCCGAGTACAGCGGCAGCTGGTACGCCGCCAGGAAGAACAGCTTCGCCATGGTCACCGCGAAGTCGCCGTTGGGCAGCTCGACCAGGAGCGCGTTGCGGAACTCGCGGTCGTCACGCAGGTACGCCAACGCGTCCTCGTCGCGGCCTGCGCCCTCCAGCTCACCCGCGTACGACAGCAGCAGGCGCGCCGCGCCGAGCTGGTCGAGGGCGATGTTGGCGAGCGCGATGTCCTCTTCCATCTCGGGCGCACGGGTCGTCCACTCGGCCAGTCGTTGCGCCGCGATCAGCGCGTCGTCGCCGAGGGCGAGAGTGAAGTCGAAGGGCCCGTTCACGCCACCACCTCGCTGCGCTCGGCGGCGACGCGAAGCGCCCCGCTGCTGAGCCGGCCGGTTCGCTCGCTCCGCTCGCTTCCCGCCACCACCTCGCTGCGCTCGGCGGCGACGCGAAGCGCCCCGCTGCTGAGCCGGCCGGTTCGCTCGCTCCGCTCGCTCACAGGTGGGCCACCCCGTCCGGCACCTCGTAGAAGGTGGGGTGGCGGTAGACCTTGTCGGCCGCCGGGTCGAAGAAGGCGTCCTTCTCGTCCGGGCTGGACGCGGTGATCGCGCCGGCCGGCACCACCCAGATCGACACGCCCTCCTGGCGGCGGGTGTACAGGTCCCGGGCGTTGCGCAGGGCCAGCTCGGCATCGGGGGCGTGCAGGCTGCCGACGTGGGTGTGCGACAGCCCCCGTCGCGCCCGCACGAAGACCTCCCAGAGCGGCGAGTGTTCGGTCGTCACGCGGCCACCTTCTCCTTCTGTTGCGCCCGCTTCGCGGCATACGCCGCGGCGGCCTCGCGTACCCATGCGCCGTCGGCGTGCGCGGCCCGCCGGTGGGCCATCCGCTCCCGGTTGCACGGGCCGTTGCCCTTGATGACCTGCATCAGCTCGTCGTAGTCCGGCTGGGTGTAGTCGTACGCCTGCCGCTCCTCGTTCCAGCGCAGGTCGGCGTCGGGGATGCGCAGCCCGAGGATTTCGGCCTGCTGGACGCACATGTCGACGAAACGCTGCCGCAGATCGTCGTTCGAGAAACGCTTGATCTTCCAGGACATCGACTGGGCGGAGTGCGTGGAGTCGCCGTCCGGCGGGCCGAACATCGCCAGCGACGGGTACCACCAGCGGTCCACCGAGTCCTGGGCCATCGCCTGCTGCTCCGGGGTGCCGTGCGCCAGGGTGTGCAGGATCTCGTAGCCCTGCCGCTGGTGGAACGACTCCTCCTTGCAGACCCGGATCATCGCTCGGGCGTACGGGCCGTACGAGCAGCGGCACAGCGGCACCTGGTTGACGATCGCCGCGCCGTCCACCAGCCAACCGATCGCACCCACGTCGGCCCAGCTCAGGGTGGGGTAGTTGAAGATCGAGCTGTACTTCTGGCGGCCGTCGAGCAGCAGCCGGACCAGCTCGTCGCGGCTGATGCCGAGGGTCTCGGCGGCGGCGTAGAGATAGAGGCCGTGGCCCGCCTCGTCCTGCACCTTGGCCAGCAGGATCGCCTTGCGCTTGAGCGAGGGCGCCCGACTGATCCAGTTGCCCTCCGGCTGCATGCCGATGATCTCGGAGTGGGCGTGCTGGGCGATCTGCCGGATCAGCGTCCGGCGGTACGCGTCGGGCATCCAGTCGCGCGGCTCGATCTTCTGCTCGGCGTCGACCACCTCGGCGAAGTACGCCGCAAGGTCCTCGTCGGGCGCGGGACCGCCACGCCGACCGCGCGCCGCCGCCGCGCGTAGCTCCGCCTCGGCGGCCTCGACCTCGCCCAGCAGGCCGCCGGGCGCCTCGTCCGGGGCGCCGTCGGGTGCGCCGTCGGAGGCGCCGTCAGCGGCGGAGAAGTCGTTGCCATACATGCTGTCAAGTGTTACAGCTTGCGATGCGTTGCACCAGGGGGTGTAATAAGAATCCGGATAGCCGTTCTGTAATCGAATGAGCGCTTTGCGCTACCTGGCGGGGCCCCGCAACGCCGTGACCTAGGCCACGAAACAAAGTTGAAACACTGCAAAAACCTCATAGCGGTCCCATACCCCGCCTTTATCGCAGTTTGCCTAGTGTCGAAACCTGGCAGGTCAGCCAACCGGACGTAGACTTTCGCCGGCACACCGATCGGCTTCAGATGATTGCCAACCGAGACAGCGGCCATCTCCCCCGGCCCTGGCGATCCGCCGATCCGTCCGGACAAGAAGCCGGCCCCCCGGCCCTGACACCTGGAGCTCACCCACTCATGCGATCCCGCGTGACCCTGGTGCTCGTCGTCACGACGGTCCTGCTGAGCGGCGTCCTACTGGGCTCCGCCGCGTACGCACGGCTCGCCAGTGACGACAGCGGCGCAGGCGGTGCCTCCGGCGTCGCCACGCCCGCACCCACCCCACCACCGCCGCCCACCCTGGCGGCCGGTCCGGTGTCGGTGGACTTCCAGGGTGACTTCTTCTCCTGGGCGCTGATGGATCGACAGACCGGCAAGATCTCGGGGTCGCCGAACATGGCCGCGACCAGCTCCACCGAGTCGATGATCAAGGCCTGGATCGTCTCCGACTACCTCCGACAGTTCGGCAACAAGGAGCCGCCGGCAGCGTTGAAGGAGTTGGCTCGGGTCGCCATCGTCGACAGCAACGACGGGGCTACCGACAAGGTCTACTTCGCCGCGGGCGGCTCGTACCGGTCGCCGGCAAAGGGGGTGGTCGGGCCGGTCATCCAGCGGGCCATCAAGATCTGCGGGCTGACCGACACCAAGCCCGGCATCGTGCCGAAGCGCGAGGGTTGGTGGAGCTACACCCAGATGTCTCCCCGGGACGCCGTCCGGGTCGGCGACTGCATCGCCGACGGTAAGGCCGCCGGCCCGAAATGGACCAAGTGGGTGTTGGACCAGATGAGCAACGTCACGGGCAGCACCGCAGCCAAGGACCAGCGGCCCACGTCCGGCGGTGGCCGGTGGGGGATCATCGACGGCCTACCGAAGTCGATCACCGAGCAGGGCCCGGTCAGCATGAAGAACGGGTGGACCAGGATCAGTTACGACGGCAGCTGGCACGTTAACTGCCTCGCCGTCACCGGCAAATGGAGTCTCGCGGTGATGCTGCGCTATCCAGTCAAGAGCGGTTTGGACTACGGCGCGAAGGTCTGCGCCAGTGTGGCCACCCAGTTGGTCACCCCGCAGCCCGGCGCCGCACTCAAGGTGCCGCAGCAGCCGGTGGGGAAGCTCTGATGGCCGGCAGTCGCCGGGCCGACCGACGTGGCGGCGGTGAGGCGTCCCCGCTGCGGCTGGTCGCCATCGCCGTCATCCTGATCGGGTTGGTGCTGGTGTCGCTGCGGCTGCTGCCCGGGTCACCGTTCGAGTCGGCTGCCGCCGCCAAGTGGGGTGACGCCACGGGAGGCAACGACCGGTCCACGGGTGCGGCCACCAACCGCAGCGCCCGCGAGCCGGCCTCGCCGTCGCCGAGCCCCACGCCGACGCTGGAGCCGCTGCCGTTCGTCGCCAAGGACCTCGACCTGAACATCGAGGGCTGGTATTCCTGGAGCGTGTTGGATCGCCGCACCGGGCAGATCATCGGTTCCAAGAACATGGGCGAGACCAGCACGACCGCATCGATGATCAAAGCTTGGGTCGTCGCCGACTACCTGCGTCGCGCGGCCGACGCCGGCCAGACCCCGAGCAACGCGAAGCTCGCCGACGCGACGCTGATCATCCGAGACAGCGACAACACCCGGGCCCAACAGTTCTTCAACCAGGTCGGCGGGGCCGCCTCGATCAAGCGCCTGATCTCCATGTGCAAACTGACCGACAGCAAGGTTGCCCCCGACCGCGGCTGGAGCGAGACGGCGCTCTCCCCCCGAGACGCCGCCCGCATGGGCAACTGCATCGCCACCGGCACGGCCGCCGGGCCGAAATGGACCAAGTGGCTGCTCAACGAGATGAAGCTGGTTCGCGGCGCCGGTGACTTCGGTATCCGCAAGGCCTTCCCGGCCGCCCAGCGGAAGCAGATCGCCATCAAGAACGGGTGGATCGACCGGATCGAGGTGCAGGAGATGCACATCAACTGCATGGCCATCGGTGACACCTGGACGATGGGCGTCATGCTCAAGTACCCGATCAACCTGGGCTACGACTACGGCATGGACAACTGCGAGAAGGTCACCAAGGCACTCCTGCGCCCCGGCGTCTGAGCCGCAGCTCCGGCTCGGCCGCAGGTAGGGCGCAGCGGCCGGGCTGCCTCTCTGTCGCCGCGGCCGGGGCTCGCCGGTCAGCCGGCGAAGAACTCGGGGCCGCCGTCCGGCAGCTCCGGGGCCGCGCCGATCGCGGCCGCTCGCCGGGCCCACTCACGCAGCCCGGCGACCTGCCGGTCGCCGAGCGAAAAGTCCAGGGTCCGGAAGTACGTGGCCAGCGTCTCCGCGTCGAAGGTCTCCCAGCGGGCCGCAGCCTCGGCGACCTGGTCCAGCTCGGCCAGGCAGAGGTCCCGCGAGCGCAGGAACGCCTCGTGCACCTCCTTGACCAGCCCCGGGTGGGCGGCGGCAAAGTCGCGGCGCACCGCCCAGACGGCGAAGACCATCGGCAGACCGGTCCACTCCCGCCATGCCTGCCCGAGGTCGGTGACGATGAGACCCCGCTGCGGCGCCTCGTAGTACGCCCGCAGCGCCACGTCGCCGATCAGCACCCCGGCGTCGGCTTCGAGCAGCATCTGCGTCAGGTCCGGTGGGCAGCGGAAGTACTCGGGCCGCACGTTGTACCGCTCGGCGAGCAGCAACTGGGCCAGCATCACCCCGGTCCGCGACGTCGAGCCAAGCGCCACCCGGGCACCGTCCAACTCGGCGAGGGGCCGGGTGGAGACCATGTTGACCGAGAGCACCGGTCCGTCGCTGCCCACCGCCAGGTCCGGCAGGAGGAGCAGTTCGTCGGCGTGCTTCAGGTACTCCAACAGAGTGATCGGGCCGATGTCGAGATCGCCGGCAACCAGTGCCGCGCTCAACCGGTCCGGCGAGTCCTTCTGCAGGTCGACGTCGAGCAGGGCACCGGAGCGCATCAAACCCCAGTAGATCGGCAGGCAGTTCAGGAACTGGATGTGCCCGACCCGCGGGCGTGCGATGCGCTCAGCCATGACCCGACCGTATCCCCGGCTTTCCGACCCGGCTCGGCGGGTCGACCCGGAGTGGCCAAACCCGCATCCGCCAGGTCGACGTACCCCGCAGCGCGACTCGACGGCAGCGGAACATACGGCGATGAAAACGGCTCTCATCCATTGATCAACGCCGACCGAAAGTGTCGTACTCCTGTTCTAATCTATTGTCATGTTGGAAGCGTTGACGCAGGCAGGCGGTGCGGTCGACGACTGTGCCGAGGCCGCGCTGTGGGGGCTCTCCGACGACCAGCTGCTCGCCTCCCTCGACGCGACACAGGTGCTGACGCAGCGGCTGGCCACCGTTCAGCTCGGGCTGGTCCGCGAGCTGGACAGCCGCGGCCTGGCAGTCGCCCAGGGCGCTTCGTCCACCGCCGTCTGGCTGCGGGAACGGCTCCGGCTCTCCGGTCGCTCCGCACGCCAACTGGTCCAGCTCGCCGCCACCGTCGACGCCGCGCCAGCAACGGTGCGTGACGCACTGCTCAGCGGCGCCATCACCGTGGAGCAGGGCCGAGTCGTGGCCGAGACGATCGCCGCCCTCCCCGTGGAGGCCGGTCCCGAGGTGGCCGACAAAGCCACCCAACTGCTTGTCGCCTGGGCCGACCGGTTCGACCCGACCATCCTGAGCCGGCTCGGGGAGCGCGTCCTCACGCACGTCGCACCGGATCTGGCCGACCAGGCTGAGCTGAAGGCTCTTCAACGGGCCACCGAGCGGGCCGAGGCTCGCCGGCACGTCACGCTCTCCGACCAGCAAGACGGTCAGGTACGCCTCAGCGGCAACCTCGACACCGAAACCGCGAGCCTGCTCCGTGAGGCGATCGACCCGCTCTGTGCCCCGGCCGGCGAGCACGATGATCGCAGTCCTGGTCAACGCCGTGCCGACGCGCTGGCCGAGGTCTGTCGGTTGGCGCTGCGTACAGGTCAGCTGCCCGACAGCGGCGGAGACCGACCTCAGCTCGTGGTGACCGTGTCACTCGACGATCTGGTCAACGGCGTACGCGCCGGCACATTGGAGACCGGGGCACGCCTCACGCCGGGCGCGGTCCGCCGGCTCGCCTGCGACGCCAGCCTGTTGCCGGCCGTACTGGGCGGCAACAGTCAGGTCCTGGACGTCGGCCGCCAGCGGAGGCTCTTCACCGGCCCGCTGAGGCGTGCGCTGGTGCTGCGAGACGGCGGGTGCGCCTTCCCTGGCTGTGACCGACCGCCGAGATGGTGCGACGGACACCATGTCCGACACTGGGCCGACGGTGGAGCGACAGCGCTGGGCAATGCCGTGCTGCTCTGCGGCTACCACCACCGGTTCGTCCATCGCGGCGACTGGACAGTCCGCATCGCGGCGGACGGCCGGCCCGAGTTCCTTCCGCCCCGCTGGCTCGACCCACTACGCACACCACGCCGCAACCAATACCACCGGCGATGCTGATGCCGCCGAGCACGCCGACACCGCCCGAGGCCGCGAGCAGGCAGGCGGGCAACGCCCTGCCGCCCACCAGGCCCCAGTCCACCGGTTCGCCAGACCACCACGTCGCCAGACCACCACGTCGCCAAGTGACTAGGCGGCGGGTCACCAGGCGACCATGTGACCAGGCCACCGGATTACCAGGCCACCGGGACCGCCGGACCACGAGACCACCGAGGCCGCCGAGGCCGCCGAGGCCGCCGAGGCCGCCGAGGCCGCCGAGTTGCTTGGTGACCGCGTGGCGATCACGTCGCCAGCCCGCCGGGCCGTCAGGTGGCGCCCTCCAGAAGGGCAGGTCGTTCTGTCGCGTCTCGCGGCTCGCCCCTCGGGCGAGCCGCCCCGCCCGGCAACACGCCGTCTCCGACAGGTGGTCCCCTGGGTAATTCGGTAGTGGCGACTGAGAGAAGAGCGTAAGGTTGCAGCCCGCTTGACGGCCGAGGTGACCTGCACCGGCACGGACGTCTTCGCGCCGGGCGGCCGGCCATCCGCCCCCGGACACGCGAGCGCGCAGCAGATGTGAACGATGGGACGTCAGCATGCCCGCACTCGATATCGACACCCACCTCGACACGGATCTGTCCGCCGAACGCGCACACCTGGCAGCTTCACGGGCCGCACTGCGAAGGATGCGGGAGCGCGCGGAAGCCCTCTTCGCCACCGGTGACCAGGTGGCCGGCGACGCGTACGCGGCGGAGACGCTTGGCCGCACCCTGGCCCGGCGGGTGACCGAGTTGGCCGACGACCCGACCACACCACTCTTCTTCGGCCGACTCGACTTCGCCGAATCCACCGACCCTGACACCACGGACCCAGGCAGCACCACCCACACCAGCACCGCCCACACCAGCACCACCCACACCAGCACCGAGCACGGCCGTGCCGACCATGCCAACACCCCGCACAGCAGCGCCACGCACAACGCCACCACGCACGACAGCACCGAGACCGACACCACCACGCACCGCCGCACCGACACCAGCAGCACCACGCAAAGCTCCACCACGCACCGAAGCACCAACGCCGACAGCAGCACCACCAGCGGCAGCGCCACCAGCGGCAGCGAGGG
>NZ_JBEZDJ010000035.1:35392-72527 GCF_040648275.1 Micromonospora sp. NPDC049171
AGGGCAGCGGCAGCGAGGGCAGCGGCAGCGAGGGCAGCGGCAGCGAGGGCAGCGGCAGCGAGGGCAGCGGCAGCGAGGGCAGCGGCAGCGAGGGCAGCGGCAGCGAGGGCAGGTCCGGCGGGGATCCCGACGCGGGTGCGAGCACCTTTGGCCATGACGGTCGGCGGTATCACGTGGGGCGGCGGCACGTCGCCGACGAGCGCGGCGAGCCGTTGGTGCTGGACTGGCGGGCGCCCGTCTCCCGGTCGTTCTACCAGGCCAGTGCACGGGATCCGCAGGGAGTGGCGGTCCGGCGACGGTTCGGGTTCAGCAACGGGGTGCTGACCAGTTTCGAGGATGAGCGTCTCGATCGGGGCGAGGAGCTTGGCACGACGAGCCGGATCCTCACCGCCGAGATCGAGCGACCGCGCGTCGGGCCGATGCGGGACATCGTCGCCACGATTCAGCCGGAGCAGGACGAGTTGGTCAGAGCCGACCTTGCCGACTCGATCTGTGTGCAGGGAGCGCCGGGCACCGGGAAGACGGCGGTCGGTCTGCATCGGGCCGCGTACCTGCTCTATCTGCACCGGGAGCGGCTGCGCCGGGCGGGTGTGTTGATCGTCGGACCGAACCGGGCGTTCCTGTCGTACATCGCGGCGGTGTTGCCGGCGCTCGGTGAGGTGGAGGTCGAGCAGGCCACGGTGGAGGAGTTGATCTCCGGGGTGCCGGTTCGGGCGGTCGACGCACCGGCGGCCGCGGTGCTCAAGCACGACGTACGGATGGCGCGGGTGTTGCAGCGCGCGGTGCAGGCACAGATCGGCACACCTACCGACTCGATCACCGTGTCGGACGGGTCGTTCCGGTGGCGGATCGGGCTGGAGCCGTTGCACCGGATCGTCGAGGAGACCCGCCGGGAGGGGCTGCCGTACGGCACGGGCCGGGAACGGGTCCGGGCTCGGGTGGTGAGCCTGCTGCAACGACAGGCCGAGGCGCGTCGGGCGGAGTCGCCAAGCGATGCCTGGTTACGTCGGATGGGCCGCTGCCGTCCGGTGCTCGATTTTCTGGACGCGGTCTGGCCGGCGCTCACCCCGGAAGGGCTGGTCTACGGCCTGCTCGCCGACCCGGTCCGGCTCGCCGCAGCGGCGGACGGGCTGCTCAGCGACACCGAGCAGGCGCTGCTCAGCTGGGTGAAGCCGGCTCGCACCGCCAAGGCGACCCGGTGGACCGCCGCCGACGTGGTGTTGATCGACGAGGCGGCCGGCCTGCTGGAACGACCGTCCGGGTTCGGGCACGTGGTCGTGGACGAGGCACAGGACCTGTCCCCCATGCAGTGTCGGGCCATTGCCCGGCGCAGCGAACACGGCTCGATCACCCTCCTCGGTGACCTCGCGCAGGGCACCTCGCCGTGGGCGGCGACGGACTGGCGGGAGTCCCTCGCCCACCTGGGTAAGCCGGACGCCGTGGTGGTCCCGTTGACTGTTGGTTTCCGGGTGCCCGCGGCGGTGGTGGCGTTCGCGAACCTGCTGCTCCCGGCACTCGCGGTGGACGTACCGCCGGCCGAGTCGCTGCGCCACGACGGCGGGCTGGATGTGCGTACCGTGACCGATCTGGTCGCGGAGACGGTGGCCGAGGTGCGCGCGGCGCTCGACTACGACGGCTCGGTCGGCGTGATCGCCGCGGACGACGCGGTCGACGAGCTGCGCGCGGCGCTGGCCGCCGCCGGTGTCGAGACCGCGACCGCCGACGACGTGGCCGCCGCGGAGCGGGTCACCGTGGTGCCCGCGACGCTGGTCAAGGGCCTGGAGTACGACCATGTGGTGGTGGTCGAGCCGGCCGCGATCGTCGCGGCCGAGCCGCGCGGGCTGCACCGGCTGTACGTGGTGCTCACCCGGGCGGTGTCCCGGCTGACGGTGCTGCACCGCGAGCCGCTGCCCGCCCCGCTCGGCGGTGGCTCAGCCGGGCTGGCACCCGCCACGGCCCGCACGCCCGGCGACGGCTCAGCCGGCTGACAGGGCTGTCGCGACGTCCCGCAGGGGGCGGGCGGAATCCGCCAGCGGCACATGGAACGACAGCCACGAACCGTCGGCGAAGTCGATCCGCAGCCGTTTCCAGTTCAACCGGTACCGGCCGACCCGGGCGGCGACGGTCGTGCGCGGCACCGACCCGAGCAGCTCGACGTCGGCCTGCGCTCGTTCGTCCGCAGCCGAGCTGGACAGCAGCCCGACCGGTGCTGTCGCGCCGAGCAGCAACCGCCCGTCGGTGACCCCGAGCACGATGTCCCGGAGGCCGGCCCCCGTCGTCGCCACGGTCAGGGCGTGGTGCAGCAGAGATGCCTGCGAACCCGGTGCGCCTCGACCTCCGACACCGAAGAAGAGCCAGTCGACGGCGTTGTCGGCCCGGCCGAAGGTGATGGTGGGTGAGAGCACGTTGAGCAGGATGCCCAGGATGCCCGGACCACCGGGCGCAGGTGGCGCCGCCGGCTGCGGAGGTGCCGCCGGGGTCAGGCCTGCGCCGGCTCGGACCCGGGCCACCGCGCGCACCCGCTCTCCGGCCGGTAGTAGTCGGGTGATCCCCTCCACGTGGCGTGCGTGACGCCCGTCGAGCGTCATCGGTGCCCCTCGTGGCCGCCTGGTCGGTGCGGGTCGTGCCGGGGCGCGTGCCCGTCGTCGAAGGAGCGGTGAAAGCTCGCCCGCCGGCCTCGGGGCGCCGCGGCGAACGCCGTCCGGACCTTCGGCTCGCTGTTCGGGCTCGACACGGACCCTCCCCTGTGCCCGGTGCGACAGGTCAGCCGCCACGGCCCCCACCATAGGCACTCCCCAATGCCGCCGGTGACCCCGTGCGCGACGTCGGGGGACACCACGCCTCGACTTTGTGTCGTAAAGTTCTTTGCGTGAACCACGACGACGATCTGCCGCCCGCCGATGCCGCGGCGGCGCTCCGGCTGATCGAGGAGCAGCGGTCCGCGACGGTACGCGGACTCGATCCCGATGCCCGTCTGCTCTACTGGCCCTGGGGAGTCGCCTGGCTGGTCGGCTTCGGGCTGTTCTTCCTGCGGTTCTCCCCCGGCGAGCGGTCGCTTGTCCACCTGCCGAGCTGGCTGCCACTGATCGCCCTCTTCGCCCTGCTCCTGGTCGCGGCGGCGATCCAGGCGATGGCCAGCGCTCGCGCCTACGGGCAGGTGACCGGCGACTCCGCCCGGCGCGGACACTGGTACCTCTGGGCCTGGGGTCTGGGGCCGGTGAGCGTCTACGCGGCGCTCGGCCGGATCTCCGAGCACCTGCCGCACGACCTGGCCGCGCTGCTCTGGTCGGCGACCGCCGTCGGGCTGACCGGCGCGCTGCACATGGCCGGCGGAGCGATCTGGCTGGACCGGGACCTGTTCCGGCTGGGCGTCTGGGTCAGCGTGATCAACCTGGTCGGTGTCCTTGCCGGGCCGGGCTGGCACGCGCTGATCGTGGCGGTGGCCGGCGGTGGCGGAATGCTTGTCGCAGGCGCGATCGCCCGACGGCGGCAGCGGCACCGGGCATGACCGAACTGGACCCGGTCATCCACGCGCAGGCCCGACTGCGGGTGGTCGCCAGCCTCTCCACCCTCGGCGACGGCGACCGGATCGCGTTCCCCCGCTTGCAGGAACTGCTCGCCATGACCGCCGGCAACCTCTCCGTGCACCTGCGCAAACTCGAGGACGCCGGCTACGTGGAGATCAGCAAGACCCACCGTGGACGCACCCCGGCAACCCTGGTCCGGCTCAGCCGGCGGGGGCGGCGGGCGTTCGAGGAGTACACCGAGACAATTCGCGCCCTGCTCGACCCCACCCCGTCGAAGGAGCAGTCATGATCCTCGCTCGCGCCGACCAGGCCAGCCGCCGGTACGGCGACGTCCTCGCCCTCGACCGCGTCGACCTGGAAGTCCGGGCCGGTGAACTGGTCGGCCTCCTCGGGCCGAACGGCGCCGGCAAGAGCACCCTGATGAACCTGCTGGTGGGTCTGCGCCGCCCCACCTCGGGGCGGGTCGAGCTGAACGGCGGCGACCCCCGCGACCCGGCGAGCCGTCGCCAGGTCGGGGTCACCCCGCAGGAGACCGGCCTGCCGGGCACGCTGCGCGTCGGTGAGGTCGTCGACTTCGTCTCGGCGCACTACGCGGACCCGGTTCCCCGTGGCGAACTGCTCGACCAGTTCGGTCTGGGTGATCTCGCCCGACGGCAGACCGGTGGGCTCTCCGGTGGGCAGCGCCGCCGGTTGGCGGTGGCGCTGGCATTCGTCGGCCGGCCCCGGCTGGTGCTGCTCGACGAACCGACCACCGGCCTGGACGTGGCCGCCCGGCACACCCTGTGGGACGCGATCCGCGCGTTCCACAGCGACGGCGGCACCGTGCTGTTGAGCAGCCACTACCTGGAGGAGGTGGAGGCGCTGGCCCACCGGGTGGTCGTCATCGGGCAGGGCCGGGTGCTCGCCGACGACACCGTGGACGCGGTGCGCGGCATCGTCGGCGTACGCCGGGTCAGCCTGGTCGCCGACCAACTGCCCGACCTGCCCGGGGTCGTTCGCAGCGAACGGATCGACGGGCGGCTGCACCTGCTCACCACCGATGCCGACGAACTGGTCCGCGCGTTGGTCACGGCCCGGACCCCGTTCAGCGACCTGGAGGTACGGCCGACCTCGCTGGAGGAGGCGTTCCTCGCCATCACCAGCGGGGGCGCGCCCGGCGGGGACCAACCCGCCAGCGCAGGCCAACCCGCCACCACCGCCGCCACTGGCGGCCAATCCACCACCACCACCGCCGCTGCCGCCGGCCAACCCACCACTGTCTGAGGAGGCCACCGTGCAGCTCGCCCTGGTCCACGCCCGCTACCAACTCCTGGAGATCATCCGGATCCCGGTGGCCGTCGTCGGCAGCGCCTTCTTCCCGGCCGCCGCCATGATCTTCTTCGTGGTGCCGTTCGCGCGCGACGACGCGGTCGGCGCCACCTTCGCCACCGCGTCGATGATCACCTTCTCGGTGATGAGCGCCAACGTCTTCCAGTACGGGGTCGGCGTCGCCGAGGACCGCGACCAGCCGTGGAACCCGTACACCCGGACCTTGCCGGCCGGGCCGGCACCCCGCTTCGCGGGCCGGGTGCTGGCCGGCCTGGCGCTCACCTACCTCTCGCTGCTCCCGGTCGTGGTGATCGGCGCGACGTTGACCGCGGCCACGATCACCCCGGCGGCGTTCCTGCTGACCGCCGTCACGGTGGCCGTCATCTCGGTGCCGTTCACGCTGCTGGGGCTCGCCATCGGCTACTCGCTGCCGAGCAAGGCCGCGATCGTGGTGGCCCAGGTGGTGTTCCTCCCGCTCGCCTTCGGCGGCGGGCTGCTCTCCGCGCCGGGCGACGCGCCCGGGTTCATCGAGACGATCGCGCCGTTCCTGCCCACCCGGGGCGCGGCCGAACTGATGTGGTCGGCGGTCGGTGACTACACCGTCGACCCGCTGGCAATGATCATGCTCGGCGTCTGGGTGGTGCTGCTCGCCGCGCTCGCCGCCTGGGCGTACCGACGGGACGAGGGTCGCCGGTTCAGCTGACGATTCGTCCGTTTCCGCCCCGCGCCGCGGCGGGACGGTGCCAGGATTCCGGCAGGGGGTCGCCGTGGCCGCCCGGGCCGAGAGGGGTCTTCGACCGTGAGCACCGTCCCGCCGGGCACACCCTGCTGGGCCGACCTGGCCACCCCGGACCTGACCGACGCGCGGCGCTTCTACCCCGAGCTGTTCGGGTGGACCGGCCGGATCACACCGGAGCCCGAGGCGGGCGGCTACACGGTCTTCCTGCTCGACGGCAGGCCGGTGGCCGGGGCCGGGCCGCCAGCGATCCCGGACCAGGTGCCCATCTGGTCCACGTACGTCGCCACCGACGACGCCGAACTGGTCGCCGGCCGGGTCGAACGAGCCGGTGGGCAGGTGGTCGTGCCGCCGTTCGAGGTCTTCGACCGAGGCTGGATGGCGGTCTTCGCCGACCCGGCGGGCGCCACGTTCAGCGTGTGGCAGCCGCTGGCGATGGCCGGTGCCGAGGCGTACAACGTGCCGGGCGCGATGAGCTGGAACGAGCTGGTCACCCCCGACCCCGAGGGCGCGAAGGTCTTCTACGAGCTGGTGTTCGGCTGGCAGCCCGACGACCAGGCGGTGGGCCCGATGACGTACACCGGGTGGCGGCTCGGGACGCAGATCGTGGCCGGGATGATGCCGCCGTTGGCCGACGACTTCCCGGCCGACCTGCCGGCGTACTGGACCGTGTACTTCGCGGTCACCGACGCGGACGCCGCCGCGGCCCGCGCCGCCGAGCTGGGCGGAACGATCCTGGTCCCACCCCGCGATATCCCGGCGGGCCGCTTCGCGGCACTCCGCGACCCACAGGGCGCCCTCTTCTCCGTCATCGACCTGGGCCCCTGACCCAGCGCCTGCCTGCTCAGGGGCGGGCGGGGCGGACGGGGACCACCAGGGGTCCGTGGGTGCCGGGGACGACCCGGACGCTGGCCCGGTAGTGGGTGGCGAGCAGGTGCTCGGTCAGCACCTCGGGTGGGGTTCCGGCGGCCACCACCTGACCGCCGGCGAGCATGACCATCCGGTCGGCGTACTCGCCGGCCAGGGAGAGGTCGTGCATCGTGGCGAGGACGGTCAGGCCGTGCTCGCGGCGCAACTGGTCGACGAGTTCGAGCACCTCCTGCTGGTGACCGATGTCGAGCGCGCTGGTCGGCTCGTCGAGCAGCAGCAGCGTCGCGCCCTGGGCGAGCGCGCGGGCGAGGAACACCCGCTGCCGTTCGCCCCCGGAGAGGGTGGCTAGTTCGCGGCGCTGGAAGCCGGTGAGGTGCAACCGCCGCAGCACGTCGTACGCGGCGTCGACGTCGGCTGTCGACTCCCGGCCCAGCGCCGGGATGTACGGGGTGCGCCCGAGCAGCACGTAGTCCAGCACCGACATGCCGGGCGGCACCACCGGGGACTGCGCCACAGTGGCCACCACCCGGGCGCGGTCCCGGCGGCGCAGCGCGGCGCTCGCCGTACCGAACAGGGTGATCGCCCCCGGCGCGGGCAGCAGGCCGCCGACGGCGCGCAACAGGGTCGACTTGCCGGCGCCGTTCGGGCCGATCACGGTGACCCACTCGCCGACGGCGA
This sequence comes from Micromonospora sp. NPDC049171, assembly GCF_040648275.1. Classification (NCBI taxonomy): domain Bacteria; kingdom Bacillati; phylum Actinomycetota; class Actinomycetes; order Micromonosporales; family Micromonosporaceae; genus Micromonospora; species Micromonospora sp. NPDC049171. The sequence continues at coordinate 42,512 of NZ_JBEZDJ010000035.1, forward strand.
CGGTGAGGTCGACGCCGGTCAGGATCGGCGTACCGTCCAGGCTCACGTGCAGCCCGCGCACCTCGACGGCCGGCACGTCGCCGCCGACCGACCGAACGCCGTCGACCGAGCGGGCGCCGTCGACCGAGCGGGCGCCGTCGACCGAGCGGGCGCCGCCGACCGACCGAACGCCGTCGACCGAGCGGGCGCCGTCGACCGAGCGGGCGGCGGCGGACGGGCCAGCGGTGGGGTCGGGGCTCATGTGAGCGCCCGCCGGGCGGTTCGCAGCACGAGCACGAAGAACGGGCCGCCCAGCAGCGCGGTCACCACTCCGATCGGCACCTCGGAGGGCGCGGCGGCGGTGCGGGCCACCACGTCGGTCAGCGCCAGGAACGCGCCACCGAACAGCAGCGACATCGGCAGGATCACCCGGTAGCTCGATCCGGCGAGCAGCCGGACGGTGTGCGGCACGATGATGCCGACGAAGCCGATCAGCCCGGTCGCGGAGACCGCCGCCGCGGTGCCCAGGGAGGCGGCGGCGATCAGCAGGTACCGGGTGCGCTGCGGGTGCAGGCCCAGACTCCTCGCCTCGTCGTCGCCGACGGCGAGGACGTCCAGCTCACGGCGGTGCAGCAGCACCACCACAGTGGTCAGCGCGGCGTACGGCAACACCAGCAACACGTCGTGCCACCCGGCGGTGGCAAGCCGACCGAGCAGCCACGAGTAGACCGGCTGGATGCTGTCGGAGTGTCGTTGCAGCAGGTACGTCTGCCCGGCGGAGAGGAACGCGGAGACCGCCACCCCGGCCAGGATCAGCATCGCGGGTGAGCCGCCCCGCCCGCCGGCCGCGCCGAGCACGTAGGTCATCGTGACGGCCAGCAGCGACCCGGCGAACGCGGCCAGCGGGATGGTCATCGGCAGCCCGGAGATCGCACCCTGCCGGCCGGCGCCGCCGAGGGCGATCGCCGCGGTGACCGCGAGGCCGGCGCCCGCGGCCACACCCAGCAGGTACGGGTCGGCCAGCGGGTTGCGGAACACGCCCTGGTAGCACCCGCCGGCCATGGCGAGCAGCCCGCCGACGACCAGGCCCAGCACCACCCGGGGCAGCCGCAGCTCGGTGACGATCGCGATCTCCCGCTCGGTCAGCCCACTGTCGAGGTGCACCCCCGGGATCAGGTTGAGCAGCTCGGCGGCGACGCTGCCCGGGGGCAGGCTCACCGGGCCGAGCGACACCCCGACGACGAGCGCGACGAGCACCGCGAACACCCCGGTGACCAGCCAACGCATCCGCAGCCCGGCAGGCCGAGCCGCGGGCAGCGGCCCGGTCACCGACGGACGACTGTCACGCGGGCACCTTGGCGACCGCGTCGATGATGATCCGGAGCAGGTCCACGACGCGCGGCCCCCAGCGGGAGGCGATGTCGTCGTCCAGTGCGATCACCCGGTTGTTCTTGACCGCGGTGAGCCCGGCCCAGCCGCTGCGAGCCTTGACCGTGTCGGCGTTCTGCTGGCAGCACTTGGAGTCGGCCAGGAAGACGAAGTCCGGGTCGGCCTTGACGATGAACTCCTGGGACAGCTGCGGGTAGCCGGCGTTCTTGCCGTCCGCGTCGGCCGGGTCGGCGATGTTGGTCAGACCGACCTGGCTGTAGATCGAGCCGATGAAGGTGTTGCTCGTCGCGCTGTACAGCTCCGGGCCCAGCTCGTGGAAGTAGGTGAGCTTCTCGGCACGCTGCGGCAGGTCCTTGACCAGCTTGGCGATGTCGTCCTTCATCCGGGTGGCGACGTCGGCGGCCTGGTCGGCGTGCCCGGTCAGCGTGCCCAGCTCGGTGATCTGCCGGTACGAGTCGTCGAGCTTGGTCGCCGCCGGCGTCAGGTAGACCGGGATCTTCAGCTTGGCGAGCTGGTCGACGATCTTGTTGCGGTCGTCGGAGAGCACCACGAGGTCCGGGTTCTTACCGGCGATCGCCTCGGCGTTCGGCTGGAAGGCGGAGAGGTCGGTCTTGGGCGCGCCGGCCGGGTAGTTCGACTGGTCGTCGACGGCTGTCACCTGCGGGCCGGCACCGATCGCGAAGAGCATCTCGGTGGCGGTGGGCGACAGCGCGACGATCTTCTCCGGGCGCTTGTCGAGAGTGAGCGCGCCGACCGTGACCGGGTAGCTGGCGGCCGCGGTGCCGGCACTGGGCTTGTCGTCGGCCTTCTCGGCGCAGGCGCCGAGGGCGAGCGCGGCGACCGCGAGGGTCGCGGCGAAGAGCCGAGGGGTACGTCTGAACATGGGGGCCTCCTGTCGGTCGAGGAGTGTGGTGCTTCGCCGACAGGGACTTTCGTACGCCCGCCCACGAGGCGCCCTTCCTCGAGAGCGCGTATCGCGACCGATCCGTAGGCGACCTGGCTCGTCCCCACCGACCGGGTGGGGCATCACAGTTGCGGGACAGCGCCGGGTTTCGCACCGGCTTCGCTGCGGACTGGTCGCTAAGACGGTAGCGCACCGCCGGGACGTGCCGGATCGATCAAGGGCGGATCGCCACTGGCCGATGGGTCTGGCCGCCGCGGGGAGGCATATGTCCCGGATCTGGAGGCTCGGGAGCGGGTGGTGGGGCCCCGTCGGGCGGGACGGGGCCCCACCCGATCAGGAGGACGTGATGGTGACGTTGTCCACAGCCGCCTCCACCAGACTGGCTCCGGAGGCGTCCGCCGCCTCGACGAGGATGCGGACCGACTGGCCGGCGTACGGCGAGAGGTTGAGGTTGGCCACCGCCCAACTGCCGTTGCGGTTACTGGCCGCGCCGGCCTGGGTGAGCAGCGCGGTGGTGCCGCCGTTGTGCACCACGCTCACCCTCAGGTAGTCCGCCGACGAGGCGTTCGACCCGTGCGCCATGTACCAGGCCAGCGAGAGCGTCAGCGTGCCGGACGACGGCAGGGTCACCGCCGGGGACCTGGCGCTCGTCACGCCGCCGTCGACGTCGTAGTCACCGGCCGCCGAGCCGGCCAGCCGGCCGGTGACCAGGTCGTTGGACCCGGCGTACGGGGTGAGCTGCTTGGCGCCGGAGGACGTGGTCGCCTGGGCGGCACCCTGCTCGAACGCGCCGAGGGTGGCGGTGTCGGTGCCGGACGGGTTGATCGTCCAGCCGGTGGCGGTCTCGAAGGTGTCCGACCAGACCGTGGTGCCGCCACCGCCGCCGCAGTACTGCGACTGCTTGCCGATGGCCCGGTACGGGCAGTCGGCGTACTCGCTGAGCAGCAGCACCGCCTCGCGGTTGCGGGTGGTCTGGGCGGTGATGACCTCGTCGGGCGGGTAGAAGCCGCCGCCGCCGGCCGAGCCGGGGTACATCTCGAAGGTGTACGCCCAGATGTTGTGGGTGGCCCACATCCAGTCGAGGCTGTCCCCGTCGGTGATGTAGAGGTCGCTGGACTGCTCCGGGGTGTAGCTGTTGGTGGCCGCCATCTGCTGACCGATGGTGGCGAAGGTGTTGTACTGGTCCGCGCTCATCCCGGTCGCGGTGTTCGCGGTGGTGTAGCCGTACGGCCAGAGCACCAGCTGCGAGTACGTGTGGAAGTCGATGTTGGCCTTGATCTGCTGCACGCCGCCGACCACCCGGCCGTTGACGAAGTTGCGCAGCGCCTGCGTCTCGGGTGCGGAGAACGCCGAGGGCCCCCGGTAGGTCTCCGACGAGGTGCTGCCGGACGAGCCGCCGCAGCAACCCCAGTTGTAGCCCCAGTTGCGGTTCAGGTCGGTGCCGACGTTCGACGAACCGCTGTTGGGCTGCCGGTTCTTGCGCCAGGACCGGTACGACCCGGTGGCGATGTCGTACTCGCTGCCGTCCGGGTTGACCGTCGGCACGATCCAGATCTCCCGGCTGTTGACGATGTTGGTGATCCGGGAGTCGCCGCCGTAGTTGTCGGTGAAGAGGTTGAGCAGGTAGATCGCCATCTCGACGGTCAGGTGCTCACGGGCGTGCTGCTGGGAGTTGAACAGGATCTCCGGTTCACTCTCGTCGGTGCCGACGTTGTCGGAGATCTTCACCGCCATCAGGTCGCGGCCCTCGTACGACGAACCGATGCTGATCTTGCGGGCGATCGCCGGATGGTCGGCGACGACCTGGTTCACGACGGCGGTCAGTTCCGCGTAGTCGTGGTAGTTGGAGTCGGCGGGCGGGAAGGCCGTCGTGCCGATCTCGCCGGCGCCGCGCTCGGCGTTGGGCGGCGGGGCGAGCGGTTCGAGCCGGAAGCCGAGCTTGCCGATCGCGGCGGCCTCACCAGCGGTCGCCGAGATGTGCAGGACACCGTGCTCGGAGTAGTCGATGGCGGCTCCGGTGCGGGCCACCGCGTTGCGGTCGGCGAGGGTACGAGGTCCGAGCACCCGGTAGCCGGCGGCGGCCGGCTCGGCGGTGCGGTCCGGTGCCGGGCGGGCCGCGACCGGGCCCGCGGCGACGGTGACGATGCCCAGCCCGGTGACGACGGCGAGCACCAGGACGCGGCGGAGAGGGGTGGGCGTGCGGAGGGCCATGGACTACCTCCTCGATGGGCGGGAGATCCCGCTCGGTGAAGGACACTTCACCACCTGTCACATGGTCATATCAATATTGATCGTTACCTTGGCCATCCCAGGCGGATCATCGCGGCGGCAATGATTTTCCATCCATGAACATCTGGCGAAACTTCCTTCCAGGCGGAAAGCTGACAGTCGACGATGCCCCTCTCGACACCGACGGAGCACTCATGGCCAGATCCCGCTTGCGCGCGGGCGCCCTCGCCGGCATCACCGCGCTCACCCTGCTCGCCACCACAGCACCCGCGCTGGCCGGCCGCCCGCCGGCCACCGGTCACGACGAGCAGATCACCTTCCAGGACTGGTCCGGGCCCGCCGACTGGCACCGGGGCAGCCGGGCCGGCACCCGCGTGGTGCCCGGCGCCCGAGCGGGCCTCACCCTGGCCCGCCCCGCCGGCACCACCGAGTACACCGACCCCCACACCGGCAGCACCCGCACCTGGGAGTACGGCACCTGGACCTCGCCGGTGACCCGGATCGGGTTCGACGCCACCGAACTGATCGCCTCGTGGAACGCGGAGACCCCCGCCGGCACCTGGATCCAGGTGGAGATGCAGGGCAGCTACACCAGCGGCGACCAGACCCCGTGGTACGTGATGGGTCGCTGGGCGTCCGGCGACACCGACATCAAACGGACAAGCGTCGAGCCACAGGGCGACCCCTGGTCGACGATCTGGACCGACACCTTCAGCATCGACGACGCCGCCGCCGGGGTGCTGCTGCGGTCGTACCAACTGCGGCTGACCCTCTACCGGGCACCCGGGCAGACCGCCGCGCCGGTGGTCCGGATGCTCGGCGCGATGAGCTCCACCGTGCCGGACCGCTTCACCGTTCCGCCGAGCGCCGGGCACATCGCCTGGGGCGTCGAGTTGCCGGTGCCGCGCTACTCGCAGAACGTGCACGCCGGGCACTACCCCGAGTACGACGGCGGCGGCGAGGCGTGGTGCTCGCCCACCTCCACCGAGATGGTCGTCGAGTACTGGGGGCGCAAGCCGTCGCCGGCCGACACCTCCTGGGTGGACCCGACCTACCCCGACCCGACGGTCAACCACGCGGCTCGGATGACCTTCGACTACGCGTACGACGGGGCCGGCAACTGGCCGTTCAACACCGCGTACGCGGCCAGCTTCCCCGGGCTGGAGGGTCGGGTGACCCGCCTGCACTCACTGGACGAACTGGAGCGTTTCATCGCCGCCGGCATCCCCGTCGTGACCAGCCAGTCCTTCCTCGCCAGCGAGCTGGACGGGGCGAACTACGGCACCTCCGGGCACCTGTTCGTGGTGGTCGGCTTCACCGCCGACGGCGACGTGATCGTCAACGATCCCGCCTCGTCCAGCAACGACGTGGTGCGCAACGTCTACAAGCGTGCGCAGTTCGAGCAGATCTGGCTGCGGACCAAGCGCACCAACGCCAGCGGCGGCGTCTCCGGCGGCTCCGGCGGCATCGCGTACCTGATCAAGCCACTCGCAAAGCCCTGGCCCAAGGCCCCCAACTCCACCAACTGGTAACCCACCCCACCCCCCCCACCCCCAGGCCCCGCCCCCGCCCGGCGCAGTTGATCATGGAGTTATAGCCCGACCACTCGGCGTGTCGTGGCTATAACTCCATGATCAACGCTGGGAGTCGGGGGTTTGGGTGGGGGTGGGGGGGTCTTGGTCTTCGCCGGCCAGGGCCGTGCGGAGGCGTTCCTTTTCGGCGCGGCGGCGCTCGGTGGCGGTGGCCATCTCACCCGCCAACTCGTCCCGCCAACCCCGCAGCAGGAAGAAGGAGAGCGCCGCGGAGAAGGCCAGCGCCAACATCAGCTTCAGGAACACGTTCATGTCGACGAACCAGAGTGCCGCCAGCACGGCGACGAACAGCCCGATCCGGGCCAGCGTGTACTTCAGCGCGGCGCTCACCTGCACCACTCCGTTCTCTCCGTCGCCCGCCGGTGCCGGCGGGAAGGTCGATCCGCCCAGCGGGCGGTCGCGGTCAGCCGGTCCGGCGGGTCAGCCAGCGCACACCCGGGAACCAGACAGTCGCGTACACCACCGTGAACGCCACCGCCGCCAACGTCCCGGACAGCAGCGGCGGCAGGCCGGCGGCCAGACCGGCGACCAGCAGCCCGACGATCACTCCCACGGCGGCGGCGACCACCGCCGACACCACCCGGGCCGCGCCGAACTCCCAGGCCCGGAAGTCGTCCCAGAACAGCCAGGCCGGCAGGATCACGGCCAGCCAGCCGTTGGTGTGGCCGAAGTCGCCGGCGCCGATCGAGGCGAACCCCCAGTCGAACAACACCAACGCCAACGCACCGATGACCAGGCCGGCCAGACACACCCCGAGCAGATCACCCAGGGTACGGATGCGCCCCTCGGCGTCCCGGCGGGGAAACCCGCCCTGCTGCTCGGACCCGCCCTGCTGCGGGGAACCAGTCTTCTCGGTCATCGACTGCGAGGGTACGTGGCGGCTCAGGCCCAGACCTGCTGCGGCTCGGCGCGGCGCTCGGCCAGCGACGGGGCCTTGTCGTACTCCCGGACCACGTTGTAACGGGTGTCCCGCTCGACCGGCTGGAAGCCGGCGTCCCAGATCAGGTGCAGCAGGTCGTCGCGGTGCATGGTGTTCGGGGTGCCGTACGAGTCGGCGTCGTGCGTGATCTTGTATTCGACGACCGAGCCGTCCAGGTCGTCCACGCCGAAGTTCAGCGAGAGCTGGGCCACCGAGAGACCGTGCATCACCCAGAAGTTCTTCAGGTGCGGCACGTTGTCGAAGAGCAGCCGGGACACGGCGAACGTCTTCAGCGACTCGGCCGGCGAGGCCATCGTGGTGCGCGCCTGGATCCGGTTACGGATCTTGCCGTCCGCCGAGTCCACGAAGTCGTGCTGGTAGCGCAGCGGGATGAAGACCGCGAAGCCGCCGGTCTCGTCCTGCAACTCACGCAGCCGCAACACGTGGTCGACCCGGTGCCGGGGCTCCTCGATGTGGCCGTACAGCATGGTCGCCGGGGTCTTCATGCCCTTGCTGTGCGCCAGGGCGTGGATGCGCGACCAGTCCTCCCAGTGGCAGGCGTGGTCCACGATGTGCTGCCGGACCTCCCAGTCGAAGATCTCCGCGCCACCACCGGTCAGCGACTCCAGGCCGGCGTCCATCAGCTCGTCGAGGATCTCGTCGGCGCTCAGGCCGCTGATCTTCTCGAACCACTGCACCTCGGTCGCCGTGAAGCACTTGAGCTTGACGTTGGGCAGCGCCGCCTTCAGCTCGCGCAGCACCTTCGGGTAGTAGCGCCAGGGCAGCGTGGGATGCAGGCCGTTGACGATGTGCAACTCGGTGAGCTGCTCGTCCTCCATCTCCTTGGCCTTGCGGACCGCCTCGTCGATGCGCATCGTGTACGCGTCCTTCTCGCCCGGCTTGCGCTGGAACGAGCAGTACGCACAGGACGCCGAGCAGACGTTCGTCAGGTTGAGGTGCCGGTTGACGTTGAACATCACCCGGTCGCCGTTGAGCTCGGTGCGCTTGTGGTGGGCGAGCCGCCCCAACCAGGTCAGGTCGTCGCTCTCGTAGAGGGCGACCCCGTCCTCGCGGGTCAGCCGCTCACCGGCGTACACCTTCGCTTCGAGCTCACGCTTGAGTCCGGCGTCCATGGCACGTCCCTTCCACCTGCGGTCGGATCGAGCGTACGTCGGAGGGCCGAGCACCGCGGCGGCACGGTCGGCGACAGCGACCCACTTCACCGAACTCTCAGCCTCCCGTAACCCGGCCACGCATCGACATCGGTCCCAGGGTGGGGTAGTAACAAAGGTGGGGCGGGACACACACACTGGTACCGTCCCGACGGCCGCGCCCACCGAGCGCGGCGACGAGCAGTCGGACGGGGAGCGGAATGGTCTACAGCGGGCGCGGGCGACGGCAGCGACGACGGAGCCCGGTGATCTCGCCAGTGCTGCGTCCGAAGCTCTGGGCCGCCCTGCTCGGCGCGATCGCCGCCGCCGTAATGGCCACCCCCGCGTACGCCGATCCGGCAATACCCACGACGATCCCGGACACCGGCGCCCGCCCGCCGGCCGTCGGCGCACCCCAACTGCCCGGCGGCCCGCCCCTCGGCGGTGTGCCGTCGCCTCCGCTGGGCGCCATCGGCACCGGCCCGCTGGCCGCCCAGATCTACGCCGCCCAGACCCAGGTCGGCACGCTCGGCGAGACGCTGCTGAAGAGCCGCCAGAAACGCACAGACGCGCAGGCCCAGCTCGACACCGCCGGCAAGGCGCTCGCGACCACGCAGGACGCCCTGCTCCAAGCCCAGCAGGCCGCCGACGCGGCCGCCGCGGACGCCGTCAAGGCGGACGCCGCACTGCCGCCCGGCGATTTCGCCCAGGATCTTCGCGGGCTGAGCCGCCTGCAGCAGATCACCCGCGGCGAGAAGGTCGACGGCGGCACCACCGGGGTGGCCGGAGAGTTGGCCCGCGCCCGTGCCGCCGAGCAGGCCGCCTACCAGAAACACACCGAGGCCAAGGAGCTGCTCACCGCCGCCGAGGCGGAGTTCACCACGGGCGAGACGGCACTCCGCACGGCCGAGGCGGGTCTGCTCAAGCTGCGCCGGGACAACTCCGCCCAGCTGATCGAGATCGAACGCCAGCAGGAGGCCACCGAGCAGCAGTACGGTGCCGGCTACGTCACCAACCAGAACGTCAGCGGGATGGCCGCGCACCCCCGGGCGATGGCCGCGGTCCGCTACGCGCTGGCCCAGCTCGGCGACCCGTACAAGTGGTCCGAGGAGGGTCCGAACCAGTTCGACTGCTCCGGTCTGATGTGGGCGGCGTACCGGTCTCCGGGCGCCGACTACTTCGACCTGCCGCGGGTCTCCCGTGACCAGTACGCCGCCACCCGCGGCCGAACCGTGCCGCAGAGCGCGCTGCTCCCCGGTGACCTGCTCTTCTTCGCTTCCGGCAGCAGCTGGACGACGATCCACCACGTCGCCATGTACATCGGCAACGGCAAGATGGTGCAGGCGCCCACCACCGGCGATGTCGTCAAGATCTCCGTGGTCAGCTGGTCTCGGCTGTATGCCGCGACCCGGGTGATCGGCGCGGTGCCGGCACCGGTCGTGACCGTTCCGCCCCCGCCGGTCACGCCGCCCACCACGAAGCCGACGCCCAAGCCGACGCCGAGCACCAAGCCGACGCCCACCACCAAGCCGACCACGAAGCCGACGGAGTCGGCCACCCCGACGCCCACCGGCAGCGCGACGCCCACGCCGTCGCCGACGCCGACCCAGAGCGCGTCGCCGCCTCCGACCCCCGACAACACGCCGACGACCCTGCCCTCGGCGCCGACCAGCGCGCCGGGCACCAGCCCGACGACCACACCGAAGGCCAGCACGAGCGTGACGGGCAGCGGCAGCTCGCCGGGCAGCCCCAGCGCCACCGGTTGATCCGCCACGACCGGCTCCGGCTGTCCGCTCGGGAAGATCTGTGGCACCGTGACAACCAGGCACATCCGACTCGACGTCACGGGTTCGGGTGCGAGCATGGCACGGAGGGCGGAGATGGCCGAGCAGAGTGATCCGGCGGAGACTGTCGACCCCGTGGTCGACCAACCCGACCCGGCAGGGCCGGGCACCGCCGACCCGGCGTCCAGCACCGACGCCCCCGCAGCCACTCGTGACGCCGGCCTGGCCACTGCTCACGCCGCCCCGGGCAGCACTGACGCCAGTCCGGCTACCCCTGACGCTGACCTGGCCACTCGTGACGCCGGCCCGGCCACTGCTCACGCCGGCCCGGTCTCCGGCGGCGTCTCCGCCGCCGCTGGTGGCGACTCCTCCACCGGCGACGCTGCTCTCGACAGCGGCAGCGTCGCCGCGGACGTCCCCGGCCCGCACTCCGGGCAGCCGGACGCCACAGACCCGCCCTCCGGGCAGCCAGCAGTCACCAACTTGGGTGCCGGACAGGCCGCGGTCACCGGCCCGAGCGCCGGCCAGTCGGCACCCGCCGGGGATCTCCCGGGCCAGGCTGCCAAACCCGTCCGGGCCCGGGCCAGCGTCGCGACCGCCGGGGCTCTCCGCAGTGACCTGCCGGCCAGCGCCCCGGTCACCGCAACCACCTACCGTGCGGCCGGTGCCGCCAGCTCGGCCGGTGCCGCCAGCCCGGCCGGTGCCGCCAGCCCGGCCGGTGCCGCCAACTCCGTCAGCTCGGCCAACTCCGCCGGCTCGGCCAACTCTGTCAGCTCGGCCAGCTCCGGCGGCTCGGCCGGTTCCGCCGGGGTCTCGGTGCCTGGGCAACGCAACGACTCGACCAAGACCGCCCGGGCCAGCGCCACGGTTCCCGGCAGCAGCCGGGCCAGCGCCACGGTTCCCGGCAGCAGCCGGGCCACGCCCGGTGCCATGGGTGCCCCGGAAGCCCGCAGCACGCCGGCCGTATACCGAGCCGCGCCGGTGCGTCCCGAATCATCCGACCCGGAACCCGAGCCGGCCCGGCCGTCGGCACCGTCGGCTCCGGAGCCGACACCCACGCCACCCGGCCCCGGGCCAACCCAGCCGTCGCCTCCCGAGCCGGAGCCCGCGCCAGCCCCGGGCCCGTTCCCGCCCGAGCCGATGCCGACGCCTGGGCCCCGACCCACGCCGTCACCCGGTCCGGTTCCGCCCGTTCCGGGTCCCCCGACCCCGCCGCCCCCGCCGATGCCACCCATCCCGGGCCCGCCGGCACCGCCCATCCCGAGCCCGCCCCTGCCGCCGCCCGGTCCGCCCGTGCCCGCGCCACCGGGTCCGCCCGGCCCGATGCCGGCACCGCCGTTTCCGCCACCGCCGGCCATGATCGACACGCCCGGCGTACGACCCAGCGCGTCGGTTTCCGCAACGCCAGCCGGATGGCCGTCCACCGCCTCTACGACACACCCGACATCCCGCGACGGGTGGACCGGCGCACCCGTCTCCGCGCCGCCGGTGGTACCGGCACCGGCCCTGCCGACCTGGCCGCCGTCCACCACCGGCGCTCCCCAGTCGGGCGGGAGTGGCAACGGAAACTCGCGAGGGACCGGGTCCACGGGCAGCCCTTCGGCGGGCTCGGCCGGACCACGGGCGGGCAGCACCGACGGAGGACGGCACGACGGCGGCTTCGTCGCACGGGGCGCGGGCAATGCCGGCGCAGGGCGGCACGACGGCGGCTCCGACCTGGCCGGCACCGTCTACGGCAGCGGCGACGGGCCGGGCTTCACCACGATCGCGATGCCCGCCAACGCGGTGGAGAATTCCGGGTCGCTGACCGGGCACATCCTGGCCCAGGGCTGGGCGGACACTCCGGCCGAACGGTCCCGAAACACCCGGGTGATGATCGTCCTCGCCGCCGCTCTGGGGCTGCTGGTGGCGATCAGCGTCATGGTCGTACTGCTCGCCGGTGACGCCCTGGACGGTCTGGTGGGCAGCGTGCTCAACGGGTGAGTCGCCGGGTGGGAACGATGGTGAGTCCGCCCACTACCGTCCGGCAACCGGCTGGCGGCTTCGCCGGTTCGCCGTACACTGGTGGAGATCACTGACCCGGCGCGCGTGGTGCGCGCCCCTGGGCGGTCTTGCGGGCGATCCGGCGGCACAGCCGCGGCAGGCCATCGCGAAGATGCGCCCCGCTCGAAAGGCTTTTGTTGACCACCTCTGCTGACCCCAGCACTGTTCCGTCCGTTTCCCACCCGGCCCCGACGACCGACACCGCCCGGGAACAGCTCGACACCTCCCCGAGCGAGACCGGCACCGCGCCGGTCGACACCGCCGCCCAGCCGGCTGAGCCGGCCCCGACGGCGACCGCCGATCCGATCAGCTTCGCGTCCCTCGGCCTGCCCGAGCCGCTGGTCCGCGCGCTGGCGCAGCAGGGCATCACCAGCCCGTTCGAGATTCAGCGGGCCACCGTGCCGGACGCGCTGGCCGGCCGCGACGTGCTGGGCCGCGGGCAGACCGGTTCGGGCAAGACGCTCGCCTTCGGTCTGCCGATGATCGCCCGGCTGGCCACCCGCAACCGGGCCCGGCCGATGCGTCCGCGCGCCCTGGTCCTGGTCCCCACCCGCGAGCTGGCCATGCAGGTCAACGACGCACTGGTGCCGCTGGGCAAGTCCGTCGGCATCTTCCTGAAGACCGCCGTCGGTGGTGTTCCGTACGACCGTCAGATCGACGCTCTGCGCCGCGGCGTGGAGATCATCGTGGCCACCCCGGGCCGGCTCGGCGACCTGATCGAGCGGGGCATCTGCCAGCTCGACGACGTCGAGGTCACGGTGCTCGACGAGGCCGACCAGATGGCCGACATGGGCTTCCTGCCCGAGGTGACCGACCTGCTGGCGAAGACTCCCGCGAACGGCCAGCGGCTGCTCTTCTCGGCCACCCTGGACGGTGACGTCGACGCGTTGGTCAAGCGGTTCATGACCGACCCGGTGACCCACTCCACGGCACCGTCCACCGCGTCGGTGTCCACCATGGACCACCACATGCTGTTGATTCCGCCGCACGAGAAGTTCCCGGTGGCGGCCTCGATCGCCGCCCGGGACGGCCGGACGATGGTCTTCGCCCGTACCCAGCTCGGGGTGGACCGGCTGGTCGAGCAACTCGCGGCGGTCGGCGTCCGCGCCGGCGGGCTGCACGGCGGCAAGACCCAGCGGATGCGTACCAAGACGTTGGCCGAGTTCCGTGAGGGCCGGATGAACGTGCTGGTCGCCACGGACGTGGCGGCTCGGGGCATCCACGTCGACGGGGTCACCCTGGTGCTGCACGTCGACCCGCCGAAGGACCCGAAGGACTACCTGCACCGCGCGGGGCGCACGGCCCGTGCGGGCGAGTCCGGCGCGGTCGCCACGCTGGTGCTGCCCAAGCAGCGCCGCACCACCCTGGCGATGATGGAGAAGGCCGGCGTCGCGCCGGCCGAGACCCGGGTGCGGGTCGGCGACGCGGCACTGGCCGAGCTGGTCGGCGCCCGTGAGCCCAGCGGCGTCCCGGTTCGCGTCGAGGCGGAGTCGCGGGGCTTTGGTGACCGCTCTGGCGGTTCGCGTCGATTCGACGACCGGTCCGGAGGCCCGCGCCGGTTTGGCGACCGCACGGGCGGCGAGCGCCGCTACGGCGACCGACCCACCGGCGAGCGGCGTTACAGCGACCGTCCCCAGGGCGACCGCCAGTACGGCGACCGTCCCCAGGGCGACCGCCAGTACGGCGACCGTCCCCAGGGCGAGCGCCGCTACGGCGACCGCCCGACCGGCGACCGGGGCTACGGCGACCGGCCGACCGGCGAGCGGCGCTACGCCGACCGGCCGACCGGCGACCGGGGCCACAGCGACCGCCCGACCGGCGACCGAGGCCACAGCGACCGCCCGACCGGCGAGCGCCGCTACGCCGACCGGGACACCCGGGGCTACGGCGACCGTCCGCAGGGCGACCGCCAGTACGGTGACCGGCCGCAGGGCGAGCGCCGCTACGGTGACCGGCCGACCGGTGAACGGCGCTTCGCCGACCGGGACACCCGGGGCTACGGTGACCGTCCGCAGGGCGAGCGCCGGTTCGGTGACCGGCCGCAGTTCGGTGACCGGGACGGCCGGGGTGACCGGCCAACCGGTGAGCGGCGCTTCGGTGACCGGGACACACGCGGTGGTTTCCGCCCGGAGAGCCGTGGTCGGGACGACCGGCCGCGGGATGAGCGCCCGCGTGACGACCGGCGCGGTTTCGGCGGGCGGCCGCCAGCGCGTACCCACTGATTGATCCACCGAACGCCGTCGCGAAGCCCATGCTTCGCGGCGGCGTTCGCGCATGCCCTGCCGATGTCGGCCCGGTCGCGTAACGTCCGGCTCATGCCGACCATGCCGAAGTCGATCTTCTGGTCCCGGACGGACACCGCCGGCAGCGAGCAGGTGCTGCTCGACGACGGCCACGGGTTGGCGGCCCGGGGCACCCTGCTCGCCGTGGACCCGATCCCCTGGACCGCCCGCTACCAGCTGACCACCACGCCGGACTGGGCCACCACCCGGGTCGAGGTCGAGGCCGAAGGGCTCGGCTGGCTGCGCCGGGTGACGCTGGAGCGTGCCGCGGGCCGGTGGCGGGTGACGACCGCCGAGCAGGGCGACCTCGACGCCGCGCTGGTCGCGGCCGGTCATCCCCGGGCCGGTCTGCCGGGCACCGATGATCCGGACCGGCTGGCCGACGCGCTCGACGTCGACCTGAGCGGCTCGCCGCTGTTCAACACGCTGCCGGTCCACCGGCTCCGGATGGCGGCCGAGCCGGCCGACGTGGCGCATCGGATCACCGTCGCCTGGGTGCTGCTGCCCGGCCTGGAGGTGGTGCCGGCCGAGCAGATCTACACCGGGCTCGGGCCGGGTCGGGTGCGGTTCGCCAGCGGCACCTTCACCGCCGACATCGACCTGGACGACAGCGGCTACGTGGTGCGTTACCCCGGGCTGGCCGAACGGATCGACCCGCGCTGACCGGCGCTCAGGCGGGCCAGGTGCCGCTGGTCAGGAAGCGTCCGACAGTGGCCAGGTGTGGCGTCAGGTCGAGGCCCTGGGCGGTCACCCAGTCGTCGGAGTAGTAGGTGTCGGCGTACCGGTCACCGGGATCGCAGATCAGGGTGACCACCGAGCCGGTCCGGCCCTCGGCGAGCATCCCGGCGATCAGGCCGAACGCTCCCCACAGGTTGGTGCCGGTGGAGCCGCCCACGCGACGCCCGAGCACCGCCGACCCGGCGCGCATCGCGGCCAGTGACGCCGCGTCCGGCACCTGGACCATCCGGTCCACCACCGAGGGCAGGAAGGACGCCTCCACGCTGGGCCGGCCGATCCCCTCGATCCGGGACCCCTTTCCGGTACGCACCGACCAGTCGGCGGCCAGCCAGGCCGGATAGAACGCCGAGTTCTCCGGGTCGACAACGCAGAGCTTGGTGTCGAGCCGGCGGTACCTGGCGTACCTGCCGATTGTCGCGCTGGTGCCCCCGGTGCCGGCGCCCACGACGACCCAGGCCGGGATGGGGTGCCGTTCCAGCTCCAACTGCGCGTAGATCGACTCGGCGATGTTGTTGTTGCCCCGCCAGTCGGTCGCCCGCTCGGCGTAGGTGAACTGGTCCATGAAGTGCCCGCCGGAGTCCTCCGCGAGCCAGCGCGCCTCGACCACCACTGTCGCGGGGTCGTCCACCAGGTGGCACCGGCCGCCCTGGAACTCGATCTGCGCGATCTTCTCGGGCGAGGTGGAGGCGGGCATCACCGCGATGAACGGCAGACCGAGCATCCGGGCGAAGTACGCCTCGGAGACCGCCGTTGAGCCCGACGACGCTTCGACGATCGTGGTGCGTGGCCCGATCCAGCCGTTGCACAGCCCGTAGAGGAACAGCGAGCGGGCCAGCCGGTGCTTCAGCGAGCCGGTGGGGTGGGAGGACTCGTCCTTGAGGTAGAGGTCGATCCCCCATTCCCGGGGCAGCGGGAACGGCAGCAGGTGGGTGTCGGCCGAGCGGTTCGCGTCCGCCTCGACGGCGGCGATGGCCTCCGTCACCCAGGTCCGGCTGGCCGCGTCGCACCGGTCGTGATGTGTCACGCCGGAAACGTAGCAAGCAGGCCAGCGGGGGTCGGCGCCGGTCCGGACCGCCTGTGACGCGGGCCGGCCACCCCAGGGGTACGCGGCGGTCAGTCCGCCGGTGGACCGACCGGCTGTGGGCGGTTCTCCCATTTGGTGGAGAGCGCGATGGCGGTGCGGGTGGAGGCGACCCCCGGGGTCCGGTTGAGCCGCACGATCAGCTGCTCCAACTCGGCGATCGTGCCAACCCGCGCCTTGAGCAGGAACGACTCCACGCCGGCCATGAAGTAGCAGGACTCGATCTCGGGCAGCACCCGCAGCGACTCGAGCATGTCGTCGCTGTCGGCGCCGGAGTCTTCGACGATCCCGATCAGCGCGGTGACGCCCAGCCCGATCGCCTCCGGGGCCACGTCCGCGCGGTAGCCCCGGATCGCGCCGCTGCTCTCCAGCTTGCCGACCCGCTCGTGTACGGCCGGAGCCGAGAGGCCCACCTGTCGGGCCAACTCGGCGTACGACAGGCGGGCGTTGCCGCGCAGCAGGTCGACGAGGCTCAGGTCGATGGCGTCCACGGAGAGTGACCTTAACCGGTTACGCGTAACGCGACGCCTTCGGCATCCGTTGGACGGAGCAGTGGGTAACTGTTCACAAACCGACAGTCAAGGCAGGGGTTCCGCCCGTACCATTTACTAACTTCCCAGTCAGTGCATTTTTCGCGTTTGGCGGACAGGCCAGTCTCCTGGTGCTGTAATTGCCATACGTCCCTCATGACGGCTCTGGGCTCGCACCAGCCGGGGGCAGTGTGTTCAGCCAGGGGCTTCGTCGACGCGAGGAGGGGGCTGTGGACACTGGAGATCGCCTGCTGACACCGGGTGAGGTCGCCGCGCTGTTTCGGGTGGACCCGAAGACTGTGACGAGATGGGCGGCGGCCGGCCGGATAGGAAGCATCCGGACTCCAGGCGGGCATCGCCGGTTTCGGGAATCCGAGGTGCGAGCCCTGCTTGAGGGGGAGGGCATGCTGGACGAGGTGGACGAGGTCGGAAAGCCACGCAATGTGGGGCCGGCCGCATCCACCGGGCCGGGTCCGGCCAACGCCGGCATGTACTGAACTGGTGCGGACAACGACCACGCGGACCGGACACCAGTCCGGTCCGCGTCCCACTTCGGCCGGCCGGGTGGCATGACGCGCGTTGAGCGCGACAGCTCAGCTCCGGGCCGCGCCGAGTTGGCCGGCCCACCTTCGGAACAGGGTGTGCGGGACGCCGAGCGCGTCCAGCACCTTGCCGGCCACGAAGTCGACCAACTGCTGGGCGCTGGCCGCCGCGCCCGCCCCGTAGAAGCCGGGGCTGGCCGGTAGCACCACCGCGCCGGCGTCGTGCAGCGCGATCAGGTGCTCCAGGTGACTGCGGGTCACCGGTGTCTCCCGGGGGACCACCACCACCGGCCGCCGTTCCTTGAGGTTGACCTCGGCGGCGCGCTGCAACAGGTCCTTGGAGAGGCCGATCGCGATGCCCGCGCAGGCTGCCGTGCTGGCCGGGACCACGGCCATCCCGCGTACCCGGTAGGAGCCGCTGCTCGGCCCGGCGGCCAGGTCGCCGGCCGGCCAGTGCCGTATGTCCGCTCCGGTCAGGTCCCGGTCGAGCCAGCCGGCGAGATCCTCGGCCCAGTGTCCGTCGCGAAACGGTCGGCCGGTCTCGTCGAGCACGGTGAGTCGTGCCGCCCGGGACACGATCAGGTCCACCGACTCGCCCGCGTCGAGCAGGCCCGCGATGACGGCCGCCGCGTACGGCGTGCCGGAGGCCCCGGAGACCCCGACCACCCATGGTTCCCGCATGCCCCCAGCCTGCCTGGTCCGGCCGGTCCGCTGGTGCGCACCCCCGGGATCCTCCGTCCGGGCCGCCTCAGGCCCGCAGGTCGAGCCGGATCACCAGGTCGAGCAGGGCGAAGACGAACAGCGCGATGCCGACGAACCCGTTGGCGGTGAAGAACGCCCGGTTGACCTTACTGAGATCGGTCGGGGTGACCACCAGGTGCTGGTAGCCGAACGCCACAGCCGTCAGTGCGAGCCCGATCCACCAGAGCCAGCCCAGGCCGATCAGCCCGCCGAACCAGATGAACAACGCGAAGGTCACCACGTGCGCGACAGTGGAGGCGTGCAGCGCGAAGCGGCGACCGTAGCGCGCGGGCACGCTGTGCACGCCGATCTCCCGGTCGACCTCGGAATCCTGGCAGGCGTAGATCAGGTCGAACCCGCCGATCCACAGCCCGACCGCGGCACCGAGCAGCCACGCCGGCCAGGAGCCGTCCAGGGTGCCGGTGACCGCCAACCACGCGCCTACCGGGCCGACCGCCTGGGCGATCCCGAGGATGGCGTGCGGCCAGTTGGTGAACCGCTTGGCGTAGGGGTAGACGACCAACGGCACCACGGCGAGCGGCGCGAGCACCAGGCAGAGCGGGTTGAGCAGGGCGGCGGCGGCGAGGAAGACCACCACCGCGACGGCCGCGCCGGTCCAGGCCGTCCGCACGCTCACCGCGCCGGTCACCAGTTCCCGGTTGGCGGTACGCGGGTTCCGCGCGTCGATCCGCCGGTCGAGGATCCGGTTGGCGGCCATCGCGAACGTCCGCGCGCCGACCATCGCCACAGTGATCAGCAGCAGGTCCCACCAACGCACGTGCCCGCCGTTGACCTGCATCGCGGTCAACGCGGAGAGAAACGCGAACGGCAGCGCGAACACCGAGTGCTCGATCTTGACAAGCTCCAGAAAAGCCCGAACCCGCCCCCGCTCCGGCTCCGGCTCCGGCCTTCTTGCACTTTCCGTCGGGGCAGAAGGGGCGGAAGGGGGCGAATCAGGGACCGAAAGTGCGAGATCGCGGGGGTTGTCTGCGGCGGCCATCAGATCCCGTACTCCTTCCAGCGCTTGTCGACCAGGGCCGTGACCTCGGGGGCCATGCTCATCTCCTCCGGCCAACCGCGGGTGTAGCCCTCGGTGGGCAGCTTGCGGGTCGCGTCGACGCCCGCCTTGCCGCCCCAGAACTGCTGGTACGACGAGTGGTCGAGGTGGTCCACCGGGCCCTCGGTGAGCAGCAGGTCGCGGGCGTAGTCGACGTTGCCGAAGGCCCGGAAGGCGACCTCGTTGTAGTCGTGCACGTCGCAGTCCTCGTCGACGATCACGATCAGCTTGGTCAGCGACATCAGGTGCGCGCCCCAGATCGCGTTCATGACCTTCTGCGCGTGCTTCGGGTAGCGCTTGCGGATCGAGACGATCGCGCAGTTGTGGAAGACACCGGCGGCCGGCAGGTCGTAGTCGACGATGTCCGGGATCATCAACTTGAGCAGAGGCTGGAAGATCCGCTCGGTGGCCTTGCCGAGCCCGTGGTCCTCCTGCGGCGGCTTCGAGGTGACGATCGAGTGGTAGACCGGCTTGCGCTGCATGGTCATCGCCTCGATGTGCAGCACGGGGAACGGCTCGACCGGGGTGTAGAAGCCGGTGTGGTCGCCGAACGGCCCCTCGGGCAGCCGCTCACCGGGCTCCAGATAACCCTCCAGCACGATCTGCGCGTGCGCCGGCACCTGCAACGGCACGGTGAGGCAGTCGACCATCTCCACCCGCTCGCCGCGCAGGAACCCGGCGAACAGGTACTCGTCGATATCGCCGGGCAGTGGGGCACTGGCCGCGTACGAGACGACCGGGTCGCAGCCGATCGCGATCGCGACCGGCAGACGCTGCCCGAGTCGCTCGGCGACCGCGTGGTGGGCCGTCGAGTCCTTGTGGATCTGCCAGTGCATGCCCAGGGTGTTGCGGCCGTGCTGCTGGAGGCGGTAGAGGCCCAGGTTGCGCTTGCCGGTCTCCGGGTGCTTGGTGTGGGTCAACCCGTAGTTGTGGAAGATCCCGCCGTCGTCGGGCCAGACCTGCAACCCCGGCAGCCGGTTCAGGTCGACGTCGTCACCCCGGTAGACGACCTCCTGGCAGGGTGCGGTCTTCACCTTGCGCGGCGGCACCGACTTGAGCTGCATGACCTTGCCGAGGCCCTCCCGGATGCCGGACCAGCCGACCGGCAGCTCAGGCTTGATCAGCGCGCCGATCCGGGCACCGATCTCGTCCAGCGAGTCGACGCCAAGGGCCATCGCCATCCGCTTCTCGGTGCCGAACAGGTTGATCGCCACCGGCATCTCGCCCCGGGTCGGACGCTCGAAGAGCAACGCCGGCCCGCCGGCCCGCACCGTGCGGGTGACCACCTCGCTGATCTCCAGGGTGGGGTCGACCGGGACGTCGACCCGGCGCAACTCCCCCGCGCGCTCCAGCGCCGCGAGGAAGTCCTTGAGATCGGTGTACGGGAAGCCACGAGCCGCCATACCGCCCAGTCTCCCGCACCGACTCCCGAGCGACCCAAGCCGGGTGCTGTGACGCTCGCGATGACCAGGGACCCAGCGGCCAGCCGGTCGCCAGCGCGGGCGACACCGCACGCACCCTCCGCGCCGCACGCACCTTCCGCGCCCTCCGCGCCGCAAGATTCACTCGGGTTTCAGGAAATCGGGGTGTCCAACGGCCTGGGATGGCCCGACTTCCTGAAACCCGAGTGGATCAAGGGCCAGGGCCGAGAACTCGCAGGCATGGCAGGCGGTCGAACGGGTAGCCGGGCAGCCCGGCGGACGGCGGCAGCCCGGCGGCGGACGGACGGGCGCGGCGGGAAGTGGCGGCGGACGGGCAGGGACGCGGACGGCGGCGGGCGGACCGCGCCCTGCGGGAAGCCGACGCGGACGGGGCAAGGACGCGGACGGGCAAGGACGCGGACGGGCAGGAACGCGGACGGGCGGACGGGGGCGGCGATGAGCGGTGAGCGGGTTCCGGCGGGGTTCAGCGAGCAGCGGGCGCGGGTCGGCCAGATCGCCATGAACTACGTTCGGGGCGGCAGCGGCCCGCCACTGGTGCTCCTGCACGGGTACCCCCAGTGCTGGTACATGTGGCGGCACCTGCTGCCCGAGTTGGGGCGTTCCTTCGACGTGGTCGCACCCGACCTGCGCGGCTTCGGGGGCAGCGACGCCCCGGCCGACGGCTACGACAAGAAGACCGCCGCAGCCGACCTGCACGGACTACTTGACCAACTTGGCCTGGTCGGCGACCTCCGGCTGGTCGGGCACGACCTGGGGACCATGGTGGCGTACGCGTATACCGCCGCCCATCCGCAGCGGGTGAGTCGGCTGGTGCTCACCGAGGCGCCGATCCCCGACGAGAGCATCTACACGTTCCCCGCGCTCACCTCGGCCGGGCCGGGGGTGTGGAACTTCGGCTACTTCTCTCTCGGCAACGGGCTCCCGGAGGAGCTGGTCAAGGGGCGGGAGTCGCTCTGGGTGGACAGGTTCACCGACGCCCTCATGGTGCGCAAGGGCAGCATCGCCGCGCCGGACATCGAGGAGTTCGCGAGTCACCTGCGCGACCCGGCACATCTGCGGGCCAGCTTCGCCTACTTCCGGGCGTTCGAGCAGGACATCGCTGACAACGCGGCGTACCGGGGCACGAAGCTCACGATGCCGGTGCTGGCCGTCGGCGCGGCGGCCAGCCTCGGCGGGCAGATCGCCGAGCAGGTCCGCCGGTACGCCGACGACGTGCGCGGTGAGGTGATCGAGGACTGCGGGCACTGGCTGTACGAGGAGCGCCCGGACGAGATGCTCGCTCTGCTGCGCGACTTCCTTCGGGCGACCTGAGCAGGGTCCGCGGGTGTCCTCGGTCAGGCAGCCGGCGTCCAGGCGTAGGGGGCCAGTGGCGGGTCGAGCGGTGCCCGGGTGAGCCGGTTGGCAAAGGTGGACATGGTGTACGCGCCGACGCCGAACACCACGTCCAGCGCGTGCCGGGGCTGGTAGCCGGCGGCCAGGAAGTCGTCCATCTCGTCGTCGGGCACGCCGCCCCGGTGGTCGAGCACGGCCAGCGTGAAGCGGCGCAGCGCCTCCAGGCGCGGGTCGGGCAGTACCGAGCCGGCACGCAGCGCCGTGATCAGCTCGGGGGTCGCGCCGAGTTGGGTGAGCTTGCCGGTGTGCAGGGCGACGCAGAAATGGCATTCGTGACTGGTGGAGACCGCCAGGATGACCACCTCCTGCTCCAGCGGGGCGAGGTCGGTCTGCTCAAAGCCCGCGCTGGCGGCGAGGAAGCCGGTGAGCAACTGTGGCGAGTTGGCTATCAGCGCCACCGCGGTGGGCAGCCAGCCGAACCGGCCGCGTACTCCCTCGATGGGCCGACGGGCGGCGGCGGGTGCGGTCTCAGCGGTGTGGGCGGTGAAGACGGACATGGTTACCTGCTTTCCAGAGTCTGGATCGGGGCACGTTACGATAGTCAACGTGGTTGACGAAATAGTAAACGTGGTTGTCGAAGATGGCAACCGCTGATCCCGCGCGTCCTGGCTTCGCGCTGCCGCTGCTGCTGCTGGCCGGCTTCCGGACGCTTATCGACGACCTGCACGCCGAGCTGGCCCGGGAGGGGCATCCGGAGCTGCGACCGCTGCACGGATTCGTGCTCCAGGCCGTCGGCGCGGACGGCACCACCGCCACCGAGCTGGGCCAGCGGCTGGGTATCTCCAAACAGGCCGCAGGGAAGACCGTCGATCGGCTGGTCGCCGTCGGCTACCTGGAGCGGGTCGACGACCCCACCGATGCCCGACGCCGACTGGTCCGGGTGACCCCGCGCGGTGCCGACGGGTTACGCCGCTCGGCCGAGATCTTCGACCGGCTGCGCGCACAGTGGGCCGAGACCCTCGGCCCAGCACGGGTCACCGCCATGGAGGACGACCTCCGCACGATGGCCGCCGCCAACTGGTTCCGGCTCGACGTGCCAGGCTGGTTCGGAGGCTGATCGCGACCACGCCACCGCAAGATCCACTCGGGTTCCATGAAGTCGGTTGCATCCAGCCCGCCGGACACCGCGACTTCCTGAAACCCGAGTCGATCAACGGCAGACAGCCGGGCGCGGGACACCCCCACTGCGCAGACCTGGGCCCGAGTCAAGCGCGGCGGACACATCTCACCGATCCTGGCGCATCGACGGGGCGTCAGAGCAGGGTGAGTGCATGTCGGACGCCTACGTTGTCGGTGACCCGGACGGGTTGTCGCCCCTGCTGGTCGAGCTGCGCGACACCGTCGCCCGGGAGCTGCACGCCCAACTGGCCCTGCGCGGCGAACGGATCGAGCTGGCCGACGTGCCCGGGGTGTCCTACCAGGTCACCATCCAGGTCGAGCGGGCCCTGCGCGCCTGGCAACCGGATCGCGAGCCGTGACCGGCCCGCACACCGCCCACCGGCCCGCGCGCCGCCTACCGGATCAGTCCAGCCCGCCGTACGAGTGCAGGCCGGTGAAGAAGATGTTCACGCCGAACAGGTTCATCAGCATGGTGAGGAAGCCGAGCACCGCGAGCCAGGTGGCCACGTTGCGCTTGACGCTTGGCGTGGCGCGGGCGTGCAGGTAGCCGGCGTAGACCACCCAGGAGATGAACGCCCAGGTCTCCTTCGGGTCCCAGCCCCACGGCCGACCCCAGGCCGCCTCGGCCCAGATCGCGCCGGCGATGACCGCGAAGGTGAAGACCGGGAACGCGAACGCGTGCAGCGCGAAGGTCAGCCGCTCCAGGCCGACCGCGCCGGGCAGCCGCTTCGCCAGGGTGTACGGGAAGCTCCGCTTGCCCTGCTCGTACCCGTTGCGCATCAGGAAGCCGACCGCCGGCACCGCGCCGAGCAGGAAGATGCCGGACGCGAAGACGATTGTCGAGACGTGGATGACGAACCAGTACGAGTTCAGGGCTGGCACCAGCGGCACGATCGGCACGTACAGGACCAGCTCGGCGGTGGCCACCAGCAGCACCATCACCAGGGTGAGGAACAGCCCGAGCTTACGCAGCGACGGCCGCTTCCAGAGCACCACGAGCCAGGCCGCGACCCCGATGAACGTCACCGTGAGCACGAACTCGTACATGTTGCCCCAGGGCATCCGGTCCGCCGCGAGACCGCGGGTGACAAGCGCCGCGAGGTGCAGCACGGCGGCGAGCGCGGTGGCCCCCACCGCGACCAGGCCGGCGATTCGCGCCCGCCGGGCCGAAGCGTCGGCCGACGGCGGGACCGGCGCGGGCGACTTCGGGGTGACGCCGCCGCCACCGCCGACTCCCGCACCCACCAGCTCGCGGGCGGGCGACGCCACGGCGGCGCGGGTACGCGCGTTGCCCAGCGCGTACTCGACGGCGTGGCTGATCATCGCGATCAGGTACGTCAGGATCGCGAAGGTCACCAGATTGTCGGAGAGCGCGGACATCACTCGGTCCCTTCTCGCACACCGGCCCGGTCGCTGGAGTCAGCGTCGGTGCCAGCCCGCTCGGCAGCCCGGTCGGCACCGCTCACAGCGGTGACGAGCTGGGCGAACTCGTCGGCGAACCCTGGATAGTCGGTGCGCGGCAACCCACCGGCCTCCACCAAGCTACTACCGTCCGTCGGAGATCCGTTCGCGGGGTCGCCCGGCACCACCCGGAAGAAGACCCGGCGACGTCGCCCGAACAGCGAGCCCATCAGTCCGACCAGTAGGACAGCGCAGCTGAACAGCAGCGGGGTCGCTCCGGGATCGTGCCGGATGGAGAGGGTGACGTACCGCTCGGTGCCCAGGAACTCGACGGTGGAGCCGTCGTCCAACGTCCAGGTCTCGCCCTTGCGGAGCAGTTTGGTGCCGACCTCCTTGACCTTGCCGGTCCGCACCTGTCGCTGGTCGAGTTGGTAGATCGAGCCGGGGATACCGGCGTCGCGACCGAGGTTGCCCCGGTAGGCGACCAGGTTCAGCACCGGGTTGCGCTCGGCCGGGTACTGCGAGCGCACGAACGGTGCCTGCTCGGGTGCCGTAGGCAGGTAGATGCCGGTGAACGCCATCTGTTGATCGGGTGCGCGCTGACCGGTGGCCGGGTCGACGTTCGCGTCCGCGAAGGCCGCCAGCCCTTCGCTGGTCAGACCCATGTCGCCGGTGGTGAGGAACGGGTCGTCACTGAGTTGGCTGTTGCCGAACCGGTCGGTGTAGCGGATCACCGGGGCGTACCCGTGGCCGAGCAGGTAGACGCTCGCGTCCGTCAACCGCAGCGGCGAGTTGACCGAGAAGTCCGCGCGGCGGGTCGGCTCGTCCGGGCCGTCGACGGTGACCGTGGCGTTGAAGGACTCCGGCTGGCCGGACGGCAGGAACCGGGCCTGGAAGTCGTCCAACCGCAGGCAGAAGCGGGGCAGGTCGGCGCTGTCCACCCGGGGGCCGAGCTTCGCCTCGGCGTACTGCTGGCGGGTGTTGCAGAAGGTGTTGTCCTTGCCCGCCACCAGCAGCCGGTTGCCGCTCCAGCCGTACCAGGAGCCGAGCCCGACGCCGATCAGCACCGCGATCAGCGAGAGGTGGAACAGCAGGTTGCCGGTCTCTTTCAGGTAGCCCTTCTCGGCCGAAACCTCGTCGCCGCGTACCTCGACGCGCCAGCGGCGCTTGCGCAGCACCGCGGCGATCGCCGCGGTGCCACCCGGCGGCGCGGGCAGCACGGTGTGCTGCGGCAGCCGGGCCATCCGCTTCGGCGCGGCCGGCGGCCGGGCCCGCAACGCCCGGAAGTGGTCGCGCAGGCGGGGTGTGATGCAGCCGATCAGGGAGGTGAACAGCAGCAGGTAGATCGCGGAGAACCAGACCGAGCCGAAGACCTCGAACGCGCCGATCCGGTCCAGTCGGGGGGCCCAGTCCGGGTGGTCGACGAAGTACTGGTTGACCTTCTCCGGGCTGATCCCCCGCTGCGGCAGCACCGAGCCGGGGATCGCGGCGACCGCGAGCAGGAAGAGCAGGATCAGCGCCGTACGCATGCTGGTGAGCTGCCGCCACGAGTTGCGCAGCAGGGCCAGCAGCCGGTTGGGCCGGCGCCGGGGCGCCGGGGCCACGGTCTCCGGTCGGTCGTCGACGACAGTCATCAGATGCTCACCTCGCCCACCCCGACGGTGGTCTGCAACCAGATCACGAAGCTCTGCCATCCGCCGGTGACCAGCGCCAGGCCGATCAGGATGAGCAGGGCGCCGCCGACCCGGGTGACCCAGCGGCTGTTGCGCCGGACGGCGCGGAAGACCCCGAGCAGGCGCTCGAAGCCCAGCCCGAAGACGATGAACGGTATCCCCAACCCGAGGCAGTACGCCACGGCGAGCACCACCGCGCGGTCGCTCTGCCCGCTGGCGGTGGCCATGCCCATCACCGCGCCGAGCGTCGGGCCGGTGCAGGGCACCCAACTGAGGGCGAAGACCGCGCCGAAGACCGGCGCGCCGAGCAGCCCGGCCGACGGCAGTCGGGAGATCCGGAACTCGCGTTGCAGCGCGGGGATCATCCCGAGGTAGCTCAACCCGGCCACGATGATCAGCACGCCGACGCCGATCTGCAACTCGCGCTTGTAGTCGAAGAACACCCGGCCGATGCTGGCGAAGAGGATCGCGGTGGCCACGAAGACGACGGTGAACCCGCCGATGAAGAGCAGCGTGCCGGCGAGCACCCGGCCCTTGACCGCGCCGACCCGCGCGACCCGCTCCTTGACCGCGACACCGCCGGTGGGCGGTGGGGGCTCGGCCGCCGGTCGTCGGCCCTCCAGGTCGGCGCCGGCCAGCCCGGTGACGTACGAGAGGTAACCGGGGACGAGCGGGAGCACGCACGGGGACAGGAAGCTGACCAGGCCGGCGAGCGCCGCCGCGCCGATGGCGAGCAGCAGCGGCCCGGTGAGGGCCAACTCCCGGAAGGTCTCGCCCATCAGCCCGACGCCGGCTTCTCGGCGGCGATCCGTTCGACGAAGGGCATCAGCTCGTCCTTTGTCACGGCACGACGGATCACCACCGCGATCCGGCCCTCGCGGTCCAGCACCACTGTCGCCGGGACGAAGTTCGGTGGGATGTCCAGGGCGAGCGCGGTCCGGCTGGACGGGTCGAACAGGCTCGGATAGGTGACCCGGCCCTCCTCGAAGGCCTTGGCCTTGTCCCGTTCGTCCTGCACGTTGGCGCCGAGGAAGGTCACCCCGGAGCCCTTGGTGGCCTGGTAGACGGCTTCCAGATCGTCCGCCTCGGCACGGCACGGCGCGCACCAGGAGCCCCAGAAGTTGATCACCATCACCTGGCCGCGTGCCTGACTCACGTCGTAGGTGCCGCCGGCGAGCAGCTCACCGGCGAGTTTCGGAGGTGCCGAGCGCTGGTCGGGTGCGCACTCGATGATCCCGTCGGTGGTCGTCGCGCAGGTCTTCTCCTGCCCCTTCGACGTGCAGCCGACCAACGCCACCGCGGCGACGGTGGCGAGCAGGCCGGCGGTCCACCTCCGGGCGTTCATCAGGCCCCCTTGGCCGTCCGGGCGGTCGCGGAGAGAGCGATCAGGTGCGCGGCCGGCTCGCTGTAGCCGATGCCCGCCACCTTCGCGCCGTCGAAGTGGAACGAGGTGAGACTCGCCAGCCCGCACTGTCGCTTGCGCGGGTCGTGCCAGAGCCGCTTGCGCTCGACGTGGCGGCGCAGCGTCCAGATCGGGAGCTGGTGCGACACCAGCACCGCCTCGCGTCCCTCGGCGGCGACCCGCGCGGCGTGCACGGCGGCGAACATCCGCTCGGCGATCACCCGGTACGCCTCGCCCCAGGACGGGGTGACCGGGTCGCGCAGCACCCACCAGTTACGCGGGTCGCGGAACGAACCGTCACCCGGGGACACCTTCTTGCCCTCGAACCAGTTGGCGCTCTCGATCAGCCGCTCGTCCACCCCGACCGGCAGCCCGAACTGGGCGGCGATCGGCTCGGCGGTCTGCTGGGCGCGCTCCAGTGGACTGGCCACCACGTGCACGATCTCCCGCTCGGCCAGGCCCTGCGCGGCGGCCTTGGCCATCTGCACGCCCAGCTCGGAGAGGCGGAAACCGGGCAGCCGGCCGTAGAGGATCTGGTCGGGGTTGTGCACCTCACCGTGCCGGAGCACGTGGACCACTGTCTTGCTCAAGGTTTCTTACCCCCCGTGACCAGCCCAGCCGCTGCCGCCGCGTTGGCCGCCGTGGGCAGCGCCGCGGCGATGTGCTCCAGAGCGGCGTCGTCGATCGCCGCCGACACGAACCACGACTCGAACGCGCTCGGCGGCAGGTAGACGCCGGCGGCGAGCATCGCGTGGAAGAACGCCTTGAACGCCGGCACCTGCTGGGTGCGGGCGCTGTCGTAGTCGACCACGTCGGCGTCGGTGAAGAAGATCGAGAACATGCTGCCCGCGTACGACAGTCGGTGCGGGACCCCGGCGGTGGCCAGCGCGTCGGACGCCAGCTTGCCCACGACGGCGGCCGTGTCGTCGAGCTTGCGGTAGAGCGCGTCGTCGGCGAGCCGCAGCGTGGCCAGGCCGGCGGCGCAGGCCAGCGGGTTACCGGAGAGGGTGCCGGCCTGGTAGACCGGGCCGGCCGGGGCGAGTCGCGCCATGATGTCCGCACGCCCGCCGAAGGCGGCGGCGGGCAGGCCACCACCCATGACCTTGCCGTACGTCCACAGGTCGGCGTCGGAGGCGTCGAGGCCGTGCCACCCGGCGCGGGAGACCCGGAACCCGGTCATCACCTCGTCCACCACGAGCAGGGCCCCGTGCGCGTGCGCGATCCGGGCGAGTTGCTGGTTGAAGCCGTCGCGGGGGGCGACCACGCCCATGTTGCCGGCGGCGGCCTCGGTGATCACCGCGGCGATGTGCGGGCCCTCGGCGGCGAATGCCTCCTCGACGGCCCGGATGTCGTTGTACGGCAGGACGATCGTCTCGCTGGCCGCCGCGCCGGTGACGCCGGGCGAGTCGGGCAGGCCCAGGGTGGCCACGCCGGACCCGGCGGCGGCGAGCAGCGCGTCGACGTGGCCGTGGTAGCAGCCCGCGAACTTGACGATCTTGGAGCGGCCGGTGAAGCCACGGGCCAGCCGAATCGCCGACATGGTGGCCTCGGTGCCGGAGTTGACCAGCCGGACCTGCTCCATCGGGGTCCGGTCGACCAACTCGGCGGCCAGCTCCACCTCACCCGGGGTGGGGGTGCCGAAGCTGGTGCCCCTGGCGGCGGCGGCCTGCACGGCGGCCACCACCTCGGGATGCGCGTGCCCGAGGATCAGCGGACCCCACGAGCAGACCAGGTCGACGTAGCGGCGACCGTCGGCGTCGTACAGCCACGGGCCCTCGCCACGGACCATGAAACGCGGGGTGCCGCCGACCGCCTGGAAGGCGCGCACGGGGGAGTTCACCCCGCCCGGCACGATGGCGCGGGCGCGGTCGAACAGGGCCTCGGAGGCCGGTGCGTCGGCCGGGTAACGGCCGGAACCGGCGGGAAAGATGTCGGTCACGATGCCGCCATTGTGTCAGCGCCACACGGCCAACCAGCAGCCACCCCGCGGTGGGGTTACCGGGCTCACCCCGGGCCGGCGTCGCGTCGGCGGCGGCAGCGCGGGGCCCGTGACCTCGGTGGGCGGCGGCTGACGGCCTCAACAGGCCGGGCCGGGCAGATCGCGCTAGGCTGACCGGGTGGATCGTGCCGAACTGTCCATCACGCTACACCGGACGGGCGACGAAGCAGTGCTGCGCCTGGCCGGTGAGATCGACATGCTCACGGCCGCCCAGCTCTCCACGGTCGTCAACGAGGTGCTGGCCGACCCACCCCCGCGGATCGTGCTCGACCTGGGTGGGGTCACCTTCTGCGACTCGCAGGGCCTGGGCACCCTGGTCGTGCTCAGCCGCAAGGCCAGCCACGCGCAGAGCCTGCTGATGCTGACCCACGTGGGCGACTTCCTGATCCGCGTCCTGGACATCACCGGCCTCCGCAGCGCCCTGATGATCCGCAACGACCAACCCACCGGCTAACCCCACCCCCCTCCCCTCCCCTCCCCTCCCGGCCCCCTCCCCCTCCAGTGACCTCGTTGATCATGGGGTTATTGCCATCCGCCTCGGCTTGGGGTCAAGGGGTGAGTGCAATCGTTAGGTAGCGATGAGGTGGTCCAGGCGTTCGGCTGGGGTTGCCCAGTCGAGCGTCTGGC
>NZ_JBEZDJ010000036.1:0-16995 GCF_040648275.1 Micromonospora sp. NPDC049171
ACCGGCGGCGTTGCGGTTTCGTCCGGATACGACACCGGTATCCGGACGAAACCGCGCCTTGCCGGATCGCCGCCCGGACTCCGCCTCGGCTCGACCGCCCTTATGAAACAGGCCCTACCGCTCACTTGGCGCCGGGGATGAGGATCAGCCGGGCCACGCCCTTGTCGCCGTCCTTCGCGCCGGCGACGCCGAGCGTCGCGCCGACCTTGACCTCGCTCGGCTGCACCGTGGCGCGCCGCTCGACGACTCGCAGGTCGTCGCCGAAGGTCCAGGTCATGGTGAAGCCGTCGGTGGACTTGACGGTCATCGAGTCACCGTCGATAGCGGTCACCTCGCCGCGCTGCACGGCGACTGTCTGCGTACCGCCGTCCTTGTTCTTCACCACGGCCTCGCCGTGCAGGGTGTTCTTGCGCAACTGCACGCGGGCCTGGTGGCGCTTGCGCAGCTCCTCGCCCCGCTTCTCCCGGGCCTTGTCCTTTGCGGTGGGCGAGGCACCGGGCGTCGGGGTGGCCGGCGCGGCGATGGTCCGCACGTCCAGGTCGTCCGCGTCGAAGCCCATGGCGGTGAGCGCCTGGCCCTCGACGCCCATCGCGGCGGCGACCTCGACGGCGGCCTCCCGCGCGGGTTGGCTGGCCACCTCGGCCGCACCGCAGCCGCTGACACCGAGCGCGACCGCCGCGAGCAGCGCCGTGGTGCCGGTGGCGAATCCCCAACGTGGCATGGCTTTTCCTCTCGTCCGTGGAGGTCCCAGCCTCTCCCGCGACGACGAGCGGAGCGTCAGGCCGATGTTCGAGCCAGGTAAGGATCGCCGGGCAGCCGGACCGTGAAGGCGGCCCCGCCCTCCGGCGCGTGCCCGGCGGCGATCTCCCCGCCCAACCGCCGGACCAGCCCGGCCGCCAGCGCCAACCCCAACCCGCTGCCGACCTTGCGCACCCCCCGGTAACGCTGGTGCAGCGCGCCGCGCTCGAACGCCACCGCCAGGTCGTCGTCGGTGAAGCCCGGCCCGCCGTCGCGGACCTCCAACACGCCGCCGGCGGCCGGGTCCGCACCGGCCGGCCGGACCGCGAGCACCACCGGCGACCCCGGGGGTACGACCCGCAGCGCATTCTCCAGCAGCCCGTCCAGCACCTGCCGGATGCGCCCCGGATCGGTGTACGCGGGCACCGGCTGACCGGGCGTCTCCATCCGGAACGGCACGCCCACCGCCGCACACCGACCGGCCCAGGTCGGCTCGGCGTCCAGGGCCAGCCGGGTGAGATCCACCGACACCGGTTCGAGAGGGAAGTCGGCGGCCTCCAGCCGGGCCAGCGCCAGCAGGTCACCGATCAGCCGGTCCAGGTGTTGGGCCTCGGCCAGCATCGTCCGGCCGGTGTCGACGGTGTCGTCCGCGCCGAGCACCCCGTCGGCGAGCGCCTCGGCATACCCCCGGATCGCGGTCAACGGGGTGCGCAGTTCGTGCGAGACGGACAGCAGGAACTCCCGTTGCCGCCCCTCACTGGTGGCCAGTGCGCCGGCCAGTCCGTTCAACGCCTCGGCCAGGTCGGCGACCTCGTCCGGCGGCTCGACCGGCACCCGGACGGCGCGATCGCCGGCGCGTAGCCGGGCGGCGGCGGTGGCCGCGACGCGGATCGGCCGGGCCAGCCGGCGGGCCAGCAGCAGCCCGGCCACCACACCGGCGGCCAACCCGGCCAGCAGCGGCAGCCACAGGCTACGCAGCACCTGGGCCCACAGCCCGTTCGCCAGGGGACGGGAGAGCACCACCCCGTTGCCGCCGGCCAACGCCCGGCCCTCGACCAGGGCGCGCTCGCCGTTGACGGCGCGCCGGGCCGACACGTTGCGCCCCTGCCCGATGCGCTGCACCACCCGGGCCGGCAGACCCGGCCGGTCGGCCGCACCACGCCGGATCAGGTACGCGTTGATGCCCTGGTCACGCAGTTGCTGGACGAGCCGTTCCTCGTCCGCGGTGCGGCCCCGGTCGAGGCGGGTCCGCAGCACCTCGGCGGCGAGCCGGGCCTGCGCGGCGAGCGCCTCCTGCTCGCTCCGCTCCGCGCCGCGGATCGCCAACGGCACGGCGACGATCGCGGTGACCAGCACCGACACCAACGCCACCGCACAGGTCACCAGCACCGCCCGGGCGGTCAGGGTGCGGCCGAACCGGCCCCGACGAGGTGCCGCCGACGGGCCGGCGCCGACCACCGGCAGGAACATGGTCGGTGACTCGGCGCGCGCGGGATGATCAGGCATCGACCGCGTACCCCACGCCGCGGTGGGTGCGGATCACGCTGGTCGGGCCGAGCTTCGCCCGCACCTGGGCGACATGCACGTCCACGGTGCGGGTGCCGGCGTGTGCCGCGTACCCCCAGACCCCGGCCAGCAACTCCTCCCGGGTGAAGACCCGACCGGGCCGGGCCATCAGGTGGGCCAGCAGGTCGAACTCGGTGGAGGTGAGCTGCACCGGCGCGCCCCCGACGGTGACCGTGCGGCGGCCCGGGTCGAGCGTCACCGGGCCGACGACACGCGGCCGGTCCGCGCCCTCCGGGCCACCGGCGGCCCGGCGCAGCACCGCGCGCACCCGGGCGACCAACTCGCGAGGGCTGAACGGCTTGGTGACGTAGTCGTCGGCGCCCAACTCCAGACCGACGATCCGATCCACCTCGTCGTCCCGGGCGGTGAGGAAGATGACCGGGGTCCAGTCGCCGACCTCGCGCAGCCGACGGCAGATCTCGGTGCCGGGCAGGCCCGGCAACGCGATGTCCAGGACGCAGGCCACCGGGCGCAACCGGCGGGCGGCACTCAGGCCGGCGGCACCGTCCCGTTCCAGGTGGACGCCGAATCCGTCCCGGACGAGGTACAGCCGGACCAGGTCGGCGATGGCCGGTTCGTCCTCGACCACGAGGACGAGCCCGCGGTGCGGCGGTTCGACGGTCACCGGCCCATGATTGCCGACGGCGAACGCTCGACGCGATCGGTGTGTGTACGAGTTCGGTAAAGGTGCGGCAAGGCGTGGTCGGGTGTCAGTTCACCAGGACGGAGCGAACATCCCGGGCCGCGCGCCGGCCGGTGCGTCGCCGATGCTGGCGACGACCCGCGCGCCGGGCGGCCGCAGGCGGCTCCGGAACGCCTGGTTGAGCAGCGCGTCGAGCTGCCAGACCTGCTTCGGGTGGCTGGTGCGGATCAGGAACCGCTCACGGATCCCGTCGATCGCGGTGGCCGCCATCTCGACCGACTGAAGTCGCGGGTCCGGGCTCCAGGTGACGTTGCTCAGCTCGCGCAACTCGGTGTTGAGATGCAGGCGCAGACGGTGCAGTAGTCGGGTCTGCTGGGTCACCACCAGTCGACGGTGGGTGAGCAGCAACAGGTAGTCGCCGGTGACCGGACGGTCGGGGCGACTGCAACGGGTGACCAGGATGGTGGCGTCACCGGAGCCGACGCAGCGCCGGAAGACCGGCATGTGCCGGCTCACGGTCTGCACGGCCAGGCCAGCCTCGGTGGCGGCCGGAAGGAACGTTCGGGAGAAGACGTCCATGACCTGCCCAACGACCTCCCCGGCGGGGTGACGTGGGTCACGATGCATTTTTGGAAGTTCCACGCCGGGGGTCGCACTGGCTGTCCGATTTCCGACGTGGACGGATCATGGTCAGGAATCGGGCTGAAGAGGACTGGCGGCGAACAGCTCCTCCAGCCAACCGGGGACCGCCTCGGCGTACTCGGCGCGGGAGCTGTCGACGGTGTCCAGGGCGCGACGCCAGGACAGCGACCGGCTCACCGCCCCCAGGTTGATCGCGAGGTCGACGGCCTCGACGAGAGTCCGGCGGTCGTACCTGTCGGTCCACGCCTCCAGGTAGGCGTCCCGCAACCGAGCCAACCGGGCGTCGTCGGCCGCCAACGACTCGGCGTACCGGATGGACCGCAGGGTCACCAGCAACGTGCCGAACGGGTGCGCCACCGAGGCGTCGCCCCAGTCGAAGTAGCGGTAGCCGTCCGAGGCCGCGAAGACGTTGCCGTCGTGCAGGTCGTCGTGTTGCACGGTGGCCGGAATGCCGATGTCGGCGAGCCGTCGACACCGCTCGGCGTACGACGGCAGCTCCGCCCGCAGCCGCTCGTGCAGATCCGGGCTGAGCCCACCCTCGGCACCGACAAGCAGCGACTCGCGATCGTCGAGCAACTCGGCGAGCAGCCCGGCCAGCACCTCGGGGCGGTGGTCCGGCACGCCCTGGGCGACCAACTCGTCGGCATGCGGCACGGTGGCCAGTTGGAGCGCCGCGTACCCGGGCAGCGCCCGCTCCCAGTGCGCCAGATCGGGCTCGCGCGCCAGCACGTCCCGCAACGACTCGCCACCGTCGGGCAGCAGCGACCAGCCCTGCGCCGGGTCCACCGCGATCGGCGTCAGCACCCGTGCCGGCGTCAACCGGGCGAGCGTCGCGATCAGCACCGCCTCGTGCACGGTGCCCGGGTTGTTGGCCTTGAACCAGACCGGGCCGTCGTCGGTGGGCACCCGCCAGACCAGCGACCACGGGCGCACCCGAGGCTCCACCGGCCCGGTCACCCGCCGGCCGGACTCGCTCAGCCGCGCGTCGACCCAGGACCGGGCCCTCGCCTGCCACTGCTCCGTGGACCAGGGCGCGGCGTGCGGGTCAGCGTTCGTCGTCACGCAAGGCACCCTAGGCGGCCCGCCCGCGCCGACGCGAGCGCGTTTACGGCGTCGGGGGAGTCAGACCAGCTCGACGATCGTCGCGTTGGCCATGCCGCCGCCCTCGCACATGGTCTGCAGGCCGTAGCGGATCCCGTTGTCCCGCATGTGCTGGAGCATGGTGGTCATGATCCGGGCACCGGAACCGCCGAGCGGATGACCAAGGGCGATCGCCCCGCCACGCGGGTTGAGCCGCTCCGGGTCCGCCTCGGTCTCCGCCAGCCAGGCCAGCGGCACCGGGGCGAACGCCTCGTTCACCTCGTACACCCCGATCTCCTCGATGCCCAGCCCCGCGCGGCGCAGCGCCTTCGCGGTGGCCGGGATGGGCGCGGTGAGCATGGTGACCGGGTCGTCGGCGGCGACCACGGCGGTGTGGATCCGGGCCAGCGGGCGCAGGCCGTGCCGGCTGGCCCAGTCGGAGGTGGTCACCGCGAGGGCGGCGGCGCCGTCGGAGATCTGGGACGCGGACCCGGCCGTCACCACGCCCTCGGCACGGAACGGGGTGGCCAACTCGCCCAGCTTCTCCAGGGAGGTCTCCCGGCGGATGCCCTCGTCGGCGGCGAACTTGCCCCCGTCCGCGAGCGGCACCGGGGTCAGCTCCGGGTCGAACGCGCCGGCGTCCTGCGCGGCGGCCGCCTTCTCGTGGCTGGCCAGCGCGAACTCGTCCAGCTGGGTACGGGAGAGCCGCCACCGCTGGGCGATCAACTCGGCCCCGACCCCCTGGTTGAACGGCAGCGGCGCATCGTCGGCGAAGCCCTCGACACCCCGGTAGCGGGCGCGCAGCTGGTCACTGAACGGCATGCCGCCGGCCACACTGGAGCCCATCGGCACCCGGGTCATCGACTCGACCCCGCCGGCGACCACCAGGTCGGCCTGGCCGGAGAGCACAGTCGCGGCGGCGAAGTGCAGGGCCTGCTGGCTGGAGCCGCACTGCCGGTCCAGGCTCGTGCCGGGCACCGTCTCGGGCCAGCCGGCGGCGAGCACGGCGTTGCGGGCGACGTTCCACGACTGCTCGCCGACCTGGGACACGCAGCCCCAGTAGACGTCGTCGACCTGGGCCGGGTCGATCCCGGTGCGCTCGGCGAGGGCGCGCAGCACGTGCGCCGAGAGGTCGACCGGGTGGACCTCGGCGAGGCTGCCCCTGCGCCGTCCGACCGGGGTGCGCACCGCGCCGACGATGACCGCGTCACTCATGTTTACTCCCCGGTAACGTGGGCTGTCCCGATCCTACGTCGTCCACGGCTCGCTCATCCGGGCAGGCGTCGAGATGCCCGTACCCCCGACACCCGGCCGCCGCTGGCATGCTGGGCGGGTGGATGAGATCCCCCCGGTGCGGCAGTGGCGGGTGCCGGCGACCCTGCCGGCGGCAAAGCTGGCCGGCGCGGTTCTGCTTGTCGCGCTCGGCCTGCTCTTCGCCGACGGCGACCCGGTCCGCCTGGTGGTGGCCGTCCTGGCCGCCGCCACGCTGGCCGGCTGGGCGGTACGCGACCTGGTCGCGCCGGTCCGGTTGGCGGTGGACCCGGCGGGGCTCACCGTCATCCACGGATTCGCGGGCCGACGGCTGCTGCCCTGGTCGGCGGTCGAGGAGATCGCCGTGGACCGGCGGCCACGGCTGGGTCTGACAAGCGAAACCCTGGAGATCGACGCGGGCGACTCGCTGCACCTGTTCGGTCGGTACGACCTCGGCGCGACCCCGGAGGAGGTGGCCGCCGCGCTGCGGGCCGCCCGGCCGACCTCGCCCGGCTGAGTCAGCCGAGCAGGTAGACGGTGCGGAAGACGGCCACACCGAGCAGGAGCAGCACGATCACCGCACAGCCGACGACCTGCACCAACGTGCGTCGACCACGCGGCGCGTACGCGAGCACCACCGCAGTCAGCGCCCCGATCACCAGCCCACCGAGGTGCCCGGCGATGGAGATCCTCGGCACGGCGAACGTGAAGACCAGGTTGACGACGAGGACCGGCACGATCGACGAGGTGTCGAGACCGAGGCGTCGCATGATCACGAACATCGCGGCGAAGAGGCCGAAGATGGCAGTCGACGCACCGACTGTCGGCGGCTGGTTGGGCGCACTGAACAGATAGACCGCGACGTTGCCGCCGAAGCCCGCGATCAGGTAGAGAGCGAGGAATCGCCACCGGCCGAGCGCCGCCTCCAACTCCCGGCCGATCACCCACAGCGCCCACGAGTTGAGCAGCAGGTGCAGCAGGCCGTAGTGCAGGAACATCGCACTGATCAGCCGGTACCACTCGCCGGCCGCGACCCCGTGCACCGGCCCGAGGGGGACGTACGAGGCGTAGCCGAGCACACCGCCCCACAGCGTCAGCGGCGTGTCACCGCCCAGCAGACCGCCGAAGCCGGAACCGCCCGCCGCCGCGTCCCCGCCCCGGTCCGAGGCGATGGACAGCACCATGAACAGCACGTTCAGCGCGATGAGCGCCTTGGTGACGTAGCCGTGCCGGCCGGCGATACCGCCACCGAAGGCGGTACGCGCCGGCCGGACACTGCGACGTCCCTCGTCGACGCACTCCGGGCACTGGTGCCCGACGGACGCCTCCCGCATGCAGTCCGGGCAGATCGGCCGGTCGCAGCGGGTGCACCGCACGTAGGTCTCCCGACCCGGGTGCCGGTAGCAGACCGGGGCGGTCGGCGGAGACTCACTCACCGGGCCGACCCTCCGTCCACCGACGCGCCATTTACCGACGCGCGATCCACCGACGCCGGCCGGTGCGGTGCTCCGGAGCGCTCAATCATGCGAGCAAAGGTACCTCGCCGGTCGGTCAGGAAGCAGACCGCTCGATCTCGACCCGCTCGATGACGACGTCCTGCAGCGGACGGTCGCTCGGGCCGGTCGGGGTGCTCGCGATCGAGTCGACGACCTTCACCGACTGCTCGTCGGCAACCTGGCCGAAGATGGTGTGCCGGTTGTTGAGGTGCGGCGTCGGGGACACGGTGATGAAGAACTGCGAACCGTTGGTGCCCGGTCCGGCGTTCGCCATCGCCAGCAGGTAGGGCCGGTCGAAGCGCAGCTCCGGGTGGAACTCGTCAGCGAACTTGTAGCCCGGCCCGCCCCGACCGGTGCCGGTCGGGTCGCCCATCTGGACCATGAAACCGCTGATCACCCGGTGCGAGATGGTGCCGTCGTAGTACGGCCCACTGCCCGGCTGACCGGTGCGCGGGTCGGTGTACTCACGGTTGCCCTCGGCCAGGTCGACGAAGTTGCGGACGGTCTTCGGCGCGTGGTTCGGGAAGAGCTCCAGCCGGATCGAGCCAGCGTTGGTGTGCAGGGTGGCGTAGACAGCCTCGGCCACGGGTACTCCTCACTCGTTGGTCAGTTCCATGCGGATCCTCCCATGTGCCCGATCTGGCATCGCGGAGGCATCCGTTGGTGGAGGATGACGAAGGAACAACTCCCAGGAGGTAGGACCGTGTTTGGATTCGGGCGGCGTAAGTCCCAGGGGCAGTTGGCAAAGGCCGAGCTGAACCAGAGCATCAGCCACCTGATGCAAGCAGCCAACCACGCCGCGAAGGGTGCCGGAGCGACCGTCGGCCCGCGGGTCCAGGTGGCCCGGGGCTACGTGGGGCCGGCCGCGGCGAGGGTTCGCGACCAGGCGTCGACCGGCTGGGGGACGACACTCACCACGCTGGCACCGCTGGCCGTGGCGGCCCGTGACGGCGCCGCGCAGGCAGGGCCGCTGACCAGGAAGGCCAAGTCGAAGACCATGCGGATCACCGGTAAGAAGAAGCAGCCGCGCCGTCGCGGCTCGATGATGACCGGCCTGCTGGCAGCAGGTGTCGTCGCCGGCCTGGCCGGCGCGGTGGCCCTGCGTCGCCGCCGGGAGCAGCAGGAGTGGGCCGAGTACGACCCGACCCGCGGCAGCCTCGAACCGATGCGTGACGAGGTCGACTCGATCGAGGTGCGCACGCCGTCCGCCACCAAGGGCACCGACGGGGCGGCCATGACCGGCGCCGCGGGGATGACCGGCGCCGGCAGTTCGGCGGTGGCCGGCGGCACCAGCGCGAGCACCACCGGCCCGGCCAAGCAGACCGGCATCCGCCCGACGGACAAGGTCCCGTCGGTCGCCGAGGGTGCCACTGACGTCTCCGGTCGGCCGACCGACGACCTCACCAAGGCGCTGGGCAAGGACAAGGACACCGCCCGCACCAACGGCCGCCGCTGACCACAGCGACAGCGCATCGAGCGCCGACGAGCGGGCTGCCCCCGCTCGTCGGCGCTTCCGCGGGCGCGGCGCTTCCGCGGGCGCGGCGCTCTCGCGGGGGCCCTTGCATGATCGACTCGGCTTTCAGGAAGTCGGGGTGTCCAGGTGCGCGGGATGCCGCGACTTCCTGAAAGGCGAGTGGATCATGGCGCAGGTCGGGCGGCGGAGTGGTCCGGGTGCTGTCGCCGCGCGGTCAGAGCCACCCGTTGCGGCGGAACCACCGGTAGAGCGCCAGTGAGACGCCGAGCATGAGGGCTAACACCACCGGATAGCCGTACGTCATCTTCAGCTCGGGCATGTTGTCGAAGTTCATCCCGTAGATGCCGGCGATGGCGGTCCACACCGCGGCGATACCGGCCCAGGCAGCGATCTTGCGCATGTCGTTGTTCTGGTCGACGGTGACCTGGGCCAGCCGCGCCTGGAGGATCGAGTTCAGCAGGTCGTCGTAGGAGTTCACCTGCTCCACGGTGCGGCTCAGGTGGTCCTGCACGTCCCGGAAGTACTTGCGGATCTCCTTGGGCACGTCCCGGTTGACCTGCGAGGTCAGCGTCATCAGCGGCCGTTGCAGCGGCACCACCGCCCGCTTGAACTCCACCAACTCCCGCTTCATCTGGTAGATCCGCTGGATCCGCCCGTGGCCCTGCCGATCGAAGACCTCCGCCTCCAGCATGTCCAGGTCGTCCTCGATCTGGTCGGCGACCTCCAGGTAGAGATCGACCACCCGGTCGGTCACCCCGTACGCCACCGCCCACGGGCCGTGCAGCAGCAACTCCTGCTTGGTCTCCAGGTCGGCGCGGATCGGGGCGAGCCGGCAGGCGTCCCCGTGCCGGACGCTGATCACGAAGTTCGGGCCGATGAAGAGCATCACCTGCCCGGTCTCCACGACCTCGGAGTTCTCGGTCAGTTCGGCGTGCTCGCAGTACCGCGCGGTCCGCAGCACCAGGAAGACGACGTCGCCGAACCGCTCCAGCTTGGGGCGCTGCTCGGCCTTCACCGCGTCCTCGACGGCGAGCTCGTGCAGCCCGTAGGTCTCCGCGATGGCGGTCATCTCGGCCAACTCGGGCTGGTGCAGACCGATCCAGACGAAGCCGTGCTCCTCCCGGCGGGCCGCGGTCAGCGCCTCGGCGTACGTCCAGTCGCCGGGTTGCCGCTTGCCGTCGACGTAGAGCGCGCAGTCGACCACCGCGCTGCGGCCGGTGCCGCTGGGGGTCGGCGCGGGCGGCGAACCGTCGGTGTTGAGGATCCGGGTCATCGCCCGGACCGGGGAGGGCCACGCCCGAGGTCGCAACACCCGGCCGGCGGACGACGGTGCCGTCCGGTCCCGCTCTGTCCGATCCGTCATCGCGTCACCTCCCACGCTCGGCTGCGGCTTGCAGGCTACGCCGACCGGGCTCCGGGACGCCTGTGACGGCGGTCGCGTGGGGCGGCGCCGGGCGGGCCGGGCCGCATCGGGGGGTGTGCGGGGACGACACGGCCCACCCGGCACCTGTGGGGGCGGGAGGTTGTGCTGCCGCGTCACCCCACTCGCGGCCAGCCCGGAGACCGGGCGGTGACGTCCGCAACAGCTGAAGGGTGACGCTCGCAGCATTGTGGGCCGCCGACCGCCCGGGCGGGAGTCCCGAGGCGGCCGGCGTCGTCTTTCTGTCGGGAACCCGACAGTCAACTCAGCTGCGGACCGCCTCCACCGCCTCGGCGAGCCGACGGACACCCTCGTCGATCTTGTCCGCGGTCACCGCCGAGAAGGCCAACCGGAGCGCGTGCCGCCCACCGTCCAGCACGAAGTCGCTGCCCTTGACCACCGCGACCCCACGCTCGGCGGCCGCCGGGGCGAGCCGGTCGACAAGCACGTCCTCCGGGAACTCGACCCAGAGGAAGTAGCCGCCGTCGGGTTCCACGAACCGCGCCTGCGGCAGGTGCCGGCGCAACGACTCGGCGAGCACCCGGGACCGCTCACCCAGCGCCGCTCGTACCGTCTCGATCGAGCGGTCGATGTCACCGGAGACGCAGAACTCGTGCACGATCGCCTGGGACACCATGCCCGGCGAAATGTAGAGGCTCGTCGCGTTCTTGGCGATGTCGGCGATCAGATCCGATGGGCCGACCAGGTAACCGACCCGGACGCCGGGGCAGACGGTCTTGGTGAAGCTCGACGCGTGCACCACCACGTTGCGGGTGTCCAGCGAGAGCATCGACGGCAGTGCCTCGCCCCGGAACCGGACGTCCGCGTACGGGTCGTCCTCGAAGATCGTGAACTCGTACTCGGCGGCGAGGTCGAGCAACTCCCGACGCTTCTCCAGCGACAGCGTCATGCCGGCGGGGTTCTGGTAGTTCGGGATGACGTGCGCGAGCCGGGGCCGGACCCCGGACTCCAGCAGCTTGCGCAGCTCGGCGGTGTCGAGGCCATCCGGCTGGACCGCGATGGAGTGCAGCTCACTGCCCATCCGCTGGAGATTGAGCAGCGTCCGGTCGTACGTCGGGCGTTCCACCACCACCGCGTCGCCGGGGCGGACCAGGTGGTCGAAGAGGAACGCGTCGGCCTGAAGCGACCCGTTGGTGACCAGCACCTGGTCGGCCTGGACGCCGTGCTTGTCGGCGATCCACTTCCGCAGCGGAAGGTAACCGACGGAGGTGCCGTACGCCGTGACCCCCGCGGGGTCGGCGTCGAAGGCGCGGACGGCTGCGGCCTTGAGCCCCTCGACATCGACGATGTCCAGCGAGGGAGCCCCACGGGCAAAGGAGATCAACTGCTCGGCGGTCATGGATGTTGAGCGTACGGGCGGCGGCGGGGGACGCGCGGACGGCACGGCGATGTCCGCATCCTGAGCCACCGGACGGGTGACCCGACTCCACCGGTCGGCGGCAGATCAGACCGGAAGGGCGAGCGCGTCGTGGTGCGCCACCCGGGACAGTCCCTCAAACTGCACGCCGATCGCGTCGAGAAGCTGACTCCAGTCGAAGTAGGAGCGCCAGGCGGTGATCCGGCCGTGCCGAGCCCGGACCACGTCGGCCACCTCCCAGCTCACCAGCCGCCCGGTGGGCGCGACGGTGCCGTACGGCGAATGCAGCGTGCCGGTGTGGGTGCCGGTCAGACGCAGCTCCACGGCGGCGCCACCGCCGGTGCGGACCGCGCCCAGCGGGTCGACCCGCAGGTCCCCGAAGGCGCCAGTCCAGGTGCGCAGGAGCGCGGGCAGCTCGATCGGGCGGACCGTCACGCCCGGCATGGCGTAGAACGCCTCCGGGGCGTAGAGATCCGGTAGACGGGCCACGTCCCGACGCAGGAGCATGGCGTACTGCTGCTCGACCAGCTGCTCCGCGTCACGCATCGGAGACCTCCCCCGCGGACCACGGCATCTCCGTGCCCGCAGGGGATCCTTACCCGTCGATCCGGCCGGCCACACCTGCGCGGCTCAGGTCCTGGCGGCCACCTGGCTGTCCGCCCAGACCCGCATGATGTCCCGCACCGAGATCACCCCGGCCACCTCGCGGCCGTCCAGCACCACCAGGTGCCGGAACCCGCCCCGGGCCATCGCGGCGGCGGCCTCGGCCACCGTCCATTCCGGGCCCGCGTAGACCACGTCCCAGGTCAGGTGAGCGCTGGTGCGTTCCACGTCGCAGTCCAGGCCGGCGCCGATGGCCTTCAACACGTCGCGTTCGGTCATGATCCCGACGCCCTCGGAATCCGGGTCGATCACGACCGCCGACCCGACACCGCGGGCCGACATCATCCGGGCCGCCTGGCGCAGCGTGTGCTCCGGACCGACGACGAGGACCTGGCTGGACATGGCATCCCGTACCTGCATCACAGATCACTCCTTTGGGACGGTGGCCCCCGGTACGGACATGGTCGTCCGTGGATGTTTCCGGGACAAGACCGAACGTCGCCGTACCGCCGGCCGCTCGCTACTGTCGGATCGTGTCCACCGAGCCCCTGCGCTGCGCCGGCGCGCTGATCGTCGACCACGACGGCCGCATCTTCTTCCAGCGCCGCTCACCGCACCGACGCCTCTTCCCCAACTGCTGGGACATCGTGGGCGGCCACCTGGAGCCGGGCGAGGATATCGACGAGGCGCTCCGTCGGGAGATCACCGAGGAGACCGGCTGGGTCCTCTCCCACGTCCTGGGCCAGGTGGGCGAATACACCTACGTGGGCGACGACGGCCTGGCCCGGATCGAGTACGACTT
This sequence comes from Micromonospora sp. NPDC049171, assembly GCF_040648275.1. Lineage (NCBI taxonomy): Bacteria > Bacillati > Actinomycetota > Actinomycetes > Micromonosporales > Micromonosporaceae > Micromonospora > Micromonospora sp. NPDC049171. Next base: position 13,094 of record NZ_JBEZDJ010000036.1, read on the forward strand.
TCTGGTCCGTGTCGACGGTGACCTCGACCGCCCGACGTTGGAGGTCGGCAAGCACACCGAGTACCGCTGGCTGGCCGAGCACGAGGTGACAGCGCTGGACGAGCACCGCGACGTCAACGACGGGCTGATCCGGCGGATCGCGGAGGAGGGCTTCGCCGTCCTGCGGTCGATCGGTCTGTGAACACCGTCGAGCTGGCGCCGCACCGCGTCGCCGGGCTGCTCGCCCCGGCCGTGGACCGGGTCTTCCGCGCCGGCATGCTGGCCGGCCGCGACGGCGGAGGCGCCGAGTTGAGCCAGCGGTACGGCGGGCCGACCGCGAGCGGCTTCCTGGTGGACCTGCGCACCCGGCTGGCGGCGCCGGGTGGCACTGTCGACGCCCCGGGCTTCGCGGCGATCACCCGGTACGGAGATCCGGTCGTCGTCCGCCGGACGGTGGACAAGCAGGTGGCGCACGGGATGTTGCACCGCGGCCCGGACGGCGCACTGTCCGCCACCGAGCGGGGCGCGGCCTTCCTCGCCGAGCTGTACCAGGTGCACGCCGAGGTCACCGAGGAGCTGTGGGCCGGGCACGACGAGCGGGTGTCCCGGCTGGTCGCGGTGCTCGGTCGACTGCTGTCGTACGCGCTGGTGCTGGCCGACGAGGAGGGCGACCGGGGTGGTTCGGCCTTCGCCGCGTTGGCGCCTCCGCACGAGCCGGACGGCACCGGATCGGGCGTGCTGCTGCTCAACCGGCTCGGCACGCTGCGCTACCACCGGGCCGACGCGCACGCCGCCGCCTGGGCCGCCGCCGGGCACACCGCGTCGAGCGTCGCCGCCCTGCCGGCCGGCCCCGAACGGCTCGCCATCGAGCTGGAGACCGACCGCCGGGCCGCCGGCCCGTACTCCGTGCTCAGCGCGGACGAGCGGCTGACCATGCTCGCCGACCTGGCCGCACTGCCCGGCTGACCCGGTTGGCCCCAGCGGCGAGGTCAGCCGGCGCTATCCTCCAGCGGTGACGGGGAGCAGGACTAGGGAGGATGTCGCGATGATCGGAATGGTGCTCGCGGCCGGGGCGGGACGACGGCTGCGCCCGTACACCGACACCCTGCCCAAGGCTTTGGTGCCGGTGGACGGCGAGACCACGATCCTGGACATCGCGTTGGGCAACCTCGCCGAGGTCGGGCTCACCGACATCGTGATCGTGGTCGGCTACGCGGCGGACGCGGTCCGCGAGCGGCAGGCCGACCTGGAGAAGAGGTACGGGGTCACGCTGACCCTGGTGCACAACGACAAGGCCGAGGAGTGGAACAACGCCTACTCGCTCTGGCTGGCCCGGGAGTACTTCGCCCGTGGGGTGCTGCTCGTCAACGGCGACACCGTGCACCCGGTGAGCGTGGAGAAGACCCTGCTCGCCGAGCGCGGGCCGGGCATCCTGCTCGCGGTGGACACGCTGAAGGCGTTGGCCGAGGAGGAGATGAAGACCACCTTCGACGCGGCCGGCCAGCTCACCCGGATCACCAAGATCATGGACCCGGGCGAGGCGTACGGGGAGTACATCGGCGCGACGCTCATCGAACCGCAGGTCGCCGACGCCCTCGCCGACGCGTTGGAGGCGACCTGGCGACGGGACCCGAACCTCTACTACGAGGACGGCTACCAGGAGTTCGCCGACCGGGGCGGGGAGGTGCGGGCGGCGCCGATCGGTGACGTCCCGTGGGTCGAGGTCGACAACCACGCCGACCTGGCCCGCGCGCGGGAGATCGCGTGCCGCTACTAGCTCGGAGCGTCCTCACCCCGCTGCACATCGACGTGCGACGGGGGGCGGTGGCCGACCTGGCGGCGATCCTTTCCGACGGGCGGATCTCCGCCGGCGGTGACGTCGCGGTGGTGGTCGGCCCGGGCCAGGGCACCCAGATCGCGGAGCTGATCCGACCGTCCCTGCGAACGGCCGACGTGTTCACCGTCTCCGGGGGGACCCTGGACGCCGCCGACGACCTCGGCGGCAAACTCCGTGCCCGCTCGTACGACGCGGTCGTCGGGATCGGCGGCGGCAAGACCATCGACGTGGCCAAGTACGCGGCGACCCGCCGAGGGCTGCCGATGGTGTCGGTGGCGACGAGCCTCGCCAACGACGGGATCGCCTCCCCGGTGGCCAGCCTCATCACCGACGGACTCAAGGGCTCCTACGGCGTGCACATCCCGATCGCGGTGATCGTCGACCTGGACTTCGTGGAGAGCGGTCCGGACCGGCACAACCGGGCCGGCATCGGCGACGTGATCAGCAACATCAGCGCGCTCGCCGACTGGGAACTGGCCCGCCGGGTACGCGTCGAACCGTTCGACGGGCTCGCCGCCTCGCTGTCCCGGGCGGGTGCCGAAGCGGTGCTCAACCACCCGGGCGACATGGCCGACGACGCCTTCGTCACCGTGCTGGCCGATGCGTTGATCTCCAGCGGCCTGGCCATGGCCATCGAGGGCACCAGCCGCCCGTGCAGTGGCGGCTGCCACGAGATCATGCACGCCGTCGACGCGCTCTTCCCCGGCACCGCCTCACACGGCGAGTTGGCCGGGCTGGGTGCGCTGTTCTGCACCTGGCTGCGCGGGGACCTGCGCCGCTTCGGGGAGATGTCGGCCTGCCTGGCCCGGCACGGTCTGCCCCGGCTCCCCGCCGAGGTGGCGCTCAGTGACGACCAGTTCGTGGAGGCGGTGCAGTTCGCGCCGCGTACCCGACCGGACCGGTACACCATCCTCGAACACCTGGCGCTGTCGCCTACCGAGACCCGGGACCGGCTGGCAGACTACGCCGGTGCAATCCGCGACCAGCTTGGCTGACCCCCGTCCCACCGTCGCCGACTTCCACCGGGTGAACCGGGGCGGCGGCCTGTTCAGCGAGTCGATCAGCCAGTGGCTGGGCGCCGTCTTCGCGCTCGTCGCCCAGCGGCTCGGGTTGCGACCGACGGTGCTGACCATCACCAACCTGGTGCTTGGGCTGGCCACCTCGGTCACCGTGGTGGCGCTCGCCGGCCCGGTCGCGGACGGGGACGTACCGGCCTGGGTGGTCGGCCTGCTCGCCCTTGTCGGCTGGCAGGTGGCGTACTCCCTGGACTGCGCCGACGGGCAGCTCGCCCGGGTGACCGGCCAGGGCAGCGCGGCCGGGGCCCGGGTCGACGTGCTCTGCGACGTGGCCGCGCAGATCGCCCTGGTCGCCGCGCTCGCCGCCACCGCCGTGGCGCAGGAGCCGTCGACCCCGACCTGGCTGGTGGCGACCTTCGCCGGCACCTGGATGGTCAACCTGGTCACCTCGGTGATGCAGGCCGGCCCCAACGCCGCCAGCATGGTCACCTCGACCTCACTGCCGGTACGCCTGGTGAAGCTGGTCCGCGACTACGGCGCGGTGATCTTCGTGGCCGCCCTGGTGCTCGCCGTGGCCCCCGCGCTGGTCCTCTGGGTGCTCGTCGCCTTCACGATCGTCAACGGCGGCTTCCTGCTGGCGAGCATCGCCTTCTCCGCCCGCGCCTCCCTGTAAGGGCCCTGCGTCGACGGAACGCCACCCGTTGGCATCAGGGCATCTCGCCTTCGTCGTCGGCAGCGCTGCCCTCACGGTCCCGCAGGCGGTTCAGAACCGCCGTCTTCCGCGCGTTGTTGGCGGAGTTGTTCGAGGAGGGCGGTGTCGGCTTCGAGGTCGGGGTCGTCGACCTCGCGGTCGAGGTCAACGACGTGTTCGAGTTCCCGGATCGCCTGGTCGAGGTCACCGCCCGCCCGGTGGATCATCGCGATGTTGTACCGGGCGGTGGCTTCGCCGGCCCGGTTGCCGACCTCCTGCGTCATGGGGAGGGCTTGGTGGTAGTGGTCGAGGGCCTGCTGCCGATCCCCTAAACCGTCGTACACGTGGCCGATGTTGTTGAGGGTGGTGGCTTCGCCGG
>NZ_JBEZDJ010000036.1:17092-69887 GCF_040648275.1 Micromonospora sp. NPDC049171
GGGCTTGGTGGTAGTGGTCGAGGGCCTGCTGCCGATCCCCTAAACCGTCGTACACGTGGCCGATGTTGTTGAGGGTGGTGGCTTCGCCGGCCCGGTTGCCGACCTCCCGCTGGATGGGGAGGGCTTGGTGGTAGTGGTCGAGGGCCTGCAGCCGGTCCCCCAAACCGTCGTACACGTGGCCGATGTTGCTGAGGGTGGCGGCTTCGCCGGTCCGGTTGCCGGCCTGCTGGTACATGGTCAGGGCCTGCTGGTAGTCCTCCAAGGCCGGCCAGGGCCGACCGGTCGACAACCGCGCCCAACCCCGGTCGTAGAGGGCGCCGGCATCCGGGCCCAGGGTCAGGGTCGCGGTGGCCATGGCCTCGACCGCCGCGAACCGCGAGGTACGCAGCCACACCCGACACACCCGGTCACCGACATCCCGGGCGATCACCGGCTGCTGACCGGCGACAGCAAGCCGATGCACCTCCACGTGTCGGGCGACGGTGGTCGCCGCAGCGGGGGCGACGGCGCGAGGTAGCGGCGGTGCCCGATCCTCCATGCCCGATCTACCTCGCTCTTCCTGCTGCTCCCGGTTGCCGACGCGGCGGTTGCCGAGGGTCGGACCGTGACACCACCGGCGTGGGGCAGTAGCCATCGGCCGCCATTGTTCTTCCCACGATGGCCGGAATGCGGTCAGCGAGTCGGAAACCCGTCACCTGAGCCGGGCTCACCGAGCGGTCCCGGGACGCGAATGAAACGTACAGTGGCCGCCAAGGTCCGCCCGTCGATCACCTGGCCGGAGCCGAGCGTGGGCGGTCCTGGGCCGGCTTGACCGGGCGTGTCGGGGGAGGGTGCGGGCAATGGGAAACGCCACGGTGGAGGTGTCCGGGGCGCAGGCCGCGAGCTGGGCGGCGGAGCTGCGGGCCGCGCTGGTCGGGGCCGTGGGGCCGGACGACAGCGTGTCGCCGGTGCAGGTGCAGCGGTCGGCCGAGATGGTGATCGCGGTGATCGGGCTGGTGTTCTCCGGGGTCGAGGTGGCCAAGACGATCACCGAGTGGTGGAGTGCCCGCCGCCGGGACGGTGCCGCGGTCACCGTGCTGCTGCCGGACGGCACCCGGATCGAGCTGGCCGAAGGCAGCCAGGCGCGGTTGGAGATCGCCATGCGGCCGGACGGCACCGGGCCGCACTGAACTGACCGCCACGACGGGATGGGCAGATGGGCACCTTCGAACTGGAGGTCTTCGCGCAGACCTCGAACTACTACGAGCTGCGGCTGTCCGCCGACGGCGAGCCGCCCCGGACCCGTGACCTGGACCGGGCCGCGGTCGATGAGTTGATCACGCTGGTACGACGTGACTACAGCACCGACGCCGCCGCGCAGAAGGTGTACGGCGCGGTCCGGCTGGCTGAGCTGGGGGCGCGGCTGGCGGAGTTCCTCGACGGTGACCAGCGGTGGCTGACCTCGATGCTGGCCCATCCGGCCGGGGCGGTGCTGCGGATCACCGCCGAGCAGCGGCTGCGGCACCTGCCCTGGGAACTGCTCGCCCGGGACGGCGCGTTCCTGACCGTGGCCGGGCGGGCGCCGCTCCTGCCGGTCCGTGCGGTCGGCACCCACGCAACGCTGACTGGCCCGGTCACGCCGGGTAACCGGCCGTTGCGGGTGCTGTTCATGGCGGCTTCGCCCGAAGGTGTCGAGCCGGTGCTCAAGTTCGAGGCCGAGGAGGCCGCGATCCTGGCCGCGACGCGACGGACCGGCACCGATCTGGTGGTCGAGGAGAGCGGCACCCTGGAGGGGCTCCGGTTCCTCAGCCGCGACTACGGGCCCGGTCACTTCGACGTGCTGCATCTGAGCGGGCACGCCACCACCGACGGCGGGGAGCCGGTCTTCGTGGTGGAGGACGAGTTCGGCGCGCCCGCGAGTGCGACGGCTGACCAGATCGCCGAGGCGATGCAGGGGCACTGGCCGCGGCTGGTGTTCGTTTCCGGCTGCCTGACCGCTGACGCCCCCGACGGTGGGGTTTTCCCGTCGATGAGCGAAAGCTTGGTGCAGGCTGGTGCTCCTGCGGTGCTCGGCTGGGCGCTGCCGGTCGGGGACGCCTCCGCCACCGATTTCGCCGCCGCGCTCTACCAGGCCCTGGCCGACGGCCAATCGTTGGACCGGGCCGTCGTCGAGGCCCGCCGTCACCTGTTCCACGACAGGAGGAGCAGCTACTGGCATCTGCTCCGGGTCTACGCCGACCGGTCCCCGCTGACGCCCATGGTCACCCCGCTGCACACCCGGGGCCGCAGACGGTTGCAGGTACGCGCCGTCGACCAGCAGTTCCTGGACCCGCAGACCCAACTGTCCCGGGTCGCTTCCCGCGCCGAGTTCGTCGGCCGGCGTCGACTCATCCAACGGTGCCTGCGCGCCCTCCGGCAACCCGCCGACACCCCCGGCGCGGCGCAGGGCCTGCTGTTGGCCGGCATGGGTGGGCTCGGCAAGAGCAGCCTCGCCTCCCGGCTCCTGGAACGCATGCCCATCCACCAGCACGCCGTCTGGTACGGCCGGGTCGACGCCATCAAGTTCCGCGAGCTGACCGACAAGATCCGCTTCGAAAGCGTCGACCAAACCATCGAGGCCGGCACACTCCTCGACAACGAACAGGTTCCCCTCCTGACCCGGCTGCGGCACCTGCTCGACGCCGACGGGCCACTCGGCGGGACACCCTGCCTGTTCGTCTTCGACGACTTCGAGACCGGCAACCTCGACACCCGCGACGACGGCAGCCGGGTGCTGGCCCCGGCGATGGCCGAGATCCTGCCCGCCCTGCTCACCGCGATCCGCGACACCGGCAGCCCGAGCCGCGTCATCATCACCAGCCGCTACCGCTTCCCCACCCCGGCCGGCACCACCGTCGCCGTCGAGGCCCTGGAGACCCTCACCCTCGTCGAGCAGACCAAGAAGATCGCCAACCTGGCCAACCTGCGCCCCGAATCCACGATCGACCCTGCCATCCGGGACCGGGCGATCAAGGCCGCGGCTGGCAACCCCCGGCTGCTCGACTGGCTCAACCGGATCGTCGACGATGCCACCCTCGACATCGACGGCCTGCTCACCGCCATCGAGAACGAAGCCAACCGGTTCCGCCGCGAGACAGTCCTGGCCGACAACCTGCTCGACTCCCAGCCCCTCGAACTCCGCCGGATGCTCGCCAGGATCAACGTCGTCGAGCTACCCGTACCCGCCGCCACCGTCCACGCCCTGCACCAACACCCCGATGCCACCCGGCACATCCAGCGGGCCGTCCAACTCGGCCTGCTCGAAGAGGGCATCGACCCCGAGAGCCGCCAGCCCCGTTACTACGTCTCCAACATCCTGCATCCCCTCGTCCGCCCCCTGCTCACCGACGACGAACACACCGACGCCTGCGCCGCCGCCGCCCAGTCCCTCTATCAGCTCTGGGTCCTCGACCCCGCCGCTTCCGATGGCCACTGACCCGACGGTCCTCGCCCGCTGGGTCGAGGTGCATCGGCTTGCTGTCGCCGGTCAGCAGCCGGCGATCGCCCGGGACCTCGGTGACCGGGTGTGTTGGGTGTGGCTGCGTACCTCGCGGTTTGCCGCAGTCGAGGCCATGGCCACCGCGACCCTGACCCTCGGCCCGGACGCCGACGCCCTCTATCAGCGTGGCTGGGCGCGGTCGGCGACCGGTCGGCCCTGGCCGGCACTGGAGGACTACCAGCAGGCCCTGACCATGTACCAGCAGGCCGGCAACCGGGGCAACGAAGCCGCCACCCTCAACAACATCGGCAGCGTGTACAACCGGTTGGGGGATCGGCAGCGGGCCCTCGACCACTACCACCAAGCCCTCCCCATTACGCAGGAGGTCGGCAACCGGGCCGGCGAAGCCGCCACCCTCAACAACATCGGCCACGTGTACGACAACCTGGGGGATCGGCAGCAGGCCCTCGACCACTACCACCAAGCCCTCCCCATCCGGCGGGACGTCGGCGACCGGGCCGGCGAAGCCGCCACCCTCAACAACATCGGCGGCGTTCACGACGGGTTGGGGGATGGGCAGCGGGCCCTCGAGCACTACCACCAGGCCCTCCCCATCCTGAGGGACGTCGGTGACCGGGCCGGCGAAGCCACCACCCTCAACAACATCGGCCACGTGTACGACAACCTGGGGGATCGGCAGCAGGCCCTCGACCACTACCACCAAGCCCTCCCCATCCAGCGGGACGTCGGCGACCGGGCCGGCGAAGCCGCCACCCTCAACAACATCGGCCACGTGTACGACAACCTGGGGGATCGGCAGCAGGCCCTCGACCACTACCACCAGGCCCTGCCCATCCGGCGGGAGGTCGGCGACCGGGCCGGCGAAGCCACCACCCTCAACAACATCGGCAGCGTGTACGACAACCTGGGGGATCTGCGGCGGGCCCTCGACCACTACCACCAAGCCCTCCCCATCCTGAGAGAGGTCGGCGACCGGGCCGGCGAAGCCGCCACCCTCAACAACATCGGCCACGTGTACGCCGGGTTAGAGGACCGGCAGCGGGCCCTCGACCACTACCACCAAGCCCTCCCCATCCGGCGGGACGTCGGCGACCGGGCGGGCGAAGCCACCACCCGGTACAACATCGCGATGGTCCACCGGGCGGGCGGTGACCTCGACCAGGCGATCCGGGAACTCGAACAGGTCGTTGATCTCGACCGGCAGGTCGACCACCCCGACCTCGAAGCCGACACCGCCCTCCTCGAACAACTCCGCCAACAACGCGCGGAAGGCCGGTAAGGAAAGACCTCCTGTCAATGCTTTCGGCACAGGAAGAGTCCGAACCCGGCTGGGCAACGCTGTGCGTTGATTCCTGCAAACAGAATCTGGGCTCGCTCGACCGAAACCCTTCAGCGGCATCGATGGTTGTCGTACCGTGGCAACTCGCCCTCGCCACCGTAGGGCCGATTCGCCACCGGCCTGGTCGGCACCCAGACCGGTGCCCAGGCCGCCACCTGGCCCACGGGCCACGAGCACCACGATCGCCACCAGCACCCAGTCGGTCAGCGGCACCGAGGACTTCGGCCTGGTCCGCTACAAGGCAGCGGCGATGCATAGGGCTCCGACCTACCCGGCCGACGTGGTGATCCACGCACCAGCCGCGCCGACGTGCGGCCCGCCTCGGCGGGCCACCGCCCGGCACCCTGACCAACCAGCCGGACGGGACCTGCCGGTGGCTCGCGCCGCCGGACACCGCTGAATGGCATACGCTCCGGCTCGCGTCGATCGGGCTGCCATTCAAGCCAACGGCCCGGCGGAGCTGGCCGCCCACCTCCGGTCAACAGGTGCGCTGTTCCAGGCCGCCGCAACGGAACCAGGCCCGGTCCGAGACGCGATCATCACGAGCTGGACGGGGTCGTGTCCGCCCGGCGTCACCGCCGCCCAGGTGATGCACTCCCGAAACGAACGCTCTGCGAACCCTAGACGCAGCAGCCCCGGCTCCGTTCAGGGCGGCGCGCACCCCGGCCCGGTCCAGCGGCCCGGGGAAGGTCACGTCCGTCCGCATCGTCAACGGCGGCTTCCTGCTGGCCAGCATCGCCCTCTCCGCCCGCGCCTCCCCCCGCTAACCCCGCCCCCGCCCCCGCGCGAACCTCGGGCTCGTCGATCATGGAGTAGTGGTGCCTGATTTGACGCTATACGAGAGCTTTGTCCCCCACCACAACTCCATGATCGACCGGGCAGTGGCGGGCGACCGGGGCAGTGGCGGGCGACGGGGCGGTGGCGGGCGTTCTGTCATGCCGTGGGGCAGCGCAGGGCCGCCCGGCACGGGGTCAGACTCGGTTGGGGGTTCGGGCTACACCTGCGTAGATGTCGATGAGCTGTTTGGTGACCACGTCAGGGTGGAAGGTGCGCTCGTAGCGGGCGCGGGCGGCCAGGGCCAGCCCGGCCGCACCCGCCCGGGCGACCGGTAGGGCGGCGGCCAGCGCGGCCGCCTCCGGTGCGACGACCCAGCCGGCCTCGCCCACCTCGATGCCGGAAGGCATGGGCGACCCGCCGCCGACGACAGCGGAGGCGACCTCGGCAGGGCCGGTGCCGGCGGGTTCGTGCGGGGCGTCGGCCCCGACCAGGTACGGAATGCCGCCCAACGCCGTGCCGAGCACCGGTCGGCCACTCGCCATCGCCTCGATGATCACGGTGGGCAGCACGTCGTGCCACATGGAGGCGGCGATCACCACGGCGCTCGCCTCGACCGCCGCGCGCACCCCGGCCCGGTCGAGCTGGCCGAGGTAGACCACGTCGGGTCGCTCGGCGGCGGCGGCCTCCACCAGCGGGCGCAGCTCCCCGTCGCCCGCCACCCGGAGCGTGCCCAGGGCACCCACCGGGTGCCGCCGCCAGGCGTCCAGCAGCAGGTCGACGCCCTTCTCCGGCGAGAGCCGGGCCATGTAGAGGAAGCCGTCACCGAGCGGCGCCGGCCGACCCGGGTCGGGGACGGAGTTCGGCTTCACGACGATGCGTTCGTCCGGAATGCCGTAGTCGCGGAGGTGGTCGGCGATCGCCGAGGTGAGCGCGACGTACCGATCGACCGAGCGCCAGGTGCCCCGGTGCACGGCCAGGGTGGTCGCCATCAGCGCGCTCTGCGCCGCCGAGTCGCGGTAGCAGCGGTGTTTGATCGCCGGCACTCCCAGCGCCCGACCCTTGCAGTCCTGACAGATCACGCCGTCGCGAAAGTAGATCCCGGACGAGCAGACCTGCCGGTAGTTGTGCACCGTCTGCACGACCGGCACGCCGTGGCGGTGCGCGGTCCGCACCACCCAGGGCGACAGCAGGGGGTACGGGTTGTGCAGGTGCAGAACGTCCGGCCGGTGCTCGGTGAGCAGCCGGCTCAGGTCGTGCTGGGCGCGCGGAGCCCAGATCGGCGAGATCGGCAGCAGCGCCTTCGCCACCTTCGACATCGACGGGATCTCGTCCGAGCTGCGGAGGAAGGGCAGCACCTCGACGCCAGCGGCGGTGAGCTGGGCGATCTCCGAGTCGACGATGGTGTTCTCGCCGGAGGGTTGGGCCTCCCGGTACCGGTTGTGCGCCACCACGATTCTCACGGGAAGAAAGGCTACCGTTGGGTCGTGCCCGAACTACCGGAGGTTGAGGCGCTCGCGGGTTACCTGCGACAGCGCGCGGTGGGCCGGCGCGTCGATCGACTGGAGATCGCCGCGATCAGCGCCCTGAAGACGTACGAACCGGCACCGACCGCGGTGGCCGGCCGGGCGGTGGTCGACGCCAGCCGGCACGGCAAGTTCCTCGACGTGCTCTTCGAGGGCGACCTGCACCTGGTGGTGCACCTGGCCCGGGCGGGCTGGCTGCACTACCGGGAGGCGTTCCCGGCCACCGCCCCGCTGCGCCCCGGCAAGGGCCCGATCGCGCTACGCGTACGCCTGGACGACGGCTCCGGGTTCGACCTCACCGAGGCCGGCACCCAGAAGAAGCTCGCCGCGTACCTGGTGACCGACCTGGCGGCGGTGCCCGGGGTGGTCAAGCTGGGCCCGGACGCGCTCGCTGCCGATCTGGCCACCTTCGCGGAGCGGCTGCGCAGTCGACGGGGGCAGGTCAAGGGGGTGCTGACCGACCAGTCGGTGCTGTCCGGGGTGGGTAACGCGTACTCCGACGAGATCCTGCACGCCGCGAAGCTGTCCCCGTTCGCGATCACCGACCGGCTCACCGACGACCAACTCGCCGGCCTGCACGCGGCCACCCGGCAGGTGCTCGGCGACGCGGTGGAGCGGTCCCTCGGTCAGCGGGCCGCGGAGTTGAAGGGCGAGAAGCGCTCCGGGTTGAAGGTGCACGCCCGCACCGGGCTGCCCTGCCCCGTCTGCGGGGACACCGTGCGGGAGGTCTCGTTCGCCGATTCCAGCCTCCAGTACTGCGCAACATGCCAGACCGGTGGAAAGCCCCTCGCTGACCGTCGGTTGTCCCGACTCGTACGGTGAGTAATTCCACTTCACGACTACGCAGCGGAATCGCCCACAGTGAGCGGAACCTCCGGTCCGCCGTTCTGGCCATGCGCGCATCCATCGGTATAGTGGCCCGGTCCCCGGCTTCTGAAATGGTGCGGAGCCGGCCAGATCGCACCGGCACCATCGGTCGCCAATCTCGTTCGGGGCGGCGACCGGTCGGAGCCCGCGTGGGAGACTGGGACGGTGGGCGACCCGGGCCCTCACGCCGAGTGAGCGGCCCGTGTCATGCGGGAGGACATGGGTGAGGTGACGGCAAGCCTCCAGCGCCCGGTATCCAACGAAGGCCGGAGCAGACTCGTGCGGCACGTCGACAGCTTCGAGATCCAGCCGCCGACGCCGCCGTCTCACAACGGCGTTCCTCGGTCGGCGTGGACGAGGTCGCGCCGCCGGGTCTCCCGCTGGCACCGCCCGTACATCGCCACCCTGCTGTTGCTCGACTTCGGCGCGGCGGCGTTCGCCAGTTGGATCGCGATCCAACTGTTCGATCAGGCCGCCTCCGGGTTCTCCGGCACCCAGCAGGACCCGACCTGGTTCCACACCGTCTCCTACCTGCTGCTGCCGCTCGGCTGGGTGGTCATCCTCTGGAGCAACCGGGGGTACGACCGGCGCTACCTGGGGCTGGGTCCGGACGAGTTCAAACGGGTGATCCGGGCCGGGGTGACGGTCGCCGCGAGTGTCTCGTTCCTCGCCTTCGCCACCAAGACCGAACTGTCCCGCTGGACGGTCGGCACGGCCCTGCTCGGGGCGCTGCTGCTGATCCTCTGGGGCCGGTTCGTGGCCCGCTGGGCGCTGCACTACATCCGGCGGCGGGCCGGCCAGGCCGCGCACCGGATGGTGCTGGTCGGCACCCTGCCGGAGTGCCTGGAGGTCTACGCGGCGGTCACCCGCAGCCCGGCCGCCGGGCTGATGCCCGTCGCCATCCACATCACCGACGGGTACGCGGCGGCCCGCGGCATGCCGACCCCCGTCCCCGTGTACGCCGGACGCGACGTGCTGGCCCTGGTCCGTGAGGTCGGTGGCGACACCATCGCCGTCTGTGGGTCGGCCAGCGCCGAGCCGGGCGAGCTGCGCCGGTTGGCCTGGCAGTTGGAGGGCTCCGGCGTCGACCTGGTGGTCGCCCCGCAGTTGACCGACATCGCCGGGCCCCGGGTGCACATCCGGCCGATCGAGGGTCTGCCGCTGCTGCACGTCGAGGAGCCGACCCTCTCCGGGCCGGCGCTGCTGGCCAAGAACCTGATGGACCGGGTCGCCGCCGGCCTCGGCCTGCTGCTGCTGGTCCCGCTCTTCCTGGCCATCGCCGTGGCGATCCGGATCTCCGACCGTGGGCCGGTCTTCTTCCGTCAGCCGCGGGTGGGGCACGAGGGGCGCACGTTCCGGGTGTGGAAGTTCCGGACCATGTACGTCGACGCCGAGGACCGGCTGGCCAGCCTGGTCGACCGGAACGAGACCGACGGCATGCTGTTCAAGATGAAGCAGGATCCCCGGGTCTTCCCGGTGGGACGTTTCCTCCGGGCCACCTCGCTGGACGAGTTACCGCAGTTGATCAACGTGCTCTGGGGTGAGATGTCGCTGGTCGGGCCGCGCCCGCTGCCGGCCGACGACGGCGACTTCCTGGGCGACGTCCGCAGGCGGCTGCTGGTCCGCCCCGGCATGACCGGCCTGTGGCAGGTCTCCGGCCGCTCCGACCTGTCGTGGGACGAGTCGGTCCGACTGGACCTCTACTACGTCGACAACTGGTCGCTCGCGTACGACCTGAGCATCCTGTGGCGCACCGTCGGGGTGGTGCTCGCCCGCAAGGGCGCGTACTAATCGCTGCGTGGCTGCCAACCTCTCCGCCGTGGTCGGCGTCGTCTCACTCGTCACCGCGCTGACGGCGGCGCTGCTGGCGGTGCTGCGGCTGCGGGCTCGCCGGGGCATCGCGACCGCCACCCAGCGGGCCACCTACGAGGTGCTGCACACCGCCGGCCTGGCGGCCGAGCCGCTGCGGGCCGGGCTGAGCGAGGCGGGCGCGGCGAAGGCCGTACGTCATCTGCGGGCCCTGGTGGGCGCGGTCGGGCTGGCGCTCACCGACGCCGAGCGGCTGTTGGCCCTCGACGGGCGCGGCACGCACCACGGCGGGCAACTGCTCGCGGCGGCCCAGCGGACGGTGCACAGCGGCCGCTCGGCGGTGCTGGGTGAGCAGGATCTGCACTGCGACCGGGTCGACTGCCCGATCCGGGGGGCGGTGGTCGCCCCGCTGCAGGGGGCGGACGGCCGGGTGGTCGGCGCGCTGGTGGCCGTCGCCGACAGTCCGCCGGCCCCGGGGTTGGTGCAGGCCACCCTGGAGACCGCGCACTGGGCCGGCAACCAGCTCGCCCTGGCGGAGTTGGACTCGTCCCGGGAGCGGCTGGCCCGGGCCGAGATCCGCGCGTTGCGGGCGCAGATCAGTCCGCACTTCATCTACAACGCGCTGACCGCGATCGGCTCGTTCGTCCGCACCGATCCCGAGCGGGCCCGGGAGTTGATCCTGGAGTTCGCGGAGTTCACCAGGTACTCGTTCCGGGCGCACGGGGAGTTCACCACCCTCGCCGAGGAGCTGCGCTCGATCGACCGCTACCTGACCATCGAGCGGGCCCGGTTCGGCGACCGGTTGCAGGTGCGGTTGCAGATCGCCCCGGAGGTGCTGCCGGTGACGCTGCCGTTCCTCTGCCTCCAGCCACTTGTGGAGAACGCCGTCCGCCACGGGTTGTCCCGCAAGCCGGGCACGGGCATGGTGAGCATCGAGGCCCGGGACGCGGGTGCCGAGTGTCACATCACGGTGGAGGACGACGGAGTGGGAATGGACCCGGCCACGCTGACCGCCGGCATCGCCGAGCTGGCCCGCGGCTCCGCCGATCCGGGCGACGACACGGGCCAGCACGTCGGCCTCTCCAACGTCGACGAGCGGCTGCGGTCGGTCTTCGGGGACCGGTTCGGCCTGGTCGTGGAGACCGGGCTGGGTTCGGGTACGAAGGTGAGCATGCGGGTGCCGAAGTTCCATCCCGGGGTACGGGCAGGCTCGTGACTGCTGCCTTTCTCCGGGTGCTCGCGGTGGACGACGAACCGCCCGCGCTCGACGAGCTGGCGTACCACCTGCGGGCCGACCCTCGGGTGGCCCGGCTGCACACCGCCGGGGACGCGACCGAGGCGCTGCGGCTGCTGCGCGACGGTGACGTGGACGTGGTCTTCCTGGACATCCGGATGCCCGGCCTGGACGGCATGGAGTTGGCGCGGGTGCTGCGCCGCTTCGCCCGGCCACCGGCGATCGTGTTCGTCACCGCGTACGACGACGGCGCGGTGGACGCCTTCGACCTGGGTGCCACCGACTACGTGCGGAAACCGGTGCGCGCCGATCGGCTGGCCGAGTCGCTGCGCCGGGTGATCGGCTCGCGGGTGGTGCCGTCGCACCCGGCGGCGCTGGCCCGCGCCGAGGAGGACCCGACCATCCCCATCGAGTTGGCCGGCACTACCCGGATGCTGCCCCGGTCGGCGGTGCGGTGGGTGGAGGCGCAGGGGGACTACGCCCGGCTGCACACCGCGGAGGGGTCGCACCTGGTACGCGTCTCGCTGGCCACGCTCGCGGAACGGTGGGCCGATGCCGGTTTCGTCCGGGTGCACCGGTCGTACCTCGTGCAGTTGAAGTTGATCGCGGAGCTGCGGTTGGTCAATTCCGGCTATGTGGTGGTGATCGACGCCGCCGAGCTGCCGGTGAGTCGGCGGCACACCCGGGAGCTGAAGGACAAGCTGGTCCGGGCCGCGAAGCAGGACTGGGGCCGCTGAGCCGGATTGCCGCGGCGGGAATAACCCCGACTCCCCGTACGTCGTACGGTACGTTTGCTGGACGACGAATGGAGCCGCCGTGTTCGACGCCGCCACCGAGTTCGACAGTCAACTCGACCACCTGGTGCAACTCGGTTACCCGGAGCTGGCCGGGCTGTCCGAGAGCGCCTTCCGGGACCTGGTCGCGCCGCTGCGGGCCAGGGCGGTCGAGGGCACCGTCGGCCTGCCCGACCCCACCGACGCCCGGGTGCCGTTCCTGCTGGTGATCACCAGGGACCTGGTCGGGGTGCCGGAACGAGTGGGCCGCACCACCCTGGCCGGCAAGCGCAAGCCCGGCGTCGTCGACCGCAACTACGCCGAGGACGACCTGCCCCGCTTCGACCCGATCAAGGAGTTGGAGGTGCCGGCGGGGCCGGCGTACCTGCTCTTCGACGTCGATCGGGGCGAGGAGTTCCGCAACCTGCCCCCGGTCACCGCGATGGAGGGGATCACCGCCCAGGGTCGGCTGCCACTCAGCATCGACGAGGGGCTCGCGTTCATCACCCTGCACCCGGCGGCGCTGGCGAGCAACAGGTGCTTCTCGCTCGTCGGCTCCCGCTGCGGCGACAAGCGGGTGCCGGCGCTCTGGATCAGCCAGGGCGCGCCGAAGCTGGGCTGGTGCTGGTACGGCAACCCGCACACCTGGCTCGGCTCCGCCTCGGCCCGGCCGGAGCGCGTCGGCCTGGAGTGACAGTCCCCTGAGGAGGGATGACCGGTCGGGCGGATCCGCCCGACCGGCCCTGCCGACAGATATCGCCGATCGCCTATCCTCCGGTTGCCGATTCCGTACGGGGCGCAGGGTCGGTGTGGGCGAAGCCTGCTCAGGTCGCCCCACCACCCTCACATTGGGACATCGATGCAGCTAACCACAGCTCGCCGCGCCCTGCTGGCCGGTGCCCTCGTGGCGGCACTCGTGCTGTCCGGCGCCACCCCGGCCCAGGCCGCGGCCACCGGTGCGGTCAGCGGACGACTGACCACCAGCACCGGGGCCGCCGCCGCCGAGGTCCAGGTGCTCGTCTACGACCCGGAGAGTTACAACTACGTCGACGACACCAACACCGACGCCGACGGCAACTTCACAGTCGCCGGGCTGCCCGCCGGCCCGTACCTGGTGGGCTACTTCCCGCTCGAACAGCCGGGGCAGTATTACCGCCAGCAGGCGACGATCTGGACCGCCGACCCGGTGACCGTCACCGCCGGTGGCACCGCCCGGGCCGACGACCAGCTCTTCGCCGTCGGCACCTTCACCGGTCGGATCGTCAACACCGCGGGCGACCCGATGCCGAACCTGCCCGTCAACGCCCGCGAGGTCGACACGGGCGCCGTGACCGGGGGCCTGACCGACGAGCAGGGTCGGTACACCTTCGCCACCCGGCCGGGCCGCTACGTGCTGAGCCTCCAGCCGATCGAGGGCATCGACCAGGTGCAGTACGTGCCCGGGAAGCTCGATCAGGAGAGCGCCACGGTCTTCCAGGTGAAGGCGGACGAGGCGACGGTGGTCAACGAGACAGCGCTGCAGGCGGGCACCCTCAGCGGCCGGTTCACCACCGCCGCCGGTGCCCCGCTCGCCGATGCCCAGGTGAGCATCAACACCCGCGGCGGCGGCGTCGGGGCGTACACGGAGACCGACGCGAACGGCGAGTTCACCGTGCAACTACTGCCGGCCTCGTACATCGTCGGCCTGTACGCCGGTGATCGCCAGCAGTACTACCGCGGCAAGTTGATCTCCGAGGAAGCCGACCGCGTCGAGGTACGCGGCGGGCAGCAGACGAGGATCACGGACAGCCTGCTCGGCACCGGCTCGGTCACCGTGCGGGCGGTCGACTCGGTCAGCGGAGCGCCCATCGCCGACTTCTGCGCCCAGTCGGTCTGCAGCAACGGCACCGGCACGGTGACCGTCACCGGCCTGCCGCAGGGCAGCCACACCATCTACCTGGACGTGCCGGACCGGCTGCACTTCAACCGCGAGGTGACCGGGGTACGGGTGAAGGCGGACGGCGACACCAAGCTGACCGTGAAGATGCGTCCCGGCGCGCTCATCAGCACCACCGTCCTCGATCGGCAGAGCGGCCGGCCCGTGCCGGACATCTGCCTGGACACGTTCCTGCCGAAGCAGGCGAAGCTCTCGGACGGCTACGGCTACTGCAGCGACCAGACCGGCAAGATCACGGTGGGGCCGTTCGCCGCCGGCAACTACAAGCTCTTCGCGGTGCCGCGGGACAGCAACTACGGCCGCCAGTGGGTGGGCGTCAACGGCGGCACTGGCGACGAGCGGCAGGCAGCGGTCGTCACCGCGACCGTCGGCCAGGTCGCCACCGGTCCGCAGATCAGGCTGGACCGGGCCGGCACGGTCACCGGCACGGTCACCGACCCGGCCGGCAAGCCGGTGCCGAACGCCAGCGTGTCGGTGCTGACCGCCCACCCCGGGGTCGGTGCGCAGGACGCCGTCACCGACGAGCACGGCGTCTACACCCTTGAGCGGCTCGGCCCGTACGCCTGGCCGGTGGTGGTCGGCGCCAACCCGTACGCGAGCCAGTGGTCCGGCGACAAGCCCAGCCGGTTCACCGCCACCCCGGTGCCGGTGACCGCCGGTGCGGCCGCCACCCACAACGTCCAGCTCGACCAGGGCGCCGAGCTGACCGGCACCTTCCGCACGCCCGACGGCACCCCGTTCACCAGCGGGTTCGTCATCGCTCGCAACGTCGACACCGGTGACATCGCGGGCAGCACCTGGCTGACCGACGGGCGGTACAGCATCCGCGTCAAGGGGCCGCAGCGGATCTTCTTCACCTACAACGTCTCGCTTGGTGACAAGCAGTTCGACGGCCGCTACCTGGTGACCCAACCGGACGGCACCCGCAAGCTGGCCCGGTTCACCATCCCGGCCAGCGGCAGCGTGACCGTGGACCTGGTCGTGCCAACCAGCTGACGGGTTCAAGCAGCGGGGCCGGTGGCGCTGCCACCGGCCCCGTTTTACGTCCGGTCAGAAGATGTCGGCCAGCGGCAGGGCGAGGGGGAACGGCTCCCTCCACAACGAGCCTCGGGAGTTCACCCACGCCAGCCGGCATGGTCACCGAGTTATCCACAGGCGTGAACGGTTCTCCACAGGTTATTCACAACGTGACCCACTGATCTCCACGGCGGCTCCCTACAGTCGGGACCCATGAAGGAACGCCGGATACTGGTCGTCGAGGACGAACGGACCATCGCCGAGTCCATCGCCGCCCGACTGCGCGCCGAGGGCTTCACGGTGCAGGTCGCGGCGGACGGGCCCAGCGCCGTCGCGCAGTTCCGCACCGGCCAGCCGGATCTCGTCGTACTCGACGTGATGCTGCCCGGCTTCGACGGCCTGGAGGTGTGCCGCCGGATCCAGGCCGACCGGCCGGTGCCGGTGCTGATGCTCACCGCCCGCGACGACGAGACCGACCTGCTGGTGGGGCTCGCGGTCGGCGCGGACGACTACCTCACCAAGCCCTTCTCGATGCGGGAGCTGGCCGCCCGGGTGCACGTCCTGCTGCGGCGGGTGGAGCGGGCCGCCACCCCGGCACCGCCCGCGATCCACCTCGGCGACATCGAGATCAACGAGGCCGAGCGGCGGGTTCGCCGGGCCGGCGCGGACGTGCACCTCACGCCGACGGAGTTCGACCTGCTGGTCCACCTCGCCGGTCGACCCCGCACGGTGCTTCCCCGGGAACGGCTGCTCGCCGATGTGTGGGGATGGGTCGACGGGAGTGGCACCCGCACGGTGGACAGCCACATCAAGGCGTTGCGGCGCAAGCTCGGCGCCGACCTGATCCGGACCGTTCACGGCGTCGGTTACGCCCTGGAGGTGCCCGCGTGACCGGTCGGCTGTTGGGCTGGCTGGACCGGGTGTTACCCCGTCCACTGGACCCGGTCCGCTCGATCAAGATGAAGCTCGGCGTCCTGCTTGTCGCCTCCTGGGCCGTGGCCATCGGCTACTTCTGGTACGGCGTCGGCTGGCTCCCGCCGGGCACGGCGATCACCAGCATCGGCATCGCGCTTGTCACCTCGCAGGTGCTTGCCCACGGGATGACCTCGCCGCTGCGTGAGATGACGGCGGCCGCCGGCGCGATGGCCCGGGGCGACTACACCCGACGGGTACGCGCCACGTCCCGCGACGAGGTCGGCGAGCTGGCTCAGGCGTTCAACAAGATGGCCGAGGATCTGCACGCCGCCGACCAGCGTCGACGTGAGCTGATCGCCAACGTCTCACACGAGTTGCGTACGCCGATCACCGCACTGCAGGGCGTGCTGGAGAACATGGTGGACGGGGTGGCCGACCCCGAACCGGCCGCGCTGCGCTCGGCGCTGTCCCAGACCGAGCGGCTCGGGCACCTCGTCGCCGACCTGCTCGACCTGTCCCGCCTCGATGCCGGGGTGGTGCCACTGCGCCGGGTGCAGATCGACGTGAACGACTTCCTCGACGAGGCCGTGGAGCATGCCACCGCCAGCGCGGTCGGCGCCGCACTGGATGTGCGTTTCCAGCTCCGCGAACTGCCGGCCCCGCTGACCGTCTACGCCGACCCGTGGCGGCTGCACCAGGTCTTCGCGAACCTGCTCGACAACGCGGCACGGCACAGCCCACCTGGCGGCACGGTGCGACTGAGCGCCGAGGAACATGCCGACCAGCTCCGCTTCGAGGTCAGCGACGAGGGCCAGGGCATTTCGCCGAGCGAGCGGTCCCGGGTCTTCGAACGGTTCACCCGAGGCGATCGATCCGCCGGCGGCGGGACCGGGCTCGGCCTGGCCATCGCCCGCTGGGTCGTCGAGTTGCACGGCGGTCGGATCGCCGTCCTCGACCCCGTCACACCACCGCACCGGGTCGATCGGCCCGGCTGCCGCATCCAGGTCACCATCCCCAGCGACGGGTCACACCGGAAAGAGGTCGCATGACCAGCCCTGGCTCCACCCCGCTTCCGGCCAGCGGACCGACCGCACCGCAGGTCTATCCGCCGGTCAGACCGGGCCCGGCCGTCGGTCAGCCCCAGCCGTGGCCGATCGCGCCGGCCCGGCCACGGCCACCGTCACTGTTCGAGCGTCGCTGGCCGGGGCCGTCCGGCGCCGCCCGTCCGCTGGTCCTGGCGGCGGTGGCGATCGCGGCGGTCGTCGGCGCCGCCACGCTCACGATGGTTCGTCCCGGCCTGGGCTGGCTGGTGGCCACACTGGCCGGCACCGTCGCCCTGGTCAGCGCCAGCGTCGCCCGTTCCCGGACGCCGTCCCCGCCAGCGGGCGTCACCGCGCCGACCATGCCCAGCGCCGCACCGGGCGGGTCGGCGACCCCGCCCGCCACCGCCGCATCCGGCACCGCCGCAACCGGCGCCGCCGCACCCGGGACCACCGCACCCGGGACCACCGCACCCGGGACCACCGCACCCGGCGCCACCGCACCCGGGACCGCCACCGCCGCACCTAAGACCGCCACCACGGCGGCACCGCCAACTGCGCAGCCCGGCACGCCGGCAGCGCCAAGTGCACCAGCAGCGCCAGGTGGGCCAGGTGGGCCCGCCTCCGCCATCACGGGGCCGCCACCGATCACCACCGCGTCAGGTGCGCCAGCAGCGCCGGGTGCGCCGGGTGCGCCGACCACGCCGGGTCCGCCGGCAGCGCCGACCGTGCCGCCAGCGAGCAGCACGTCGGCCGTGACCGCGACCGCACCGTCTACTGCGGGGGCGGCTGACCGTCCCGGTGCCACGGGGGCACCGGGGCGGGCGGCACAGGTCGTCTGGGCCGCCGCGACGATCGCGTTGGTCGCCGTCGGCACGGTCCGCGCGGCCGGTTGGCTCTTCGCGCTGTGCCTGGTCGCGGCGGCGGTGACCGGGACGCTCGCGGTGACCGGCGGGCGAAGCCCGCTGGGGATGCTGGTCGCCGCGACGCTGCCGCCGGCCGCGACGGTACGGGCGCTCCCCTGGGCGGTACGCGGACTGCGCGACACCCGCCCGGCCGGGGCGGGGATCGGGTTCGGCCGCATCCTGACCAGCTTGGCGATCTCCGCCGGTCTGTTGCTGCTGTTCGGTCTGCTCTTCTCCTCCGCCGACGCGGTCTTCGCCGATCTGGTCACGGGTCTCCTGCCGGACATCTCGGCAGCCAGTGTCGTTGGCTGGCTGGTGCGTCTGGGGCTGATCGGTGGTGGTCTGCTCGGTGCCGCGTACCTGGTCAGTCGTCCGCCCGACCTGGAGGGCCTGCGGCCGGGGCCGTCCCGACCGGCCCACCGGTTGGAGTGGACCCTGCCGCTGGTGTTGCTCGACACCCTGTTCGCCGCGTTCGTGCTGGTCCAGCTCACGGTGTTCTTCGGCGGCGCGGGGCACGTGCTGCGGACGGCCGGGCTCACCTACGCCCAGTACGCCCGGGGCGGCTTCTGGCAGTTGCTCGCCGTCACCGCGCTCACCCTGCTGGTGATCGCGATCGCCGCCCGCCGGACACCAACGGCCACCCGAGCGGACCGGCTGCTGGTTCGCGTACTGCTCGGCACGCTCGCCGCGCTGAGCCTGGTGGTCGTCGCCTCCGCGCTCTACCGGATGCAGGTCTACGCCGACGCGTACGGCGCGACCCGGCTCCGGCTCTTCGTGACGACAGTCGAACTCTGGCTCGGGCTGCTCTTCGTCCTGGTCGGGGTGGCGGTGGTGCGGCTGCGGGCCGCCTGGCTGCCCCGGCTGGTGGTCGGCACGGCGGTGCTGGCGCTGCTCGGGTTGGCGCTGGTCAACCCGGACCGGCTGATCGCCGACCGCAACGTCGACAGGTACCTGGAGACCGGCCGGTTGGACGTCAGCTACCTGTCCGGGTTGTCGGCGGACGCCGTACCGGCCCTGGCTCGGCTGCCCGAGCCGATGCGCGTCTGCGCACTGGGGGAGATCGCCGCCGAGCTGCCCCGCGATGGCCTGTGGGGGACGAACCTCGGCCGGGCGAGGGCACGACAGGACCTCGCCACGATCCCGACAGTCACCGATGTGACCGACTGCCCCGGTACGCGACGCTGGTGAGGGCCACCGCTTGACAATCGCGCGCGGCGGGCAAGACTGCCGGGGTGGCCAAGCAACTCCCTGACGTGGGGTCGGGCGGTGCGGTACCGCCGCCCCGGCGGGCCCGGATCGTGCTGGCCGAGATCAGCCGGCAGGACACCCGCGCCGAGCGGACCCGCGCCGAGCTGGCCCAGCAGACCCAGGTCGGCGAGGCGCTGGTCCGCGGCCTGGTCCGGGCCCAGCTCGCGCTGGCGCTGCGGCTCTCCCTGGTGGTGGTCATCGGGTTGGGTGGGCTGCCGTGGCTGTTCGCCATCGCACCCTCGCTCGGCCGGACCACAGTCGTCGGTGTCAACCTGCCGTGGTTGCTGCTCGGGGTGGCCTCGTTCCCGTTCCTGATCGGGGTGGGCTGGGCGTACGTGCGGTTGGCCGAGCGCAACGAGCAGGACTTCACCGATCTGGTGCAGCGGCCGGAGCACTGAGGTGGGCAACGACTTCGTGGTCCCGGCCATCGTCGCGGTCACTCTGGTCACCGTCGGGATCGGCTTCTACGGGCTGCGGTTGGCTCGGACCACGTCCGACTTCCTGGTGGCGTCCCGGGCGATCAGCCCGACCTGGAACGCCGCAGCCATCGGCGGGGAGTACCTGTCGGCGGCGAGCTTCCTCGGCATCGCCGGTCTGGTCCTCAAGTACGGCGTGGACGTGCTCTGGTATCCGGTCGGTTTCGCCGCCGGCTACCTGGCACTGCTGCTGTTCGTGGCCGCGCCGCTGCGCCGCTCGGGTGCGTTCACCCTGCCCGACTTCTGCGAGCTGCGGCTGGGGTCCCGTCGGCTGCGCATCCTGGCCACCGCGTTCGTGATCTTCATCGGTTGGCTGTACCTGGTGCCACAACTCCAGGGCGCCGGGCTCACCCTGGCCACCGTCGCCGGCGCCCCGTACCCGGTCGGTGCCCTGCTGGTGGCCGCCGTGGTCACCGCCAACGTGGCGCTGGGCGGGATGCGGGCCATCACCTTCGTGCAGGCGTTCCAGTACTGGCTCAAGCTGACCGCGCTCGCCGTACCGGTGATCTTCCTGGCGTTGCAGTGGCAGGCTGACGGCCGCCCGGCGGTGACGCCGCCCGACGGGCCGACGTTCCGGACCGCGACCACCGTCGTGGTCGAGCACCGCGCGACCCTCACCCTGCCCGATGGTGACATTCGGGAGGTACGCCCCGGCGACGAGCTGACCTTCGCCGCCGGTGACCCGGTGCCGGACGTGTCCGGGGTGGCCACCGGCGCCAGCGACTGGCTGCTGCCCAGCGCCGCGGGCAACGACGACCGGGGGCTGTTCGCCACGTACTCGCTGATCCTGGCCACGTTCCTCGGCACCATGGGGCTGCCGCACGTGCTGGTCCGCTTCTACACCAACCCCGACGGCGCGGCGGCACGCCGGACCACCCTGGTCGTGCTGGCCCTCGTCGGCGTCTTCTATCTGCTACCCACCCTCTACGGGGTGCTCGGCCGGATCTACACGCCGCAACTGCTGGTCAGCGGGCAGACCGACGCGGTGGTGGTGTTGCTGCCCGGTGCGGCACTCGGCGACGGGGCAGTGGGGCGGCTGCTCGCCGCGCTGGTCTCGGCGGGCGCGTTCGCGGCGTTCCTCTCCACCTCGTCCGGGCTGCTGACAAGCGTCGCCGGAGTGATCTCGACGGATGTGCTCGGCCAGGGCTCGGTACGCGGCTTCCGACTGGCCACGGTGCTCGCCGGAGCGGTGCCGACGCTGCTGGCGCTGCACGTCTCCGGACTTGACGTGTCGCAGGTGGTCGGGCTGGCCTTCGCGGTCGCGGCGTCGAGTTTCTGCCCGCTGCTGGTGCTCGGCATCTGGTGGCGTGGGTTGACCGACGTGGGCGCCGCCGCCGGTGTGGTGGTCGGCGGTGGCGCGGCGATCGGGGCGGTGCTGGTCACCGTGCTCGGGCCGCCGTTGTCCGGCTGGCCGGCCACGCTCACCACCCAGCCGGCCGCCTGGACAGTGCCGCTGGCGTTCACCGTGATGGTCGTGGTGTCGATGGCGACCCGACGTCGGGCCCCGGCCGACGTCGCGGCCACGATGCTGCGCCTGCACACCCCCGAGACCGTCCGCCTGTAGCTCGTCGCGACGGCGGATGCGACTACCGGATGATCGCGCGTCCGTCTGGCGCCGGAGGGCGGAAGTGGCGATCGACGGATAACGTCGGCACATGACTGTTGAGCACCCCGCGCTCGCACTACGTGGCCTGGCCAAACGCTTCGACGGCACGATCGCGGTGGCCGGCGTCGACCTGGACGTCCCCGCCGGCTCGTTCTACGGCCTGCTCGGCCCGAACGGCGCCGGCAAGACCACCACCCTGTCGATGGCGGTCGGGCTGTTGCGGCCGGACGCCGGCTCGGCGTGGGTGCTCGGGCACGACGTCTGGCAGGATCCGGTGACCGCCAAGCGGCTGCTCGGCGTGATGCCCGACGGTGTCCGCCTGTTCGACCGGCTGACCGGGGCCGAGCTGCTGGCGTACAACGGGTTGTTGCGGGGGATGGACCCGGCGGTGGTCGACCAGCGGGCCGCGGAGTTGCTTGACGTGTTGGCGCTCGGCGATGCCGGCCGGACGCTTGTGGTGGACTACTCGGCGGGCATGAAGAAGAAGATCGGCCTCGCCTGCGCGCTGCTGCACGGCCCTCGGGTGTTGGTGCTGGACGAGCCGTTCGAGGCGGTCGACCCGGTCTCCGCCGCGCTGATCCGGGACATCCTCACCCGTTACGCGGCAGGTGGCGGCACGGTGATCTTCTCCAGTCACGTGATGGAGGTCGTCGAGCGGCTCTGCTCGCACGTGGCCATCCTGGCCGGCGGCACCATCAAGCGGGTCGGCACGATCAGCGACGTGCGCGGCGGCCGCTCGTTGGAGGACGTCTTCGTCGAGGTGGTGGGCGGGCGCACCGCGACCGGCGAGGAGCTGTCGTGGCTCTCCCGGTGATCGCGGACACCGCACCCGCCGTGCCGGTGCGTGCGGTCTCCGCTCGACACTTCGCGCGGCTCAAGCTGCGGGTGATGGGCAACAGCTTCCGGGGCCAGGGTTGGCGGATCGCCCTGTTCATCGGTGGTGCGGTGGTCGGGCTCTGGTTCGCCGTCAGCGGCTTCTTCCTCTTCGCCGCGCCCGGCCTGGCCGACGACGGCACGTACGCGGTGCTCGTCGCGGCGGCGGGCGGCGGGCTGCTGGTGCTCGGTTGGCTTCTCCTACCGCTTGTCTTCTTCGGGGTGGACGAAACCCTGGATCCAGCCCGGTTCGCGCTGCTGCCACTGCCCCGCCGGACGTTGGTGACCGGCCTGTTCGTCGCGGCCCTGATCAGCGTGCCGGTGCTGGCGGTGCTCATCGCGTCGTTCGGGCTGGTGCTCACCGCGCTGTCCCTGGGCGGCTGGTCGGCGGGGTTGGTCGCCCTCGTCGGCGTGCTCGCCGGGCTGCTGCTCTGCGTGGCCGCCAGCCGGGCGGTGACCAGCGCGTTCGCCACCATGTTGCGGTCGCGTAGGGTCCGCGACCTGGCGGCCGTGCTGCTGGCGGTGACCGCCGCGATGCTCGGCCCGTTGCAGGTCGTCGGCCTCGCCGCCCTACGGGAGGCGGACTGGGGCCGACTGGCCGGCGTGGCGACCGTGATCGGCTGGACGCCGTTGGGCGCACCGTGGACGATGGGCATCGACGTGGCCCAGGGCCGGGTCTGGGCCGCACCGGTCAAGTTGCTGATCACGGTGGTGGCGATCGGTGCCCTGCTGCTCTGGTGGTCCCGGTCGCTGGAGTCGGCGATGGTGGGTGCGGCGAGCGCCGGCAAGGCACCGGCCCGACGCGCCACCACCGGCGGTGCGGTCGAGCAACTGTTCCCCAGGTTCGCCGGCTGGGCCCAGCGGGACCGGTTCGGCGCGCTGGTCGCCAGGGAGGCCCGCTACTGGTGGCGGGACGCCCGCCGCCGGGCCAACCTGATCACGATCGCGGTGGTCGGCATCTTCGTACCCGTGTTCATCAACGTGACGGGCGGGGACTTCGCGATCGAGGGCGAGGCGGGGTTGACCGCGGGTGTCGCCGACAGCTCGCCGGTCGTGGTCACCATCTCCATGCTCCTCGTGGGAGTGCTCGCCGCGGTCACCCTGGCCAATCAGTTCGGCTTCGACGGCAGCGCGTACGCGGCGAACGTGGTGGCGGGCGTGCCCGGCCGGGTGGAGCTGCGCGCCCGCATGGTGGCCTTCTCGCTGTACGTGCTGCCGCTGCTGGGGTTCGTCGCGGTGGTGCTGTCGATAGTGCTCGGTCGACCAGAGTGGATCGCGCTCACCATCGGCGGCCTGGTCGCCTCCTACGGTGCCGGGCTGGCGGTGAACAGCCTGATCTCGGTGCTCGGGGCGTACTCGCTGCCGGAGACGAGCAACCCGTTCGCGATGAACAGCGGTGCCGGCGTGGCGAAGGGGCTACTCACCCTGGTGGCCATGCTCGCCTCGGTGGTCACGGCGGTGCCGATGGCGGTGGCGGCGGCACTGCTCGGCGACGCCTGGCTCTGGCTGGCCCTGCCGGTGGGCGCGGCGTACGGGGTGGGCGCGGCGCTGCTGGGCGCGTACCTGGCCGGCGACGTGCTGGACCGGCGTCAGCCGGAGCTGCTGGCCACGGTCACACCACGCCGTTAGCCGACGCACCGGCCGAGGGCCTGGGCGGTGTCGGCGACGAAGCCGCGCCGGGCGAACGGCGACCATCGGTGATGGGTGCCGCCCGGGACTGTCGCATCGCCACGAGCGATATGCCTCCGGGTCATAAATATGCCTCTGAGTCATCACGGTTGTTCGTGCATCGGCCCCCGGCCAGCGAATCGCACCGCACCCGGTGGGCCGCACCGCCGCGCCGGGGCGGAGCGCCGAGGTGAGCCGGCGGCACCTGCCGATGCGCCCGCTCTGGCGAGGTCGGGGCGGCACAATGTTTCACGTGAATCATGAGCCGGGTGCCGAGATCCATCACACCGACCCGTTCGCGGTGCCGAGGGGGCAGCGGTCGCCGGCACGCCGGCTGCGCGGTCGACTCGCCACGCCGGTGACACTCTGGACGGCGCCGGGCCCCGCCGGGTTGACGGTGTCGTCCACGCTTGTCGCCGAGGGGGAGCCGGACCGGATGCTCGGGCTGATCGATCCGGAGTCCGACCTGTGGGCGGCAGTGGAGGAGGCGGGCCGGTTCGCGGTCACGCTGCTCGGCCCGCCGCACCGGCAACTCGCGGACCGGTTCGCCGGCCTCTTTCCCGCCCCGGGCGGGCTCTTCGCCACCGGCGAGTGGGTCGACACGCCGCACGGGCCGGTGCCGGGGGATGCCGGCGGCTGGGTCGGATGCCGACTGGACAGCGCCCGCGAGTGCGGCTGGGGCCTGCTGGTGGAGGCCATCATCGAGACGGTCGAGCTGACCGAGGAGGCGTCTCCCCTGCTGCACTTTCGCGGTCGGTACCACGAGTTGCCGGCCTGAACGGGCGGCTCGACCGGACCGACCGGTCACCGGGGTGACCTGAGTCACTTGGCGCAGGCAACCAACCGCTCGGCGCACTCGTCTACCGCCGTCGATCTCAGCCTTCCCTGTCGGGGAGTGCGCTCTCTACCGTGCGCGAAACTCCTCTGACGCCTGTGAAGGTGGTGATCCACAGATGTCCACGGACACACCCGCTCCGGCCGCTTCCCAGTCGGACAAGTACCTGGCCGTACAACGGTCGGACGAATTCGCCGGGCTGCGGCGTGCGCTGCGCGGCTTCGTCTTCCCGATGACCGTCGCGTTCTTCCTGTGGTATGCGCTCTACGTCATTCTCTCCGCGTACGCCCGGGACTTCATGGGCACGAAGCTGTTCGGCAGCAACATCAACGTCGCACTGGTCTTCGGCCTGCTCCAGTTCGTCTCGACGTTCCTGATCGCCTGGCTCTACGCCCGATACGCCGACCGGAAGATCGACCCCATCGCCGACCGGATCCGCGAAGAGATCGGGGAGGTGACCCATGAGCACGGTCCTCGCGGCTGAGACGGTCCTCGCGGCCGAGGCGGGCAACCACACCGCCCGCAACCTGACCATCACGCTCTTCCTGATCTTCGTGGCGGTGACCCTGGCCATCACCATCTGGGCCAGCCGGCAGACCAAGACGGCTACCGACTTCTACGCCGGCGGCCGGTCCTTCTCCGGCTTCCAGAACGGCATGGCGATCGGCGGCGACTACATGTCGGCCGCGTCGTTCCTCGGCATCGCCGGCATCATCGCGCTGTACGGCTACGACGGCTTCCTCTACTCGATCGGCTTCCTGGTCGCCTGGCTGGTGGCCCTGCTGCTGGTCGCGGAGCTGCTGCGTAACTCGGGCCGGTACACGATGGCCGACGTGCTGGCCTTCCGGATGCGGCAGCGTCCGGTGCGTACGGCGGCGGCGGTCTCCACCATCACGGTGTCGATCTTCTACCTGTTGGCGCAGATGGTGGGTGCCGGTGCGCTCGTCGCGCTGCTGCTCGGCATCAGGCCGGGCACGACCTTCCTCGGCATGGACGCGGCGACCGCCAAGGTGGCGACCATCATCATGGTCGGCGCCCTGATGATCGTCTACGTGACCGTGGGTGGCATGAAGGGCACCACGTACGTGCAGATCGTCAAGGCGTTCCTGCTGATGACCGGCGCGCTGCTGATGACCGTGCTGGTGCTGGCGAAGTTCAACTTCAACCTGTCGGAGCTGCTCGGCGCCGCCGCCGCCAAATCCGGAAAGGGCGAGGCCCTCCTGCAACCGGGCCTGCGGTACGGCGTGGAGGTCGCCGGAAACGCCACGCAGACGTTCTACAACAAGATGGACCTGCTCTCGCTCGGCATCGCCCTGGTGCTCGGCACCGCCGGTCTGCCGCACATCCTGATCCGCTTCTACACGGTGCCGACCGCCAAGGCGGCCCGCAAGAGCGTGCTCTGGGCGATCGGCATCATCGGCACCTTCTACCTGCTCACCCTGGCCCTCGGCTTCGGTGCGGCGGCGCTGGTCGGCAGCAAGGCGATCACCGATCAGGACAAGGCCGGCAACACCGCGGCACCGCAGTTGGCCGAGGCGTTGGGTTTGGACTTCTTCGGCGGTGACCTCGGTGGTGCCGCCATGTTGGCGATCATCGCGGCGGTCGCCTTCGCCACCATCCTGGCGGTGGTGGCCGGGTTGACCCTGGCCTCCTCGTCCAGCCTCGCGCACGACTTCTACGCGAACGTGATGAAGAAGGGGGAGGCGTCGGAGCGCCAGGAGGTGCGGGTCGCCCGGATCTCCGCCCTGGTGATCGGCGCGATCTCCATCCTGCTGTCGATCTTCGCGCAGAACCTCAACGTGGCGTTCCTGGTGGCGCTGGCCTTCGCGGTCGCCGCCTCGGGCAACCTGCCGGCGATCCTCTACAGCCTGTTCTGGCGGCGGTTCAACACCTCCGGCGCGGTGTGGGCGATCTACGGCGGTCTGCTCTCGGCCGTGCTGCTGGTGTTCTTCTCGCCAGTGGTCTCCGGCGCGGCGACCTCGATGTTCCCGGATCACGACTGGCAGTGGTTCCCGCTGTCCAACCCGGGCATCCTCTCCATCCCGTTCGGTTTCCTGTGCGGGTGGATCGGCACGATCATCTCGAAGGAGCACGACGAGGCGAAGTACGCGGAGCTGGAGGTGCGCGCCCTCACCGGCGCTGGCGCCCACTGATTCAGGCACCGGGCCCCCTGCTGACGCCACGCGTCCGCGGGGGGCCTCTCGCCGTTATCGGGGATCGGTAGGCTGACCAGCATGAAGGTTGTTGAGCGCTTCGGTTCCGGTCACCGCGTTCTCGTCACCGGCGGAGCTGGTTTCGTCCCGTCGCACCTGGTGGATGTGCTGATCGCCCGCGGTTGCGAGGTGGTGGCGCTGGACAACTTCGTGACCGGCTCCAAGGAAAACATCGCCCACCTGCTGGATCGGCCATCCTTCACGCTCGTCGATGCGGACATCTCCGACGGCCTGCCGACCAACCACCCGGCACTGGCCGAGCGGTTCGACGCGATCCTGCACATGGCCTCACCGGCCAGCCCCACCGACTTCGCCCAACTGCCGGTGGAGATCCTCCGGGTCGGCTCGGTGGGCACCCTGCACCTGTTGGAGCGCGCGGTCGCCGACGGCGCCCGGTTCCTGATGGCCTCCACCTCCGAGGCGTACGGGGACCCGAAGGAGCACCCGCAGCGCGAGACCTACTGGGGCAACGTCAACCCGATCGGGGTGCGCAGCGTCTACGACGAGGCGAAGCGCTTCTCCGAGGCGGCCACCATGGCGTACCACCGGTACCGAGGGCTCGACGCGGCGATCGTCCGGATCTTCAACACGTACGGCCCGCGGATGCGCCCGGACGACGGTCGGGCCATCCCCACCTTCATCTCGCAGGCGCTGCGCGGCGAGCCGATCACCGTGCACGGCAGCGGCAACCAGACCCGGTCGATCTGCTTCGTCGAGGATCTGGTGCGGGGCATCCTGCTGCTGCTCGACTCGACCGAGACGGGCCCGATCAACTGCGGCACCGAGCACGAGCTGTCCATGCGGCAACTCGCCGAGTTGATCGTGTCACTCTCCGGCAGCAGTTCGACGGTGACCTACGTCACTCGCAGCTCGGATGACCCGGAGATGCGACGCCCCGATCTCACCCTGGCCCGCGAACTGCTCGGCTACGAGCCGACGGTGGCGCCCGAAGACGGCCTGCGACGCACGATCGCGCACTTCCGGGCTCACCTCGGGTAACGCGACGGCGATCGCTGAGTGTCGGCTGAAGGCGGCAGTGGCTCGCGCTACGTACCCTGAGTGACATGTCTGCGACCTCGTCTGCCGGCGTCCCGCATCCGCACCTGCACCGCAGCTCCGGACGCGCGTCGGTGCCCGGCCCCGATCGGGCCGCCTCCGGGCGTGCCCGTCCGACCGAGGCACGCTTCTACCCGCCGTACGACGAGGAGCAGCCCAGGCCCGACGGCCCGGTGGGGCCACGGGGGCCCGGCGGGCCGGGTGGCCTGGGCGGGTCGGGGCGACGTGGGCCGCGACCCCGCTGGGGCCGGATCGCCCTCGTGGCGGGGATCGCGGTGCTGGTGCTGGCGCTGCTCGGCAGCGTGGGCGCCTGGTTGTACGCCCGCAACCTCAACGGTGACCTGGCCCGCACCGACCCGTTCGCGGAGATCACCGGTGGCCGGCCGGCCAAGACCGTCGACGGCGCGCTGAACATCCTGCTGGTCGGCAGCGACTCACGAGACCCGGACGCGCCGGTCGACGCCAAGAGTCAGTGGCGCGCCGACACGGTCATCGTGATGCACATTCCGGCCGACCACCAGCAGGCGTACCTGGTCTCCATCCCGCGGGACCTCTACGTGCCGATTCCGGAGAGCGCCGGCGCGGACTGCGCCTCGGGCCAGCGCGCGAAGATCAACGCGGCGTTCGCGTTCGGCGGGCTGCCGCTGGCGGTTCGCACCGTGGAGTGCTTCACCGACGTCCGGATCGACCACGTGATGGCGATCGACTTCGGCGGCTTCAAGGAGGTCACCGACGCTCTCGGCGGGGTGGACCTGAAGGTGGAGCGGACCATCACCTCGATCCACAAGCCGTACCGGACGTTCACCAAGGGCACCAACCACATGGACGGCGCGGAGGCGCTGGACTGGATCCGTCAGCGCAAGCAGTTCCCGGACGGGGACTTCGCCCGGATGCGGCACCAGCAGGAGTTTCTCCGGGCGCTGATGGACAAGGCGGCGAGCAGCGGCACGCTGGCGAACCCGGCGAAGCTCAACAACTTCCTCAAATCGGTGACCGCGGCCGTAACCGTCGACCAGGATTTCTCGGTTACCGACATGGCGCTGCAGTTCCGCAACCTGCGCGGCCAGAACCTCACCTTCGTGACAAGCCCGAACTCGGGCAGCGACACGATCAACGGCGAGTCGGTGGTGGTCTCCGACCGGGAGAAGGCACTCGCCATGTACCAGGCCATGACGGCGGACACCATGGCGGACTGGGTCAAGGCCAACCCGCCGAAGGGCAAGGACGGCGGCTGACCGTGCCGGTCGGCCGCCGGGCCGACGGTCGCCCCGCCGCTCGGCTCATCGAGACACGACGATCGATCCGCTCCGTGGGAAATCGACGACCCGATTGACCCGTGATGAACTCGCCAAGTCGATTTGATGTACGTAGAGTGGTGCCGCCCCCTCCTGATCACGAGCTGGAGCACGCATGCCGGTTCAGGCCAGTCGTCGCCCTTCGTCCCCCGGGTCCGCCGCGCCCAGCGGCCGTGCCGCCGCGTCCATACCGGCCCAGGCGCGCCCCTCGCGTGGCGGGCCGGGCGGTCGCCCGCCCGGCGGCGGGAACGGTGGTCGGGTCGTTGGCGGGGGGTCGGCGAAGAAGCGGACCAAGCGCAAGGACCCGCTGTGGGCCCGGCTGACCGTGGTGTTCGGGGCGGTGCTGATGCTCGGCAGCGGCGTGGGCATCGTCGGCGGCAAGGTGCTGATCGGTCAGGCGACCGGGGACATCGCGCAACGCAACCTGCTCGGTGACGCCAGCAAGTCCGACGCCGAGGGCGGGGCCAGTCTGGACGGCCCGATCGACATGCTGCTGCTCGGCGTGGACGCGCGGGAGCGCTGGGCCGCCGACGACGTCCGCTCGGACAGCATCATCATCCTGCACATCCCGGCCACGCACGACCAGGCGTACCTGATCTCCATCCCCCGGGACACCGAGGTGCAGATCCCGGCCCGCCCGAAGAACGGCTGGTCCGGCGGCAGCGCGAAGATCAATGCGGCCTTCGAGGTGGGCGCCCGCAACGGCGGCGGCTGGGAGGGCGGCGCCCAGTTGATGGCCGAGACGATCAAGGGACTCACCGGCGTCAGCTTCGACGGCGCGGCGATCATCAACTTCGGCGGCTTCAAGAACGTCATCGACACCCTCGGCACCGTGCGGATCTGCGTGAGCCACGAGGTCAAGTCCAAGCACATGTCGTTCGTCGACGGCAAGCCGATGTGGAACGCCGACGCCAAGAAGACCGGCAAGAAGATGACCCCGGTGGTACACAAGAAGGGCTGCCAGCAGATGGAGGGCTGGGCGGCGCTCGACTACTCCCGGCAGCGCTACGGGCTGCCCGGTGGCGACTACGACCGGCAGCAGAACCAGCAGCAGCTGATCAAGGCGATGGCCAAGAAGGCCACCGACGGCGGGATGCTGACCAACCCGACCAAGCTCCAGCAGCTGATCAAGGCGGCCGGCAAGGCGTTCGTGCTGGACACCGGCGGGGCGTCGATCGAGAACTTCATCTTCACCATGCGCGGGGTGACCGCGAACGAGCTGACCATGTTGAAGACCAACAACGGCACCTTCAACGGCACCGACAACGGCACCGAGGCGTTGAACGACGAGACGAAGGAAATGTTCCGCGCGGTCAAGCAGGACAAGCTCGCCGAGTTCGTCTTCACCCACCCCGAGGTGATCTCCAGCCGCAAGTGAGCGGTGCCGGTCGGAAGTCCCGGAAAGCCGGCGACCAGCCCGTCACCGCCCGTAACCTGACGTGAGCGGGTTTCACGTATCGGTCGCGGGGAGGCGGTCACGTCCAGGTGGGGACGGAACGTGGCGGGCCGAGCCGGATCGGCTCCGCCCAGCCGAGCACGCCGCGCCCGAGGGCCACGGATCATGCTCGGCATCGGCCTGGCCCTCGTCCTACTGGCCGGGCTCGCCGTGGTCGGCCTCAAGACGCTGAGCAACAGGTACGACCGCACGGTCACCAAGGAGCAGTTGCTCGACGCGGACGCCCGCACCGAGCGCACCGACCTGGACGGGCCCCTCAACTATCTCCTGGTCGGCTCCGACCGTCGCCCCGGCGGCAGCGGACCGGACCAACGCTCCGACACCATCCTCATCGTGCACGTGCCGGCCGGCCAGCGGGAGGCGTACCTGGTCTCCGTGCCGCGTGACCTGCTTGTCGCCATCCCGCCCACGAGCGGCTTCGGGGGCGGTCAAGACAAGATCAATGCGGCGTACGAGCACGGCGGCGGCGGACCGGCCGGCGCCCAACTACTCTCCGCCACCCTCAACCGGCTCACCGGAATCCGGTTCGACGGTGCCGCGTTGATCGACTTCTCCGGCTTCCGGAAGGTCATCGACCTCCTCGGCGGGGTGCGGATGTGCGTGGACACCGAGGTCCGCTCCATCCACACCAACCGGGTCTTCCCGGTCGGCTGCCAACAGCTGGACGGGGCGCAGGCCCTGGACTACGTCCGGCAGCGCTACGACCTGCCCGGGGGCGACTACGACCGGCAGCACCACCAGCAGCAGTTGCTCCGGGCGATGCTGGACAGCGCCGGCAGGGCGGATCTGCGGAGCAACCCGGTCAAGTTGGACCAGGTGCTCCGGGCGGTGGGCGGCTCGTTGACGGTGGACACCAACGGCGTACCCCTGGAGGACCTGCTCCTCGCGCTGCGCGCGCTGCCGCCCGACGGAATGCGCGGCGTCCAGGTGCCGTCGTCCCCACAGACCATCGACGAGGTCTCGTACGTGGTGCTGGACAACGGAGGCAACGGGCTGTTCGAGGCGGTACGCGGCCGGCAGATGCCGTCGTGGGCGCAGGCCAACCCGCGCTGGGTGACCCGGTTGTGATGGTGCCGACGGCCAGGTCGGTGCCGAACCGGTCGACGAGGATCTAGTGTTGCTTCCTGTGTTCGGACCCCAGGTTCCCACCGTGCCCGTGACCGAGATCGCCGACGAGACCTACCTGCTGGATGTGCGGGAGGCCGACGAATGGTCGGCCGGCCATGCACCCACCGCCCACCACCTGCCGATGATGGAGCTGCCGGCCCGGCTCGCGGAGGTGCCCACCGACCGGGACGTGGCGGTCATCTGCCGCTCCGGCGGGCGTTCCGCCCAGGTCGTCGCCTACCTGGTCAACAACGGCTGGGAGCAGGTGCGCAACGCCGACGGCGGAATGCGCCAGTGGGCCGCCGTCGGCCGTCCGGTGGTCGACGCGAACGGGCAGCCCGGCCAGGTCATCTGAGGCGGCCGGGATGGGTGGGCCACTGGTCTTCGCGCACCGCGGCGCCTCGTACGACCTTCCCGAGCACACCCTCGCCGCGTACCTGCGCGCTCTCGACGAGGGTGCCGACGGCCTGGAGTGTGACGTCCGGCTGACCCGGGACGGGCACCTGGTCTGCGTGCACGACCGGCGACTGGACCGCACCAGCAACGGTCGCGGTCTGGTCAGCGCGCGGACGCTCGCCGAGCTGGAGGCACTGGACTTCGGCTCCTGGCACCCGGGCAGCGCGCCGGCCGGGGACGTACCCCCGGACGACTCGCACACCCGGCTGCTGACCCTGACCCGACTGCTGGACGCGGTACTCGCCGCCGGCCGGCCGGTCCGGCTGCTGGTGGAGACGAAGCATCCGTCCCGCTACGGCTCGAACGTGGAACGGCGACTGGTCAGCCTGCTGCGCCAGTACGGGCTTGCCGACCCGGCGCCGGACGACCCGGTGCAGGTCACCGTCATGTCGTTCTCCCCGCTGGCGGTCCGTCGGGTGCACGAGCTCGCGCCGAAGCTGCCCACGGTGCTGTTGCTGGAGGTGTTGCCGCGTTGGCCGCGGCTGGGGCGGCTGCCGTTCGGCACCCGTATCGCGGGGCCGGGCATCGGCCTGGTCCGGGCCCGCCCGCACCTGCTGCCCGCACTTCGCACGGCCGGCAACCAGGTGTACGTCTGGACGGTCAACGAGCCGACCGACCTCGATCTGGTGCTGGCCGCCGGGGCGGACGGGATCATCACCGACCGGCCGGGCTACGCCCTCGCCCGACTGGACCGCTGACCCGGCAGGGGTGCCAAATCCAGGCCGGCGAGGCAGACTCGGCACATGCCGGAGCGTATCGATTTCCCCGCTCTCCTCACCGGTCACACAGTCGTGATCGAGATGATCAACTCTGGGGAGGCGGGCCTGCCGGTCCTCACCCAACTGCTGCGGGTGGCCCAGCCGGCCCTCGGCGCGACCGGTATGGCGTTCGTCGAGTTCGGTCCGACAGGCGGTCGCGTGATCGCCGCCACCGGCACGGCGGGATCGGCCCTCGGCCGTCCGCTGGCGGCCGACGACCCGGACACTGTCTGCCTGCTCAACGGGCCACGGGTGCGCAACGTGCGGGTGGGCCGCCTCAACGGCAAACTGGCCGGCGAGCTGACCGGCAGTGACCTGCGCTGGATGGTGGTCTCGCGGGCCGAGATCGGCGGCCACACCGTCGGCAGTCTGCACGCGCTCTACCCCGGCGACGACAAGCCGGACGCCGAGCGGCAGGGGGTCGTCGCCTACCTCGCGTCCTGTGTCGCGCACATGTACGGCGACCAGAGCGGCCTGCCGGTGCACGGTGACGGCCCGGTGGTGGCGGCACTCGCCGACGGGCTGGCCGTCGTCGACCGGGACGGGTACGTCCGCCTCTGGAACCCGGCCGCCGCCCAGGTCACCGGCCGGTCGGTCGAGCAGGCGCTGAGCCGTCCACTGCCGTTTCCGTTGCCGCCCTCCGGTCAGGTCCGCGACCACCGGATGCCGGACGGCCGTTGGCTGCGGATCACCTCCGGCGAGCTGCCCGGCCCGGGCTCGTTGCGGGTGGTCACCTTCCGCGACATCACCGACCAGCAGCGCCGCGACCACGACCGGGAGCTGTTCGTCGCGGTGACCAGCCATGAGCTGCGCACCCCCGTCACCGTGATCAAGGGGTACGCGGACACCCTCACCGACCACTGGGAGTCGCTGACCGACATCGACCGGCGGCAGGCCGCCCGGGTGATCGGGCAACGCGCGAACGAGCTGGCCCGGCTGGTCGACCGTCTCCTCAGCTCGGCGGCCGAGGCCGGGCCGGGCGACGATCCGCCCACCCCGTTCGACCTCGGTGAGGCGCTGCGCTCGGCAGTTCTGGACCTGCCGACGGAGTTGCGCCGCCGGCTGGTGCTCCGCCTCCCGGCCGACCTGCCCAAGGCGCTCGGCCACCGACCCAGCCTGGCCACCGTGCTGACCGAGCTGACAACCAACGCCGGCAAATACTCGGCACCCGACTCTCCGATCGAGATCGCCGCCTCGCCAGACGGTCAACTGGTGGCGTTCCGGGTCAGCGACCGGGGCATCGGCATCCGACCGGAGCACGTGGAGCGGGCGTTCGACAGGTTCTGGCAGGGCGAGTCCGGCGACCGGCGCGGCTACCCGGGGGCAGGGCTCGGCCTCTATCTCGTTCGCCGAATCGTTGAACAACAGAATGGATGGGTATCCCTACGTCCAAGGACCGGCGGCGGTACGGTCGCAGAGGTGCGGCTACCGCGCGGTTGACCGAGGGTGGCGCGACGTGGAGGCAACGGTGGCAGCGGCAGCGAGGGATCGGGCGTGGTGCGTGGTGGTTCCCCACCACCCGGCCGGGGCACGGCTGGCCCGGCACCGGCTCGCCGGTGAACTGGCGGACGTCGTCGCCCCGACGCTCCTCGCGGATCTGATCGCGGTGCTCGCGGAGCTGGTGGGCAACGCGGTGCGGCACGCCCGGCCGCTGCCCGGTGGAGTGGTCCGGGTGGCCTGGCGGTTGCGGCCCTCGGCCGAGGGCACCCTGATCCAGCTCGGCGTCACCGACGGCGGCGGCGCGAGCACCGCGCCACGGCTCCGGACGGCCAGCGCCGACG
Organism: Micromonospora sp. NPDC049171; assembly: GCF_040648275.1. Taxonomy (NCBI): domain Bacteria; kingdom Bacillati; phylum Actinomycetota; class Actinomycetes; order Micromonosporales; family Micromonosporaceae; genus Micromonospora; species Micromonospora sp. NPDC049171. The sequence continues at coordinate 51,534 of NZ_JBEZDJ010000036.1, forward strand.
CGGCGGACGGGCGGGGGCTGCACATCGTGGCCGGGCTGGCCACCCGCTGGGGCGTCGAACGGGACGGGATGGGCCAGCGGGTCTGGGCGGAGTTCACCCCAACCCCAACCCCCAACCCCACCCTGGTGCCCACCGCCTGACATCGTTGATCATGGAGTTATTGCCACGACACGCCGGGTACGGTGACAACAACCTCATGATCGACAAGCGATGGGGTGGGTGGGTCCGGCCCACGCGCCGGCAGTTCGGGCTCTAGGCTGTGACGCCGTGAGCAAGCGTCGAAAGAGCCAACGCACCACCGCCGACACCGCCCCCCGCCGCGAGAAGGTGCGCGACGTCTTCGTGCCGCGTCCGTTCGACGGGCTGGTCGACGAGGTCGAGTGGATCGCGCTGCGTGAGTTGGTGCCCGCCGCCTCCGCGCCGCTGCGGCTGGCACCCGCCCTGGTCGAGGAGTTCGGTGACCGGCCGGCGACGCTCGCCACGGTGCTGCCGATGGCCGCCCCCGCGATCACCAAGCCGGACGGCCGGGTGCTCATCGGCCTCCAGCGCCACCAGCAGTCCGGTGACGTCTCCCGGGATCTGGCCGAGGCGCTGCTCAGCGCACTGCGCACCGAGCCGGGAGGCCAGGTGACCGTGCCGCCGCTGCCCGGCCCCGGCCCCCGCCTACAGGACATCCTCGTGGACGGCCCGCTTGAGGTCGCCCTGCACGAGGGCTTCGAGTTCTGGCTCGACCCCGGGGCTGCCGACGATCCGACCGTCCAGGCGTCGCTGGAGCGGGCGAACGCGGCCATCTACCCGACCGTGCGGCTGACCGCCGCGAAGGCCGCGTACTGGTGCCAGGTCCCGGAGAAGGCACACGTGCGCTGGGTGCTGCCGGACGACGAGGACGCCGCCCTGGATGCGCTGGCCCGCCTCGGTGCCGCCGGCACGCTGACGCTCGGCGAGCAGACCAAGTTCGCCGGCATGTTCCGCGCGCACGGTCGGCTGGTGCCGGTCTGGGACCTGCCGGAGCAGACTCCGGCGACCGAGTGGGAGGAGCCGGTGGCGCAGTTCGCCAAGCGGTACGCCGAGGCACTCACCGCCACCGACCCGCTCGACGCCGCCGGCCGACGCGCCCGCCAGGGGTTGCTCGGCCGCCAACTCACCCTGCGCTGAGCGCGGTCGCCCGGCTCGGTCTTCCGCCCGGCCGGGTGCGGTCGCCCGGCTGGATCGGGCACGGTCGTCGCGCGCAGCCGGGCGCCGTGCGTTTCAGCCGGCGACGGGCAGCGGGTCGCGGGTGATCGGGCAGGACATGCAGCGCGGCCCGCCACGGCCGGAGCCCAACTCGGAGCCGGCGATCGGGATCACCTCGATGCCGGCGCGCTCCAGTTGGGCGTTGGTCTCGGTGTTGCGCTCGTAGCCGACGCAGAGCCGGGGCGCCAACGCGAGGGTGTTGTTGCCGTCGTCCCACTGCTCGCGTTCCGCGGTCACCGGGTCCAACCCGGTGTCGATGACCCGCAGCAGGTCCAGGTCCATCGCGTCGGCGGCGGCCCGCAGGAACGGCGCGGGCCCGTCCACCCGCGGGTCCGCACCATCCGCGCCGGCAATCACGGTGTACGCGGACAGCGTGCTCGCGATGTTGGGATACATCAGCACGGCGTCCACGTCGACCATCGTGCAGACCGTGTCGAGGTGCATGGTGGCGCGTTTCTGGGCGATCGGCACCACCAGGATGGTGTGGGCGAGCCCGGCGGCGAAGACCTGCCGGGCGAGGCGTTCGGCGCCGGCCGGTGTGGTCCGTTCGCCCACCCCGACCGCCAGCACCCCGGGTGCGAGCAGCAGTACGTCCCCGCCCTCCAGGTGCTCCAGGCTCGGGCGGTAGACGAAGTCGGTGCCGGCGAAGCGTGGATGGTGGCGGTAGATGGCGTCGGTCAGGGTGGTCTCGCGTCGGCGGGCCGGCATGGCCAGGCTCGTCACACCAACCCGATCGCCGATCCACAGCGATGAGTCGCGGGTGAACAGCAGGTTGGGTAACGGATCGATAACGAAGTCGTGTCGATCCATCAGCGTGTAGACAAGCCCGCCCGGCCGCGCCGAGGAGATCCGCAGCTCCTCGTGGGCCAGCCCGGCGGTGAGCACGTCGGCCAGGGCGGCCGGGTCGAGGTAGGAGAGATGGTCGGCGACGCGGGCCCGCAGGGTGTCGCCGAGCCGCCGGGAGCGCAGCACCTCCTCGGTGAGTTCGGCACGGGCGTCCGCGACGGCAAGCGTCTCCGCCAGCAGGGTCGCCAGGTAGAGCACCTCGACCCCACGATCGCGCAGGGCGGTGGCGAACGCGTCGTGCTCCTCCTGGGCCCGTCCGACCCAGGGGATCGCGTCGAACAGGAGTGAGTCGTTGTTGCGGGGCGTGAGCCGGGCCAGTTCGGGGCCGGGCCGGTGCAGCAGTACGGTGCCGAGCCGGCCGACTTCACTGTCGACGTAGTGGGTCACTCCCGCAGCGTAGGGCAGGGTTTGGCGGCATCCGAGAAAAGAACTGTGGATGAATATGGCATTCATCCATAGTCACTCCGGCGCTCCGGCTTGCCGAACACCGGTAGTGGCAACGTAGGGTAGTGAGGACATAACTTCGAGGGACCTTTTGCCGGAGGTCGCGATGACTGTCTTTCCCGCACGACGAGCCGTACCGTCCGCTCGGGCACTGCCGCCCGTCGCGGTGCCACACCCCCGCGTCGAGTCGCCAGGGGTTCTCGAACCGGTCCGTCCGACACCGCTCGAATGGGCTCGCCGCCGTCGTGCCGAGCGGGGCGCGCGCCGCCTCGAGGCGGCCGGGGCGCGAGCACTGGGCCAACTCGACCACCTCGGGCCGGCCTGGCACGTCATCGAATGGCCGCGCACCGACGTCACCGACGTCCTCGATCGCGGTCAGGACGACCGGGCCGGGTTCCTCGCCATCGGGCCGAGCGGTCTCTTCGCCGTGACCATCGCCGATCACGGCCGGGCCAGGGTCCTCGTCGCCGGTGACGTCGTGCAGATCAACGGCAAGCGTCCACCGTACGTGGCCGAGTCCCGCCGGGACGCCAAGCGGGCCAGCAAGGCCCTCTCCGACGCGGTGGGGCTGCCCGTCCCGGTGACGCCGGTGCTGACCTTCGTCGGCTCCGGTGTGATCAGCGTCTACGGCCTCCCCAAGGACTGTCTGATGGCCACCCACCGAGAACTGGACCGGCTTCTCGTGGCTGGTGGCAGCCGGATCAGCCCCGCCACGGCCGAGAAGCTCTCCCGGGTCGCACAGCATCCCAGCACCTGGCTCAACGGCACGTACCGTCCAACTGCCGACTACCGGTGGTATGAGGAGGGCCGAACGGCCGCTGACAAGCCGGCCCACCGCCGGTAACGTCACCGTCGACGCCACGCGGCTCCGGTCCCCCCGACTACCCACCGGTCTCCGCGCCGTCACCGGTCGCCTCGGTTCACGCTGCGCGACTCGGTGACCCGGTGCGCTCGGTGATTCCGTCGGCGACCCGCTAGCGTGGACAGTCGATCGGTGCACATAGGAGGCGCGGTGGCCCACGTCGAACTTTCGCTCTCAGAAGCGTTCGTGCCGGCGGCGCGGGCCTCGACAGAGCCGGAGTCCGGCAACGTCGGCCAATGGTCCTCGACAGTCTCCCGGGCCGACGAGCCGTGCTTGCTGATCGACACCGACACCCTGGTGGTGGCGATCTCGACCGCCGGCTGCCAGTTGCTCTGTCTGGGCGAGCCGGACGTCCTGATCGGGCGACCGCTGCTTGACGGAGGGCTGCGCCTGCTCGACTTCACCGCAAACCGGGGCGAGCTGACCGAGGCCGAGATCGACAAGATCCCGCCCCTGCTGGCGCTCACCTCCGGTCGACTCGCCCGAGGGCTGCTCCGGGTGCAGGCCGCCTCGGCGAACAGCTCCGACGCGACAGTCGACGCGATCTCCACCCCGGTGCTCACCGACGGTGCCGTGGCCGGTTCGCTCACCTTCTTCTCCGAGGTCTGACCTGCGACAAGCCGCACACGGCGTTGCTGGCCCAGCCCTGCGCGAGTAGGCCGTAAGGTGCCCCCATGCTCGATATCGCCCTGCTGCCCGGGGAGTACGCGGTGTGGCGGTTGGCCGCCGGCACCGCCCTGCCGTACGCGCTGTCGAGCGGGCTGAGCGGCACCGACGTGGTGACGGTGAGCTGGACCTCCGATGGCATCTCGGTGATCTGCCCAGCGGATCGGGTGCCGGTGCAGGCCGTGGTGGAAACCGCCTGGCGCTGCCTACGGGTCACCGCCCCCGCCGACATGGCCAGCACCGGCAGCCTGGCCACGCTCGTCGATCCGCTCGCCGAGGCACGGGTCAGTGTGGTCACGTTCTCCACCTTCGACACCGACTACCTGCTGGTGCCGGCCGTCCGGCTGACCGAGGGCACCGCCGCGCTACAGCGCGCCGGGCACCGCGTCACCGGCTGACCTTCACCCGACCGGCCGCTGACCCTACGATGGGCTCGGCCACCCCGGCCGCGACGAATTCTCCGATGTCCCGAGGATCGGCCCGTGCCGTTCACCCCGCCCCACCCCCCGTCTCCCCCACCACGGGCGACGGCCTACCTCCCACCGGCGACACCCAGCCGGGCATCCGACCACGCCCCCACTCGGGCCACCGCCCGGATCCGGCCGGTCGCGCTCGCGGTGCTCGCCGTCGCGGTGCTCGCCGGCTGTGGCGCCCCACCCGAGCTACGGGAGCCGACTGCCGCGCCAACCCGCACCGCGGCACCGACGACACCTGGGCCGAGCACCGCACCCAGCACGCCGCCGGCCACCGCACCACCACTCGGCACGGTCACGCCCACCCCGGATGCCGGGCTGGTCGCCACACCCTGCCGGAACGGGCCGACCGGCGAGCGGGTGGTGCAACTGCTGCGCGGCCGGGCCGGGGTGCTTCCGGCAAACGTTCGGGTCCAGGTCCGCACCGGGCCGCTCTGCGCCGCCGAGTGGCAGTACACAGTCCTGCAGGTGACCGGGCACGAGGAGCTCCAGGTGGTCACCCGGGGCCAGGCCACCGCACCGACCCTGGTCACCGCCGGCACCGACGTCTGCACCATCGAGGTACGCGCCACCAGCCCGGCCGGGATCCGCGCCCTCGCCTGCGACGCCGCTCCGGCCAGCCGGCCGAGTGCGTAGGCTGACCGGCATGCCGGGAACACCGCCGACACGCTTCGTCTACCTCGGGCCGGAGGGCACCTTCGCCGAGCAGGCCCTGCGTACACTTCCCGCCGCCGAGCGCGGCACCCGTACGCCCGCCCGCAGCGTCGGTGAGGCGCTGGACAGCGTCCGGACCGGGGACGCCGACGCCGCGCTGGTGCCGCTGGAAAACTCGATCGGCGGCGCGGTGGGCGTCACGCTCGACGAAATGGTCGAGGGCGAGCCGTTGGTGATCACCCGAGAGGTGATCCTGCCGGTGGCGTTCGTGCTCGGCGCTCGACCCGACACTCCGCTGACTTCGATCGGCACCGTGGCGGCCCATCCGCAGGCGTCCACCCAGTGCCGGGGCTGGTTACGCGACCATCTGCCCGACGCCGTGGTGGTCGACGTGCTCTCCAACGGCGCGGCGGCGGCCGGTGCCGGCACCGGCGCGTACGACGCCGCGATCTGCGCACCGATCGGGGCGGCCCGCCACCGGCTCGTGACACTCGCCGACAAGATCGCCGATCATCCGGACGCGGTGACGCGGTTCGCGCTGGTGGCCCGCCCCGGGCCTCCCCCGCCGCCGACCGACGACGACCTCACCTCACTGGCGGTCTACATCGCGCACGACCGGGTCGGCGCGCTGCTGTCGGTGCTGATGGAGCTTGCCGTCCGTGGCGTCAACCTGACGCGCATCGAGTCCCGTCCCACCGGCGAGGCGCTGGGCCGGTATGTCTTCTTCCTGGACTGCACCGGCCACGTCGCCGACGTACGACTGGGTGAGGCGTTGCAGGGGCTGCGCCGGGTCTGCGCGGAGGTCCGCTTCCTGGGCTCGTACCCCCGGCACCGGTGGGTCGACGCGGCGCGCGATCGGCCGGTGCCCGCGCCGGCGGGCCTCTCCGACGCCGACTACGTCGACGCGGCGGCCTGGCTGACCCGACTGCGCACAGGTGAGTTGACCTGACCGGGCGCTCCCAACCGATCGGGAGCGCCCCGCGCCGCAGGTGATCAGCTCAGCAGGCCGCCGAGCAGACCGCCCTCCTGCTGCTGCTGGCCGCTGCCCAGGACCGGCGGCTCCTCGGACGGCTGCACCACCACGAAGCCCTGACCGGCGAAGCTCATCGTGAACGACTCACCGGTACGCCGACCCAGCAGCGTGCCGAGGCCCAGTTGCTCGGCCCGGTGGTAGCCGGTCTGCAGGTTCGCCGACCAGCACACCGCGGCCTGCGGGTCGACGTACGTGGGGGCGTCCACGTTGAGCACGACCGGGGTGCCCTTGGTGGTGATGGCGATCCGGCCGTAGCCGCTGAACACACAGTTGAACAGGCCGGACGAGGAGGCCATCCCGGCGCCGCCGACCATCCTGATGTCGTACTGGAGGGTCGAGTCGAAGGCGAGCACACTGGAACCGTTGATGGAGAGGGCGTCGCCCGGCTCCAGGTCGATGATGTGCACGTCCTTGGCCAGCTCGGCGAGGAAGACGTCACCGTGGCCGGAAACCTTCATCAGGGGGACGCCCTCGCCGGTGAGCTTCTGCTTGAGAAACTTGCCGAGCCCGCCCGAGCCGAGCGCCTGGAACTGCACATTCCCCTGGTAGGCGACCATCGACCCGACTCGGGCCATCGCCTCCCCGTTGAGTTCGATCTTCAACATCTTGGAGTTTTGCAGCCGCATGCCGGGCTGCGCGGACTCCTTCTCCAGGTTTTCCGCGGAGAACAGCTCACTGCGCATGAAAGGGTGCCTCCTGACAGGGTTGCGATTGCTGCACCGAAGGTAGGCGACCAGGGCAACCACGGGCCATCGGCCGAGCGGTGACCGCGACTGTCGGAAGGCTCAGCCCCAGCCCAGGGCGTGTAGCCGATCGTCGTCGATGCCGAAGTGGTGCGCGATCTCGTGCACGACGGTCACCGCCACCTCGTCGACGACATCGTCGTCGTTGTCGCAGATTCGCAGGATCGGGTGTCGGTAGATGAAGATCCGGTCCGGCAACACACCGGAGTAGTCCCAACCGCGGCTGGTCAGGGCGTGGCCCTCGTAGAGGCCGAGCAGGCCGGGCTCGCCCTGCGGCGGGTCGTCCTCGACGAGGATCACCACGTTGTTCATCAGGCCGAGCAGCTCCTCGGGCACCTCGTCGAGGGCGTCGGCAACCAGCTCCTCGAAGCGCTCGCGGGTCATGTCTACCGGCACGGCACCCATTCTGCCCGACGCCGCACCCGTTGGGCCGGTCGAGACGTGGCGCCGATCGGATCCGCAGGCTCACGGAGAGAGTGACCGCCCAGGGGCGGGCGGAGACTCTCGTCCGTGAACGAGCGGTTGTGGGTCGACCGGCTGTTGTGGTCGACCGCTCAGGAGGCCAGGCGCGCGTCGAGGGTGATCTCGGCGCCCGGTGAGAGCAGGCGGGAGATCGGGCAGTTGGCCTTGGCGGCCTCGGCGAGCTTCTGGAACTCCGCGTCGTCGATCCCCGGGACCTGGCCGACGGTCTCCAGGTCGATCCGGGTCACGGTCATGCCGGCGTCGGTCTTGTCCAGGTGGACCTTGGCGGTGGTCTCGACCGAGGTGGCCGTCGAGCCGGCGTCGGCGAGCGCCTTCGAGAACGCCATCGAGAAGCAGCCGGCGTGTGCTGCGGCGATCAACTCCTCGGGGTTGGTGCCCTCGCCCTCCTCGAAGCGCGACTTGAAGGAGTAGTTGCCCGACAGGCCGCCCTTACCGGTGCGGACCGTGCCGGAGCCCTCGGTGAGATTGCCCTGCCATTGTGCTGAAGCGGTACGGATAGGCATGAGGAGAACGCTAGCGGAAAGGTGACCGTCGAGCGACCGACCGGCACGGACGCCTGCCCTGCGATCCCTGTCACGATCGGCTGGCTGTGCCATGATGCGACCCAGGTCCGTGACCGGCGGAAGGATTGCCGATGTCCGACGAGCTTCCGATCCCCCGGCAGGGCGACCGGTCCGAGGAACCGGCCGTGATCGAGTGGGGTGCTGTCGACCCTGCTCCGCGGCGCCGGTTCGGCTGGTCCCTGGCCGGTTTCGCACAGGACCCTCGGCTGCCCCTGCTGCTCGCCGGGCTGGGCGCGGTCGCCGGGGTCGCCTCGCTGGTCGGGGAGTGGCTGGTGATGAGCCTGCCGAACGGCGGCGGGCCCGAGGGTGAGGGCACGATCGAGGTGCCGGCCGGGGTGTCCGAGGTCGGCGGTTTCGGCGTTGGCTACCTGGTCGGGCTGCTCGGTCTCGTCTGCGCCGTGGCGCTGGCCCTGCGGGGCACGGCGGCCGTGCGGCCGAACGCCCGGTTGGCCGGTCTCACCCTGGCCGGTGCCCTGTTGGCGGTGCTGATCGCCGCCACGGCCACCCTCAACGACCCCAGCCAGCGCAACTTCTTCTACTCGCCGCCGGACGGGTTCCGGGCCGAATACGGCCGTGGGCTGGTGATGGCTTTCGCCGCCTGTGTGCTGTTCGCGGTCGCCCTGCGGCTGACGCCCGCCACATCCACCGGCACGTTCGCCGGGCCACCAGACGATGACGGGCCCGCCGACGCGCCGCCGTCGCGACCCTGGCGCCGCCGCCGCAACCACGACCCCATCGAGTACGGCCCACCCGCCCCAACCGACCTGACAGTCACCCCCGCCGCCCCCTTCGCCCACCCCGACCCCCAGCCCTAAACCCACCCACGCCCCACGCCCCGGCGATCTCGCACTTACTGCCCCGACATAAGGGACAGGAAGGGCGAGATCGCGGGGGAAGGCGGCGGGGCGGGGTGGGCGTTGTTCGCGTCCGATTCGTCTGGAAGCCGTGGATGCGACCCTTTGCGCGAGGTACGGTTGCTGCCCGCCGTGACGCCGGGTCTCCTCAACAGAAGGGGACAGCAGGTGCGACGGCGGCGGGCGAAGGAGGAACGATGACCCGCCCGGGCCTGCCCAAGCTGATCGCGACCGACCTCGACGGCACGCTGGTGCGCAGCGATGACACCGTCTCCGCGTACACCCATGGGGTGCTCGACCGGGTGCGGGCTGCCGGAATTCCGGTGGTCGGCGCGACCGGACGCGGCCCTCGGTTGACCGAGTTGACCCGCAACGACATCCGGGCCGCGGACTTCCTGGTGATGGCCGGCGGCGGCCGGGTGGTCGACCAGAGCGATCCGGCCGGCCCCGTGGTGCTCCGCGACGAGCGGCTGCCCGCCGAGGTGCTGGCCCGGCTGCTGGCCGACCTGGAGGCCGAGGTCGGCCCGCTGACCGTGATGGTCGAGGCGTCCGACGAGCACGATGCTCCGCTCTGGGGCGACTATCACGAGAGTTGGCCCTACCAGGACCGGTTCGAGGCGCGCAGCCGCGCGGAGTGCCTCTCCTGCGACGTGATCAAGGCGTTCGCCCGGACCGCCGACCACCACGTGGACGAACTGCTGGCGGTGGCCCGCCGGATCGTTGCGCCGCAGGTCGCCACGCTCACCCAGGCGGGGCTCGGCTTCATCGAGATCTGCCCGCCCGGCGTGGACAAGGCCACCGGGCTGACGGTGGTGGCGCAGAGCCTCGGCGTCGATCCGGCCGACGTCCTGGTCTTCGGTGACATGCCCAACGACCTGCCGATGTTCGAGTGGGCCGGCTGGTCCCGGGTGGCGGTGGCCAACGCGCACCCCGCCCTGCGCGCCGCCGCGGACGAGGTGACCCTGCGCAACGACGACGACGGTGTGGCGGTGTACCTGGACCGGCTACTGTCCCGGTGATGCAAGAGACACCCCGCCTGGTCGCCACCGACATCGACGGCACGCTGATCCGCGACGACCACACCGTCAGCCCCCGCACCGCCGACGTGCTCGCGCGGATCTCCGCGCGAGGCACGCCCGTCGTCCTGGTCACCGGCCGTCCGGTCCGCTGGCTCAAGATGGTGTACGACCAACTGGCCCAGCCGCTGCCGGCGGTCTGCGCCAACGGCGCCGTGGTCTACGACCCGTTCTCCGACGAGGTGGTGCGGGCCGACCCGCTCGCCCCGCACCACCTGGCCGAGGTGGCCCGACGGCTACGGGCCGAGGTGCCCGGGATCAGCTTCGCCGTGGAGATCCTGGACAGCCGGGAGATGCGGCACGAGGCGCACTACCCGCTGCGCTGGGACGTCGACCCGGAGGGCATCCGACCGATCGAGACGCCGGAGGAGTTGCTCTCGGTGCCGGCGGTGAAGCTGCTCGCGCGGGCCGGCGAGCAGGACCCGGACGCCTTCGCCGAGCTGATCGCCGCGGCGGTGGCGGGGCTGGCCGAGGCCACGCACTCGTCGTCCTCCGGCCTGGTGGAGATCTCCGCGGCCGGGGTGACCAAGGCGGCCGGGCTGGCCTGGTACTGCGACCAACTCGGGGTGGCCGCGGCGGACGTGCTGGCCTTCGGCGACATGCCCAACGACGTGCCGATGTTGAGCTGGGCCGGCCGGGGCGTGGCGGTGGCCAACGCGCACCGCGCCGTCCTGGCGGTCGCCGACGACGTGACGACGGCGAACACCGAGGACGGCGTGGCGGCGTACCTGGAGAAGGTTTTCGGGGTGGACTGAGGGTTACAGGTACTGGCCGGTGTTGTGGCCCTCGCCGCCGCCCGGCTGGCCGATGCCGGACATCCCGGGGACGATCCCGCCGGGGCCACTGGGCAGCGCCTGGCGGCCACCGCGCATCTGCTCCAACTGCACCCGGGCGGCCATCTGCTGGGCCACCAGGGCCGCCTGGATGCCGTGGAACAGGCCCTCCAGCCAACCGACGAGTTGGGCGTGCGCGATCCGCAACTCGCCCTCGCTGGGGGCCTTGTCCTCGGTGAAGGGCAGCGAGATGCGCTCCAGCTCGTCGCGCAGCTCGGGGGCGAGGCCCTCCTTGAGCTCGACGATCGACCGCTCGTGGATCTCGCGCATCCGGTTGCGGCTCGCGTCGTCGAGAGGTGCGGCTTTCACCTCCTCCAGCAACTGCTTGATCATGCTGCCGATCCGCATCACCTTGGCCGGCTGTTCGACCAGGCGGGTCGGGTCCTCACCCTGGCCCTCGTCGGTCTGCATCGTCCCGATCGGCCGGCCGTCCGGACCGACCACCACGACAGTGCCGGGGTGGCCGGAGTCGTCGGTGCCGGGCTCGTCGTCCTGTCCAGCTGAGCGCGCTTCGGTCATGGGGTCCATCTTTACCCAGCGGGCTGGACCGTTGGCGCCCGGGACCGACTACCGGGACCGAACCACCCGCGCGGGCGCGCTACCGTCGCGCCATGCCTGCCGACCCGCGCGCCGTGTTGACCCGGCCCGCACCGGGGCCCGACCGGACCGTGGCGTACGGCGACCACCCGGATCAGGTGGCCGACCTGCGGTGCCCGGCGGGAGCGGGTCCGGAGCGCCCGCTGGTCGTCGTCCTGCACGGCGGTTTCTGGCGGGTCGAGTACGACCGACGACACACCGACCCGTTGGCTGCGGCACTCGCCGCGGACGGCTACCCGGTGGCGCAGTTGGAATACCGGCGGACCGGGCAGCCGGGAGGTGGCTGGCCGGGCACGTTGACCGATGTGCTGACCGGGGTGGCCGAGCTGCCCAGGCTGGCCGCCGAGGCGCTGCCCGGCCGGGTGACCCGGGCCGCGCCGATCCTGGTCGGGCACTCCGCCGGTGGTCACCTGGGGCTGTACGTGGCGGCCACCGCGCCGGCGACGGTGGGCGGGGTGCTCGCCCTGGCCCCGGTGGCCGATCTGGGCGAGGCGTACCGGCGGGATCTGGACTCGGGCGCGGTGGCCGCGCTGCTCGGCGGCGGCCCGGCCGAGTTCCCGGACCGGTACGCGGCGACGGATCCACGGCTACTGGTGCCGACGCGGACACGGACGGTAGTTTTGCACGGCTCGGAGGATCAACAGGTTCCGGTGGAGATGAGCCGGGACTTCGTCGCGGAGGCCACTGCCGCAGGATCCGATATCTCCCTTGTTGAGCTGCCCGGATGCGAGCATTTCGGGCTGATCGATCCGGAGTCCGCCGCCTGGCCCCGCGTCCTCGCCGAGTTGCGGTCCCTGCAGGTTGATCACTAGCCATTGACGCAGCGTCGCGGACCAGGTAGAACGCCGGAGGGGCGGTGTTCAGCCCTGCAACGCTCCTTGGAAGGAACTCGGTGTCGCAGATGAATCGCAGGCGGGCGCTCCAACTGTTGGCCGCGCTCGGTACCACCGGGTTCGTCGCCGGATGTGGCTCCGACTCCGACCCCGAACCGACGGTCAACCGCAGCCCGATCAAGATCGGGCTGATCACGCCGCAGGCCGGCGGTTTCAAGAGCATCGGCGATGACATCACCAACGGCTTCCAGCTCTTCCTCGACCTGCACGACAAGCGGCTGGGCGGCCACCCGGTGGAGTTGTTGACCGCCGACGAGGGCGACACCGCGAAGACCGGCAAGGCCGCCGTGGACGGCCTGCTCAAGCAGGGTGTGCTGGCGCTCACCGGGGTGGTCAACTCGGCGGTGATGGTCGGCATCCGGGACACCGTCGAGCAGGCCAAGGTCCCGCTGATCGGCTCCAACGCCTCACCGAGCAGCCTGCAGAGCGTGTTCTACATCTGGCGGACGTCGTACGTGCTGGACGAGGCCGGCAAGGCGCTGGGCCGCTACCTGCGCGACCAACTGCCTGCCAACGGCCGGGTGGCGATCATCATGCCGGAGAACGTCGGCAGCCCCGACGTGGTGCGCGGCTTCCGGCAGGAGTTCGGCGCGACCGACCCGCGCATCAGCGACCCGGTCACCTACACCAGCGCCAACCCCAACCCCGGCAAGACCGCGTTCTCGGCGGACATCAGCACCGCGCTGGCCAAGGAGCCCACGGCGGTCTTCTGCTTCTTCGCCGGAGCCGCCGCGGTGGAGTTCATCAAGCAGTTGCGGGAGAAGTTCGCCGGGCCGATCTACGCACCGGGCTTCCTCACCGAGGGCACCGTGCTGGAAAGCCTGAAGGAAAATGCGCTGGGCATCCAGACCGCGCTGAACTACTCGGCCGACCTGAACAACACGTCCAACCGGGTCTTCGCCTCGGCCTACCGCAAGAAATACCAGGTCACCCCCACCACGTACGCGATGGCGTCGTACGACGCGGCGCAGGTGCTCGACCAGGCGATCCAGCTCACCGGCGGCTCGCCCAACCCGCAGCAGGTCAACCTGGCACTCGGCAGGATCGGCCAGATCGACAGCCCGCGCGGCATCTGGCAGTTCAACCAGCCGCGCACCCCCCAGCAGAAGTGGTACCTGCGGGAGGTGCAGCGCGACGGCCAGGTCATGTCGAACGTGCTGATCAACGAGCTGGCCACGCTGGGCTGACCCCGGAGCAACGACAGGGCCGGCCTCCCGTTGGGGAGGCCGGCCCTGTCGTACGGGGAGTCAGTGCCGCAGCTCGGCGATGCAGCACTTCACGCTGCCGCCGCCCTTCTTCAGCTCGGCCAACTCGACGGGGACCGGGGTGTAGCCGGCCGCCTTCAGCTTGCCGGCGAACCGGGTCGCCTCGCTGTTGAGCACCACGTTCGCGCCGTCACTGACCAGGTTCAGCCCGAAGGCCAGAGCGTCCTCGTCGTCGGCGAGCACCGCGTCCGGGAAGAGTTGGGTGAGCACCCGCTGGCTGGCCGCGGAGAACGCGCCCGGGAAGTAGGCGACGTTCGAGTCGTCGATGACCGTGAGTGCCACGTCCAGGTGATAGAAGCGGGGGTCGATCAGACGCAGGGACACCACCGGCCGACCCAGCGCCTCCTGCGCCTCACCGTGCGCCGGAAGCTCGGTGCGGAAGCCGTGCCCGGCGAGGATGAGGCCGCCGTGCGCCTCCGGCACGTACGCGAAGTCGCCCTCGCCCTCGTTGGTTTCGCCAGGTGCGACGAACCGCCAGCCCTGCGACTCGTAGAAGGCGTGGTGGGCGGCTGCCTCGGCGGCCCGCTGCTCGTGCTTGAACCGAGCGCCGTACACGCTGCCGTCCACCACGAAGGCACCGTTGGCGGCGTAGACCATGTCGGGCAGGCCCTGCTCGGGCGTGAGCAGGTGCACCTCGTGGCCGAGACCGACAAGCGTCTCGTGCAGCCGGTCCCACTGTTTGACGGCCAGGTCCCGGTCGACGGGCGTGGTCACGTCCATCCACGGGTTGATCGCGTACTCGACCGCGAAGTGCTCGGGCGAGCACATGAGATATGTCCGCTTTCGCGGGACTCGCTGCTGGTTCACGGTCACCAAGAGTAGGTACCGTAGAACTTTGGTAACAGCCACAACCGTTGCTTCTCAGAGGCGGAACGTTGCAGATAGACGCGGTAGACCAGCGGATCATTGCGTTACTCGTCGCCGACGCCCGTGCGTCGTACGCCGACATCGGCACCCGGGTGTCACTCTCCGCCCCGGCCGTCAAGCGTCGCGTCGATCGGCTACGCGCCACCGGCGTGATCCGGGGATTCACGGCCGTGGTGGATCCGGCCGCCGTCGGCTGGACCACCGAGGCGTTCGTCGAGTTGTTCTGCGCCGGCCGGACCACCCCCGCCCAGATCGGCGTGGCCGCCCGGCGACACCCGGAGGTGGTCGGCGCCTACACCGTCTCCGGGGAGGCGGACGCGCTCGTGCACCTGCGCGCCGCCGACATCGCCCACCTGGAGGCGGCGCTGGAGCGGCTGCGCGCCGAGTCCTTCGTGACCTCCACCCGCAGCACGATCGTGCTGTCCCGCCTGGCCGAGTCCCCGGGCGTCGGACCGTCGCCCCGCACCGCTTGACCTCAACCCTGGTTGAGGAGATGAAGTGGTCGGGAGCGTGGGCACGCCGCCCACCGCAGCCAAGGGGGACGTGATGCGTGCGGTCTGGTTACGTGAGTTCGGCGGGCCCGAGGTGCTGGTGCCCGGCACCGCGACCGACCCGACACCCGGCCCCGGTCAGGTGCTGATCGACGTCGCGCACGCGAACATCACCTTCGTCGAGACGCAGCAGCGCGCCGGCCGCCCCGGTCCGTTCCAGGTCACCCCGCCCCTGATCCCCGGCAACGGCGTGGGCGGGGTGATCGCCGCCCTCGGCCCGGACGTCGACCCGGCACTGCTCGGGCGGCGGGTGGTCAGCGCGACCGGCGGCTCCGGCGGATACGCCGAACGCGCGGCGGTCGACGCCGCCGCGCCCATCGAGGTGCCCGCCGAGCTGGCCCTGGACGAGGCGGTGGCACTGCTGGCCGACGGGCGTACCGCCACCATGCTTGTCGAGGCGGTCGGCATCCGCCCCGGCGACCGGGTGCTGGTGGAAGCAGCCGCGGGCGGCGTGGGCAGCCTGTTGGTGCGGCTCGCGGCCCAGGCCGGTGCCCGGGTGATCGGCGTCGCCGGTGGGCCGCGCAAGGTGGACCTGCTACCCGGCCTGGGCGCCGACCTGGCCGTCGACTACCTCCAGCCAGACTGGGCCGACCGCGTCCGGGCCCCACTGGGCGGCGTCGACGTGGTGTTCGACGGGGTCGGCGGCGCGGTGGCCCGAGCGGCCTTCGACCTGCTGGACCCGGGCGGTCGCATGGTCAGCTTCGGCCTGGCGAGCGGGGAGTGGTCCCCGGTGTCAGCGGAGGCCGCCACGGCACGGCAGGTCACCCTGGTACGGCCGGACACGTCACCCGCACAACTGCGGGCGTACACCCGGCAGGCCCTGGCCGGCGGTGCGGCCGGCCGCCTGCGCCCGCTCATCGGCCAGCGATTCCCGCTGGAACGCGCCGCCGACGCGCACGCCGCCATCGAGGCGCGCGCGACGGTCGGCAAGACCCTGCTGGACGTCTAAGGCCTGTTTCATGAGGGCGGTCGAGCCGAGGCGGAGTCCGGGAGGCGATCCGGCAAGGCGCGGTTTCGTCCGGATACCGGTGTTGTATCCGGGCGAGACCGCAACGCCGCCGGTCGTCGTCCGGGCCCGCCGCAGGCCGGCCAGGTCTTATGAAACAAGCCTTACAGGTACATGCCGGTGCGGTGCTCCGAGTCGTCGCGCCGAACCGGCTTGTCGCCCTCGCCGAAGAACCGCTTGCCGCCGAACTCGCCGTGCAGACGGTCGTCCAGCTCATCGGCGAGCCCGGTCATCACCTGCACCGCAAGCATCAGGTGGGTGGCCTGGAAGTTGCGACCGAAGACCGGGATGGACGCCCAGACCGTGTCGTCGGCGCAGTAGAGGCGGCCGATCGGCATCCGGTTGGTCAACTCGGAGAGCTTGACGTAGAGCCGCTCGGTCGGCTCCACCTCGGTGAGCACCGGGGAGAACACGTCCACCAGCGGCGGATTGTCCCGCACCCGCACGAAGACCATCGCCGAGCCGGCCCGGATGTTGATGTCGCCGTCCGAGTCGACCTGCAACCGGTCGGTGTCCGACTTGAGCATCGTGGAGACCACGGTCCGGACCCGATCAGCCAGGTCGAGCACGTCGTCCCGCTCGACCTGCGCGGAGGCCGCCTCGGCCAGCGCCTCCTCCAGGTCGGCCTCGACGTCGGCGTCCGGGCCGAACTCGCTGCGTGCCGTGCCCAACGGGTCCACGGCAAGCGGCTCACTCTCGGCGTCCTGCACCAGGTAGACGAGGAACGCCGGGTGCGGGGCGCCGTAGACGTCGCGCAGCGTCCGGGAGAGCAGCGCGGCGATCCGGGTGGACTCGCCCGTCGTGCCGTCCAGCCCGAAGAAACCGCCGGATCCGGCGACCACCCCGGGTGGCGACCAGCCGAGCGCGACCATGTCCGCCACCGCGCCGCGGTCCAACCGGTAGCCCGCCGGCAGCGTGGCGTTGCCGACCGCCCGCGCGGACAACGCGCCGCCGTCGTGCACGTCCACGCTCACCGAGTAGACGGCGTCCCCGGTGCCGGAGGCGGTCGGGTCCAGGGTCACCTCCAGGTGCGCGCCGACGGGCAGCTCCCGCAGCCGCACGGCGAGCGCACGGGCGAACTCCTGCCACGCCTCGGTCACCTTCGCCCGCAGGTCGGTCGTGCTGGGTTCGTCGAGCAGGATCGATTCCGCCGGCTCGGCCGTAGCGCCGGGCAGGTCACCGATCGGCGCCGAGGGGTGGTCAGCCGTCATGATCGCCTCCGTCCGTCACGATCACCCTACCCACGCCACCTGGCGGCTCAATCAGCCCGGACCGGGATCGGACAACCGCGGTCAGGGGGCCGTCGGGTCCGCGGGGTCCGCGCCCAGCTCGACGGGCCAGGCGCCGGCCAGGGCACTGAGTCGGGCCGCGGCGTCCGCCGGGTCGGCACCCCGCCCAACCGCCAACCCCAGCAGGTACGCGGTGACCGGCGCACCCGGCCGCAGCACCTGGTGGGCGACGTCGCGGGCCAGATCCAGCACCGCCGGAACCGGCACCCCGGTCGGGTCCAGCTCCAGCTCGGTGCACGCCGCCGTGACCCAGTCGTCCATCACCGTCATCGCGCCCACTCCTCCGCCCGGCGTACGTCCTCGTCAGTGTCGCAGTCGAACCAGGGCGGCGGGCCCTCGCCGGACCAGGGCACCTCCCGGACGACGAGGCCGGCCAGCAACGCCCGGACCGGGGCACCGGACAGGCTGCCGCCCCGCTCGACAGTCAACCGGTCCAGCGCGGCCCGCAGCGCCGCGACCCGCCAGACACCGCAGAGCGACTGCCGCCGTCCGTCCCCGTCGACGAAGCACGCCCCGTCGGGCCGACGCCCACTCTCGACCAGGCCGCTGCCGATCGCCGGAGCGGCGTCGGGCCTCGCCGAGGCGGCATGGCGGGGGCTTTCCTCGGCGAGGTGGGCCAGCAGGTCGCCGATCGCGGCCCGGGTGAGCAGCGGCAGGTCGGCGGCGAGCAACGCGACCAGGACGATGTCAGTCTCCAGCAATGCCAGCCCGGCAGCGGCGGCGGCGACCGGGCCCCCGCCCGGCGGATCCTCCCGGACGACCCGCACACCCGCCGGCACGGAGTCGGCCGCACCGACCAGCACGCGCGGCGTCGCGTCGGTGACGGCAGCCAGCACCCGGTCACGCATCGGCCGGCCACCGACCCAAAGCGCGGGCTTGTCCACCCCACCCATCCGTCGGGCGGCCCCACCCGCGAGCACCACTGCGGCGTACGTCCCCACCCGGTCACGGTAGCCGTGCCAACGCGCGAACGGGCCAACCCGACCCGTCGTCCCGGTGATCATGAAGTTATCGCTCGACACGCCGACGGTGGTTTCTAGGCTTCAGTGCAACTGATCTTGGTTGTGGTGGAGGTGCTGGTGGCGAGGCCGGGTGTGGTGACGTTCGGGCATCGGCAGGTGTT